>JAILDK010000052.1 GCA_024689485.1 Fibrobacter sp.
ATCGACTGCTTGAACGTGGCAACGTCGAGGTCCAATGCGGACTGTTCGGAGAGCGAAGCGATCTGCGCACCGAACTGAACACCGAGAAGGTAGGATGCGTTGCTCGCCTGTTCGGCGGTCAGCGGAGCCGGCTTTTCCGGAGCCTTCGGAGCGGCTGCGGTATCCGTCGAATCTTTCTTCGGCGGGAGCGGCATCTTGGCAGCCTGGAGGGCGCGAGCACGGCTATTCATCATCATGGCGATGTCCGTCATCACGGAGTCGGAATACTTGATCTTAAAAGCGGTGTCCTTGACCATCTTGTAGCCATCGTCCACAGCTGCGGAGAAAGTCGCTTCATCCAGCGTGAATTCGAGCTGGTTATCGGAGATGTTTCGAACCTGCATGCCGAACTGGGTGCCGAGCATGTAAGCGATCTTCACTTCGTCCTTGTCATTCAGGCTTACTTTCACATTTTCTGTCTTCTGCGTATTGCAGGCAACAAGAGCGGTCGCCGCAGCAACAAGCGCAATCGAACGTAACTTCATTCTAATGCCTCCTTGGCATATCAATTTGGCAAATAAACTAGCAAATTTTCTAATTTATCGGACACTATGAAGCTCTCTAAGTTCTTTTATACCACGCTCCGCGAAACGCCGAGCGACGCCACCATGCCGAGCCATATCTTCCTCATGCGCGGCGGTTACATTAAACCTCTGTCCACCGGTATCTATAGCTACCTCCCGATGGGCTTCCGTGTCCTCAAGAAAATTGAAAACTTGATCCGTGAGGAAATGAATTCCATCGACGGTATCGAAGTCGATCTTCCGGTTGTGC
The DNA here is from genome assembly GCA_024689485.1 of Fibrobacter sp. Classification (GTDB taxonomy): domain Bacteria; phylum Fibrobacterota; class Fibrobacteria; order Fibrobacterales; family Fibrobacteraceae; genus Hallerella. The sequence goes on from JAILDK010000052.1 coordinate 814, forward strand.
AGACAGCAGAACTTTGGGGAGAATCGGGTCGTTACACGGCGATTGGCGAAGAACTCCTCCGCTTCAAGGATCGCAACAACCACAACATGGTCCTTGCGATGACTCACGAAGAAGCGATGACGGACCTTGTGCGCTATGTGGTTTCGAGCTACAAGCAGCTCCCGTTCATGCTCTATCAGTTCAAGACCAAGTACCGCGATGAAGCGCGTGCCCGCGGCGGTCTGATTCGCGTGCGTGAATTCTTGATGAAGGACGCATACAGCTTCCACACTTCCCAGGAAGATTTGGACAAGCATTACGAACTGGAATACAAGGCTTACCAGAACATTTTCCGCAAGGTCGGCATCGAACCGGTAATCGTCCAGTCGGATACGGGCATTATGGGCGGTAAGGTCGCTCACGAATTCATGCTCGACACTCCGAACGGCGAAGACTACCTGATTCTCTGCAAGCACTGCGGCTATCAGGCAAACCGTGAAATTGCGACCTTCGAACGCGAACCGTTCCAGGGCGACGCCAACGCCGCTCTCGAAAAGGTGGCAACGCCGAACGCTTCGACAATCGAAGACCTTTGCAAATTCTTGAACGTGAAGGCCGAACAGACCGCCAAGTGCGTGTTCTTCGACTTCAACGGAAAGCTTGTGACCTGCGTGATCCCGGGCAATTTGGACGTTTCGGAAATCAAGCTCCACAACCTTCTCAAGGCCAAGGAACTTTACCCGGCAGAAGATGCTCTCATTGAAAAGTGCGGCATGATTCCGGGATTCGCAAGCCCGATCGGCGCACACGATACGATCGTTGTCGTCGACAAGGCTCTCGAAAACGCATACGATCTCGTCTGCGGCGCAAACGAAAAGGGCTTCCACTACGTTCACTTCAACCCGAAGCGCGACATGAGCGGCTACCAGATCGCCGACATCGCCGAAGCTGAAGAAGGCTGCAAGTGCCCGAAGTGCGGCAAGCCGCTTTCGGAAACACGCGGTATCGAACTCGGAAACATTTTCAAGCTCGGCACCAAGTTCTCGGAAAGCATGGGCGCCACCTACCTCACCCCGGACGGCAAGAGCGAACCGATCATCATGGGCTGCTACGGCATTGGCGTGGGACGTCTCATGGCATCTGTCGTGGAAAATTCCCACGATGACTTTGGACCGATCTGGCCGAAGGCTATCGCACCGTTCCAGGTGGAAATCGTGAACATCACCAAGGACAACGAAATCGCGGACAAGCTCGAAAAGGAACTGACCGATGCAGGTTTCGAAGTTCTCGTGGACGACCGCGACGAACGCGCCGGCGTGAAGTTCAAGGACGCAGACCTCTGGGGCATTCCGCTCCGCATCGCTCTCGGCAAGAAGGGTCTTGCCAACGGCGAAGTCGAATGGAAGCCGCGTGCCGAAAAGGAAATGACGATGGTGAAACTCGAAGACGTCATCGCCAAGGTCAAGGAATTCTACAAAGACTAATCTCTTTGTTTGAACGCTTGAAACGCTCCGCCCGTGCGGAGCGTTTTTTTGTTTACAAGAGGAACCTCTACCCCTCTACAAATCCAAGCCTCCAATTTCTATTATATGCGCCGAGGAATTTCTCTATGGCAGACAACGTCAAAGACCGTGGCATTTTAAGTCTCTCCTGGCCGCTGATCATCACCTTCGGAATTGGGGTTTTCCAGCCGATGATGGACAGTTGGTTCCTTTCGCGGACAAGTGAAAGCGCAGCGGCAGGCGTCGGTGCCTTGATGCCGATTCTCGGCACGATCTTTATGGCGATCCAAGCCTTTTCGCAGGCGGGCGCAAGTATCGCTTCGCAGTTCATGGGAGCAAGCGCCAACAGCCATGCGAGAACGACCATTTCCATGGTGATCATCGGGAGCGCTTTACTCGGCATTGCGATGACGATGCTCGTGTTCCCCTCTTCCGGTTGGATTGTTGGCGCCATGGGTCTTTCAGGCGACACGGCGAAATTCGGGATGCAGTTCATGCAAGTCGTCTGTTTTGGATTTGTTTTCCGCGCTCTGCAAACGACCTTGACCGCAATGATTGCGACGCACGGTCTCACGATCTGGAACCTGATCGGAAACTCCCTCACGATTGCGTTCAACATTCTTTTGAACATCGTCTTTTTGAACGGCATGTTCGGACTTCCCAAGATGCACGTGGAAGGCGTCGCCCTTGCCACAGCCCTTTCTTGGGCATTTTCCAGCGCCGTTCTTTGGGCCGTTTTGAAGTACAAGATTCATCACAAAACCAAGCGCGTCGATATGAAGCGTTCCCGCGTGGTGATCGGAGACTGGATTCGCATTGGTCTCCCGGCGGCAGCAGAACCGGTGAGTTTTCAGTTGTTCCAAGTCTTCATTACCGCAATGGTTGTGCACCTCGGAACCATGGCTGTCACGGCAAGAGTCTTTAGTGCAAACTTTGCGATGTTCGCCATCATTTTGGGAGTGGGACTTGGCAACGGCAACCAAATTCTCGTCGCTCATCTTGTCGGTGCTCACGATTACAAAAAAGCGAACCGCAGAACCTACCAATCGCTGATCGCGAGCTGCTCCGCAGGTTTTGTCATCGCTTTGATCGTCGCCCTTTTAGGTTCGCATTTGCTGAGCCTTTACACCGACAATCCCGATGTCATCGCCCTCGGTTCTGCATGCCTTTGGTGCGATGTCGTACTGCAACCGTTCAAATCGGCAAACGTGATTTTGACAGGTTCTCTCCGTGCCGCAGGCGATTCCAAATTCCCCGCGATTTTTGGAAGCTTAATGATGTGGACGCTCGGCGCAGGCACAGCCCTCTTCCTCGCCTTCGTTCTGGACCTTGGACTAATCGGTCTTTGGCTCGGCATGGCGAGCGATGAATTCTATCGTTCCTGTGCGAATCTGTGGCGCTGGAAGAGCGGCCGTTGGAAAGCGGCGACGGTCGTTTAACCGGGCTGATTTTGAGCTAAAAGTTCTTCGACGCGAGCGACGATCTTGTTGCGGTCTCCGCTCCAATCCGGAGCGATGAGAGTTTCGTTCTGCGCCTCGCCGCTGAAGCGTTCAATCGCGATCTGCGTTCCCACGATCTGAATAAACCGCGCCACGGCATTGCAGTAACCTTCGAACGAAAGCAGTTCAAATTCCCCACGGGCAAATTCTTCTGCCATACGCGTTCCGCGGACAATGTGCAACGGATGAATTTTGACAGCACTCACGCCCGAATTTTGGATCGTCTCTGCGGTCCGTTCAAAGTCTTCCATCGTTTCGCCGGGAAGTCCAAGAATCACGTGCGACGTCACAATCAGTCCCGCCGCATGGGCCCGCTTGACCGCATCCAAGAAATCCGCAACCGTATGACCGCGACCGACACGCTCTAACGTCGCATCGCTCGCCGTCTGAAGTCCCAATTCCAGGATCACTTTTTTCCGCGTATTTTCATAAGCGAGAAGTTCCATCACCTCGAAAGGCACGCAATCCGGACGCGTTCCGATCGCCACACCGATGACTTCATCCGAAGCAAACGCCGGCTCGTAAATTTCGCGCAGACGATCGACAGGCGCATAAGTATTCGTGTACGGTTGAAAATACGCAAGGATTCCCGCATCCTTATACTTGCGACGGATCCGCGGCAAAAACTCCGCAATCTGCTCCTGCACATCTACACCCGCTTTATCCCAGACTGGGCTAAAAGACTTATTGTTGCAGTAACTGCAACCGCCCTTTCCCCGGGAACCGTCCAAATTCGGGCAGCTCATTCCCCCATTCAACGGCAATTTACGCACACGCTTCCATTCGGGAAAAGTCTTGGCGAGGAATTCTTTATAGGTGGTGTAAAGGGGCATAATTTTGAACGTTTTGCTGTGGAGTATAAGATAATTAATTTTGAAAGTGAGCTGTTTACAATTAACAATTTTCAATTAACAATAACTCGGGAGGATTACGTTTTAGTTATAAGGTATTAGTTATCAGTTATTAGTTCCGCGGAAAAGAGCTTCCCCCCCTCCGCAGTAGAAAAGTATCTTCCAATGCTCTGATAATTGTGAATTGTTAATTAGTTATAAGGTATTAGTTATCAGTTATTAATTCCGCAGAAAAGAACTTCCCTTCCGCAGTAGAAAAATTTCTTCAAAGTTTCTGATAATTGTTAATTGTTAATTAGTTATAAGGTATTAGTTATTGGGTCCGCAGAAGAAATTCGGAACGGTCGGTGGAAATTAACAATTATCAATTAACAATAACTCGGGAGGATTACGTTTACTGTAGAAGGTCCACTCCGCAGTAGAAAAGTATCTTCTAATGCTCTGATAATTGTTAATTGAAAAAAACTCAGAATTTTCCCTTCCACAGTAGAAAAATCCCTTCCAAGGCTCTGATAATTGTTAATTGATAATTTCTTACACGACAAAAAAAAATTTACATTTGCGAAAATTCTTTATTACATTAAAAGAAAAACATCTTACCTGGGAGCATCTATGTTCAAGAAAATTCTTCTCGCAACAGCTGTGGCCGCATCCGCCAGTTTTGCCACTTACAACTATTTTCCTGTAGGCAGCGCTCATCAAGGACAGGTCGACTTCGTCGGCGTTTACGTTTGGAATGACGACTTTTCTACCCTGCAGTTTCCGGTCAGTGTCAAGTTCAACATCATCAACAACTTGGAAGTTTCCGTGCAGAAGCTCGGTTATGTCGCCTGGAGCGAGTTGAAGGACTGCGAAGACCTTCCCGTGGGCTGCCCCGATAACGACGGTTTTACCGGTATGACCGTGGGCGCACGTTACCAGTTCATGGAAACAAGACCGTTCACTCCGCTTCTCGTTGGCGCCTTGGACGTGCATCTTCCGCTTTCTTCCGAAGATGTCACAAGCGGCTACGACCCGTTTGGATTCTATGCAGCCGTCCAATACATTCAAATCTTTAGCCGTGAGATTATCCTCGGTTCGGAACTCGGTTTCGACTACCTCTTCGAAGATGAATACACCTACATGGGCGTCGATCAAAAGAAAGAAGAAGGCCTCCAAATGAGCCTGAAGGCAGAACTCGATTATTCGTTCTCCTTCGGTTTGACTCCTTGGATCGGTTTTGAATTCAACAAGAAATTTACCGAAGACAAGATCAACGGCGAAGATAACGGCGGAGACGATTACCAGATGGACTTCCGCGTCGGTGGAAGCTTCAAGTTCACCAAGATGTTTATGGTCAAGGCGAACTACATCTACTCGATCGGCGATCTCGATGGCGACCATCAGGTTGTGAACGGAATTTTCTCGGTCATGTTCTAACCCATCACCGAACTTCCTTTTTTGCACCTCGAAAATTCGGGGTGCTTTTTTTTACTGTTTAATATTTAACAACGGAATCTTTTTTACAAATCTCTCTTCTGAATTTTGCCAATATAATTTGTAAGCAAAAAAGGAGAGATTGGATGAAAAAGTTTTTATTTGGAGCAGCCCTCGCTGTTTCCGCAATCAGCGTATTTGCCGAGCCTGACCCGAATTTTCACATTTACATAGCCTTTGGCCAGTCGAATATGGAAGGCCAAGCGACAGTCATCGAAGCGAATAAAGTTCCCAACGAAAACTTCCAAGTTCTCGCCTCCATGACCTGTCAAAACATGGGAAGAACCCTCGGCGAATGGGCTGTCGCTATTCCGCCGCTTTTCCACTGCTACACGGGCCTCTCTCCCGCCGACTACTTCGGCAAAACCATGGCAGACAGCCTTCCGGGCATTAAAATCGGCGTAATCCCAGTCGCCGTCGCCGGAACAAGCATCAAACTTTTTGATAAAGACCAATACGCCTCTTACCTTCCCACAACCGAAAATTGGCTTCAAAGCAAAGCGGCCGACTATGGCGGAAATCCCTACGGTCGCATCATTGACCTCGCCAAAGAAGCTCAAAAAGTCGGCGTCATCAAGGGCATTCTTTTTCACCAAGGGGAAACCGACGGCTACAGCGACAGCTGGGGCTATACGGTCAAAAAAGTCTATGAAGATATGTTGAACGATCTCGGACTTTCTGCTGACACGGTTCCGTTCCTCGCAGGCGAAGTTTTACAGGGTGGTCAATGCGCAGGCGCCAACAGCCAAATCAACGCCCTGCCAAATAAAATTCCGACAGCACACGTCGTGAGCTCCACAGGCTGCGCCGGAGGTTCCGACAATTTGCACTTTAGCAATGAAGGTTACCAACTTTTGGGCAAGCGCTATGCAGAAAAAATGCTTTCCCTTTTGCCGAGCCGTGCGCCCGTCATGTCATCGAGCTCTGCCGAATCTTCAAGTTCCGCGGAATCCTCGAGTTCTTCAGAAATTTTCAGTTCCGCCGAATCCAGTTCCTCTGCGGAAATTCACGCCGCCATTCAGCCCAAGTATTCCGTTTCAAAAACGGAAAAGATTTCTTTCCACATCTACGATTTAAGCGGTAAAAAAATCGGAACCTTTACAGCCCAAAGCAACAATTGGAAAGCCGCCTGGAAATCCATCCAAGAGCAGTATCCCGAAGGCCATTACTGCATTCAAAAGTTTTCACGTTAGTTTCCTCTCTTCTTAAACACACTCACATCACCTAAAAGCTCTCGCCCTTCGGGGCGGGAGTTTTTATTTAACGCCAATAAATTGCACATCCACTGCACATTCTTCGCAGATGCAAGCTATAAAAAAAGCCCTCGATTTCTCGAGGACTTCTTTTTTGAATTTGAATCTGTATCGGCTTACATTTCTTCCAAGTGCTTACCGTTCGTTTCACGCACAAACTTGGCAACGAAGATAAGACTGATTGCCGCAAAGGAGGTGTAAAGCAGGTAAGTCGGACCGACACCGATACCGTTATGACCGGTAAGGATCGGGAACGACCAGGAAACGAGGAAGTTCGCAAACCACTGTGCAAGGCCGCAGATCGAGATCGCGACCGCACGGATACGGTTGTTGAACATTTCGCCGAGCATCACCCACATCACCGGTCCCCATGTGACTGCAAAGAACGCCACATAGAAGTTTGCCGCAACGAGAGCGACCACAGCGCCACCGCCCAAGGAACCGTCCGGGTTCGCATTCAGGAAGCAGAGTGCCAAAGTTCCCAAAGTAATCGTCATACCGACACTACCGACCAACAGAAGCGGCTTACGGCCAACCTTATCGATCAAGAGAATCGCCACCACGGTCATCACCATGTTGATGCTACTGTTGATCAAGCTCGAAAGGAAGGCGTCGCTTTCACCAAAGCCCACGCTCTGCCAGAGCATCGAACCGTAGTAGAAAATCACGTTGATACCGACGAGCTGCTGCAACACGGCAAGGCCAAGGCCCACCCAGACGATCGGAGCGATACGCTTCTTTCCGCTCGAAAGAGTTTCGAGAAGGTCCGAAAGATGGTGGCGCTTTTCATTGTCGAAGGACTTCTGAATCGCTTCCACGTGTTCATCCAAACGATCCGGGTTAATCTTTGCAAAGACCGCCTTCGCTTCTTCAATCTTGCCCTGGGAAATCAAATATCTCGGAGATTCCGGAAGGCGGAGAGCCGCGATACCGTACAGGAGAGCCGGGAGGATTTCAATCCAGAACATCAGCTGCCAGGCCTTAAAACTTCCAAAAATCGGATTGTTCGCAGAACCTGCCACCTGAACGATCAAATAGTTTGAAAGCAGCGCAATGAAGATACCGACCACGATTGCCATCTGCTGCATGGAGCCAAGACGTCCACGGAGATGCGCCGGAGCGGTTTCCGCAATGTAAATCGGAGCGATAATACTCGCCATACCGACACCCACACCGCCGATCACGCGCCACATGATAAAGTCCGGAACTCCAAACGGAATACCCGAACCGATTGCGCTCACGAGGAAGAGGATTGCCGCAGCGAGCATGCATTTGACACGGCCGAATGCATCCGCCAAACGACCTGCGAAGTAGGCACCGATGGCTGCACCGATAAGCGACAGTGCAACGGCAAGACCCAACTGGTGATCCGTCATGGCGAAGTGGACTTTGAGAGCTCCGTTCGCACCGTTGATCACGGAGGAATCGAAGCCAAAGAGGAAACCGCCAAGTGCAGCGGCTAAAGTAATCTTGATAACATGGCCGAGGTCAAGTTTTTCGGTTGATAACTGATCCATGCAGCCTCCTTGGTAATTGTGGATGGTTAATTTCTTAACACTTCAATAAAATAGGTTCCGGTTTTCGCAATCGCAAGAAATTTTATTTACAAAGTAAAGAAATTTTTTAAGCTACATAAGAAATAAAAAAAAGACCTCGCCAAAGCGAGGTCTTTTATATTCCAAATTGGAAGGATCCAATTACTTCTTTTTCTTCACATTGACCGTGCCGAATTCGACGTTCGTCTTCTTGCCGAGCAAGAGAGCGCGCGTCTTGAGCGGGAGGCCGAAGCAGTGAATGAAGCCGGTAGCGTCCTTCTGGTCGTACATTTCGACGTTGGAGAAGCTGCCGAGGCCGAGATCGTACAAGCTGTACGGGCTCTGCATGCCAGCCGGGATCACATTGCCCTTGTAGAGCTTGAGACGCACGTCACCGGTAACCACCTTCTGGGTTTCGGCGATGAAGGCATCCATAGCCTGGCGGAGCGGAGTGAACCACTGACCATTGTAAACGAGGTTTGCATAGGTCATCGCCATCTTCTGCTTTTCGAACATCGTTTCCTTATCGAGAACGAGCTGTTCCAAGCATTCGTGAGCCTTGTAAAGGAGCGTGCCACCCGGAGTTTCGTACACGCCGCGGCTCTTAAGGCCAACGAGACGGTCTTCGACGATGTCGATCAAGCCGCAAGCGTTTTCGCCAGCGATCTTGTTCAACTTTTCGAGGAGTTCCACAGAACCCATCTTCTTGCCGTCGAGAGCGACCGGATTACCCTTGTCAAAGGAGATCGTGACATAGGAAGCCTTGTTCGGAGCCTTTTCATAGGTGTTCGTGTGCTTCAGCATGTCATACTTGTGTTCCTTATCCGGTTCTTCGAGGATGCCACCTTCGTGAGAAAGGTGCCAGAGGTTACCGTCTTCGGAATAGATTTTCGTCTTAGAGATGCCGGTGTGCGGAATCTTGTGAGCGTCGAGGTAGTCGATCATGCCTTCGCGATCGTTGAATTCCCACTTCGGGTCCTTCCACGGAGCGATGACTTCGAGGGACGGGTCGAGAGCTGCGTAGGTGAGTTCGAAACGAACCTGGTCGTTACCCTTACCGGTAGCACCGTGAGCCACAGCATAAGCGCCTTCCATCTGAGCGATCTTCACCTGATACTTGGCGATGAGCGGACGGGCAAAGGACGTGCCGAGGAGATACGTGCCTTCATACTTCGCACCAGCGCGAACGGTCGGCCAAACGTAGTCTTCGAGGAATTCCTTGCGGAGGTCGAGCACGTAGCACTTGGAAGCGCCCGTTGCAAGAGCCTTCTTTTCAAGAGCGGCTTCGCTCGGGAAGTCACCCTGGCCGAGGTCAGCAGCGAAAGCGATCACTTCGCAGTCGTAGTTATCCTTGAGCCAAGGAATAATAACGGAAGTATCAAGTCCACCGCTGTAAGCGAGGACGACCTTTTTCTTGGAATTTTTAGCAGCTTTTGCCATTTTATTGTCCTTTTGAAGAGGAAGTTAGTCGTTCTTAAATATAGAACAATTTATCCCCACCTTGTTCTATAAAACCTTTCAATTTTCTCTCCTTTTTGCCCAAAATTCATTTTGGTTATGCTCATTCGCTCCTGCCGAGTGTATTTTAGGAGAAATGCAGCAGCAAACTTACGAAATTTCTCAGGGGAAAACTCTTGTCCAGGTTTTAAAAGAAATCGGCAAGAGCAAGGCTTATCAGCAGGCTTTTGATAAGCTCCTTATCGTCTATGAGCCGAATTGCGACGCAAGCTTCCTAGAAGAAGAACGCCGGACGATTCTTCAATATTTGCCGGGAATCAAAGTCGTCGCCATGACGACTTTCGGTCCGCT
>JAILDK010000087.1 GCA_024689485.1 Fibrobacter sp.
GGCGGATTGATTTCGCAGGGATTGGGCTCGTCAATTTTTGAAAAAGTCTGAGAAATCAAATGAACCCGGATGCTCGTAAAAACAAGAAAAAAATTTTAGCGGTCGCTTCGATTGGCGGTCACTGGATTCAGCTGTTGCGCATCACTGCTGGGCTTTCGTCTGATTATGAAGTCAGCTATGTCAGCTCCAACCCGAAATGGGCGGAATCTGTCAATGGAAAATTCTATTCGATTTGTGAATTTTCTCGTTGGGACGCTTGGAAAATGTTTTTCTGCATCCCTTATGTGCTGATGATTCTGCTGAAGGAAAAGCCTTACGTTGCCCTTTCGACAGGAGCGGCTCCGGGTCTTCTGGTTCTGCTTTTGGCGAAATATGTTTTTCGCAAGAAGACGATCTGGGTAGACTCGATTGCCAATGTGGCGAAGCTCAGCGCCTGTGGAAGGTATGCTGTAAAGCTTGGCATTGATAGTGTTTATACCCAGTGGGAACACTTGGCGGTGGGTAAAGTGAAGTTTGCAGGGAACGTCCTTGGCAAGTTGGGAGACGTCGAATGATTTTTTGTACGATTGGAACCCAAGCCCCGTTTGATCGTTTTATTAAAATGATCGATGCGGTTGCGCCTGCTCTTCAAGAAGAAGTTGTCGTTCAGACTCTGAAGGGTTCGTATGTTCCTCAACATGTGAAGGTTGTTGAATTTTTGACACCCAAGGAATTTAACGAACTTTTTGCCAAGGCTCGCTTGATAGTGGCCCATGCAGGAATGGGTACGATTATTTCTGCACTGTGCCAGGATAAGCCGATCATCGTGTTTCCGCGCCGTCGTGAATTGAACGAGCATCGGAGCAATCACCAGATTGCAACCGCGGACAAACTAAAAGAACTCGGCTATCTTTATACCGTCGAAAATGAAGAACAGTTGAAAGAACTGCTTTTGACGGATAATCTGAAACCTCTTTGTCACATCGGTTCTGTAGCATCGCCTTCTTTGATTGAAGCTGTTCGTCACGATATCGAAACGCTTTGACCGATCAAGTGGGGGAACACTTGTGAAAACAGTTTTGTTTTTTCCTCAGGCGAAGACCCAGGAAAATTTTTACTTAGGAAATTTGTCGCGGACCATTTCGTCTCAGAATGAAGCGGTCGGTGTGAATCAACTTTTTCACGGACAGTGGAAAAAGTTTTTTTCTGCAAGCGTTTGCCATTTGAACTGGCTCGAAAATGTGCGTGGAAAAAATGAAGTCCACTGCCTCGCCAACTTTCTTTTCCGTTTGGGATTTTTGATTTGCCTTAAGCTGTTTCGTAAAAAGATCGTTTGGACGGCGCACAACAAGGTGGCGCACGATCAAAAGCGCGGCAGAAAATACTCTCAAATTTTGATGAAGCTTTTGATGGCGTGGAGCGATAAGATCCATGTCCTATGTGAAGCGACGCTCCGAGAAATTCCGGGTCTAGAAAAGTATCAGTCGAAAGTCGTCTGCATTCCGCACGGGGATTATTTTGAAAACTTCGGCAGCGGTACGGTGAACATTCGAGAAAAATACGGAATGGATCCTTCCAAGAAGATCATCTTTTTTACGGGCAAAATAGGTCCGTATAAAAATTTGGATTTGCTGATCGAAAGCTTTAATCGTTCGCACTTGGCGGATTCGAGCTTTGCCCTGCTGATCTGTGGCGCTTGCAAGGATTCAGCTTACAGGGAAAAAATCTCTGCAAAGGTTCAAGCGTCTCCGAGCGTTTATGCGGATTTCCATTTTGTGGAAAACGATTGCATGGGCGATTATTTGACACAGTCGGACTTGTTGATTGCCCCGTATGATATTTCAAGCTCCTTGAATTCGGGAACGATGTGGATGGCTTTTTCTTACCACAAGACGATGGTCCTCCCGGAAATCGGTTGCGTGCAAGGGGAAAAGGCAATTGTGGAAAACGCTTTTGTTTACCGCTATGCTTCGGCTGCGGAACATGCAGAGAAATTGTGCGAAGTCATGGAAAAACTCAAAGCCGAAACCGCCGAGTCTCTTTCGGAAAAAGGAAATCGGCTATATTCCTATATGCAGACGAAATCGTGGGAATCGCACAAACAAGAATGGCTTTCGCTTTATGATTAAAGAATCGCTTCGGAAAAACGGAATCGGAAAATACCTGAAATGGCTCTGCATTTTCTTCAAATGCTGTCTCGCGAAAATCGCTCTTTTGGGGTTGAAGAAAAAATATTCCCATGTGTGGGTCTTTGCCGAACGCGGCGTGGATGCGCGCGATAACGCGCTGCACCTGTTTCGCTATGTGCAAAAAGAATGCCCTCAGGTAAAGGCTTTTTACATCATTTCGAAGGATTCCCCGGACCGTAAGAATTTTGAGTCCACAGATCACTTGGTAGATTTTGGCTCTTGGAAACATTATCTGCTTTATTTGGCGGCAGAAGCCAAAGTCAGCGCTCACATTTTCGGTGGCGCTCCGGAACACAATCTTTTTTTGCGCATGGCAAAGGTCAAGCTGCTGAAGAAAATCTTTGTGACGGGTAAGTATATCTTTTTACAGCACGGCGTTACCCAGGCAGATGGCCCGTGGCTGCATGAAGATAAAGTTCACTTTGATCTTTTTATAACGGTTTCGGATCGCGAAACGAAATACATTATTGACTGTTTTGGGCATGCTCCGGAAGTGGTGAAAACGGTGGGATTTGCACGTTACGACGCTTTACCGTTAAAGCATTCCCCGTCAAAGAAAATCCTTTTGATGCCGACGTGGCGTCATTTCCTTTCGGGAATCTCTGCGGAAAAATTCAAGACGTCCAAGTATTTTCAGAACATTTGCGGACTGATTCAGAATGCACGTTTGCAAAGTCTTCTCAAACAATATGGCTACCAGTTGATTTTTTATCCGCACTTTGAATTGCAAAAGTTTCTTTCGGATTTTCAGGGTCAAAATGAGCAGACCGTTTTCGCATCGTTTCAAAATTTTGACGTGCAAAAACTGATGATCGATTGCGACTTGATGATTACCGATTATTCAAGCGTCCAGTTTGATTTCTCATATATGAAAAAGCCGATTGTCCTTTTTCAGTTTGACCGCGACGAATATCATGCGGGGCATCAGGGCGTCGGCTATTTCGATCCGGACCGCGATGGCTTTGGACCGGTCGGTTTGAATGTGGAACAGACCGTGGACCTAGTGGCGGGTTACTTGGAAAGAAACTGCGAACTCGAAGACCGCTACGCGGAACGGATTGATTCGTTCTTCAAATACAATGATGCAGAAAACTGCAAACGGAATTTTGAAGTCATTCAGGAAATTTTGAAATGAAAGTTTTGTTCGTTTTTAATAAGCCGTTTGATCCGTTTGCAGGAGGCGTTGAACGCGTAACTGCTTCGGTAATGCAGGGACTTGCAGAAGAAGGATGGGAAACGTTTTATTTGCAGGATACTGGAACGGAACTGTTTGAAAACGGAACCCCTGTGGATGTCCAGAAGTTTTTTGAAGAGCATGCGATTGATGTCGTCGTGCAACAGCTTGCGTATAACGGCGTTGTGGCGCGTTATCTGTCTCAAGAGAATTTGAAAATCCCTTATGTTGTCGCTTGGCATACGGCTCCGCCGACTTGGATAAAGTCCTGGCGGGTGGCGGCAACGCCTTCTTTTAAAGGTTTTGGCGGCGAAGCGAAGCGCCTTCTTCGATTGGCTTTTTTCCCGTTGTTTTATTACAAGGAAATCAAACGCTTTCTGATGCGGTGGGAAGGTGTTTTGCCGCGAACTTCACGAGTCCTGCTCCTTTCTAACTCTATTTCCCCGGATTTTCAGAAACTTCTTCGCTTGCCTGCAGATAAGATCAGCGCCATTCCAAACCCCCTGTCTTTTCCTGAAATTGCGAACCCAGAAATCTTAGACCACAAAGAAAAGGAAGTGGTAATCGTTTCGCGGATGGTGGATTTGTGTAAGCGAATCTCGCTTGCGTTAAAAATTTGGCATTTGGTCGAAGCGGATTCGGCTTCGAATGGCTGGCGCTTGAAAATTATCGGCGAAGGGGAAAATCTACAAGCGTACAAGAAATTGGCGAAGAAGTTGAATTTGCAACGGGTGGAATTTTTAGGTCGTCAGAATCCACAGCCCTATTATCAAAAAGCATCGCTTGCCATGATGACGTCTTCCTTTGAAGGCTGGGGTTTGACTCTTACAGAATCGCAGCAGTTTGGAGCTGTTCCGCTCGCCTTTGGCAGCTATGCTTCTGCAAAGGACATCATTACGGACGGGGAAAACGGCTTTTTGATTCCGTATGGGAATCTTTCGCTGTATGCGAAACGTCTTCTCGAACTGATGCAGGATTCCGACAAGCGCATTCAAATGGCGAAGAACTGCTTGGAATCGGCGCATCGTTTTGAAATCCAAAAGATCGTTCCGCAGTGGAAAAAGCTCTTGCAGGATGTGGCCTCGAAAAGGTAACTCCCATGCTCTGGATTTTACTCTTTTCCCAACTGATGTATTCTAGCCTGCCGGTTCCAACGGATGCTTTGCAAAAGGTGGATTCTTGGATTGAAAAATCTTCGCTTGCTGCGTGGGATGAAGATTCGAGCGGAACATTTTTGCGCTTAAAATATCCGGAAGGTTGTGTGGGAACTTCTAGGAAGACGGGATGTGCTCTTCAGTTCTCACTTCCCTTGGACGATTTACAGGCAAATGAATTGTGGAGCTCTTACGAAGTATTTTTTGAAGATGGCTTCGACTTTCGAAAGGGCGGTAAATTGCCGGGATTTTGCGGTGGAAAATGTTATACGGGGGGTGATAAACCGAAAGATGCAGACGGTTGGAGTAACCGGATCATGTGGAAAAAAGACGGCTTTTTGACCCAGTATGTTTACCATTTTAAGCAGGCTCGTAAATACGCAGACAATATCGTTTGGAATCTGAATGGGACCAAAGAGCGTAAAAAGATAGAGACAGGAAAATGGCATCGGATTGTGATGCATGTGACGCTCAATGATGTAGAAGGTTCTACTGTCCGCGATAATGGGCGTTTGCAGACCTGGTTCGATGGGGATCTTGTCGTGGATGTGGATACGCTTCGCTTGCGCAATCGTGCGGATCAGACGATCGATCGCTTTTATTTTTCCACCTTTCACGGAGGCGGCGATCCTTCTTATGCGCCGCGGTGGGATTCCTTTATTCGTTTTCGAAATCTTCAGATTGTTCGAGAAGAGAAGGATCTTCTTCTGTAGCTTCGGCTTCTTCGAGTGCCTGGGCTTCAGCGGTTTCTTGCACTTCGCGGTGTAAAAAGCCGAGGGAGGTTCCAATGAACAAAAGACACATTTCGGTGTTTCTGCCGATTTCTCCGGAAAGGATCAAAAATACAACGAGTAACGAAGTCTCGAGCATTCCTTGCATCGCTAATCGAGGGTGCTCTTTTCGTTGCACAAAGAAGGTGATGAAAATTTCTCCATAGAAAATCAGGAGTGCAAAGGCTCCAAAAAGACCGATGTCGAGGAGGGTGTAGAATATGATGGATTCAAGACCTTGAGTTTCTTCCTTGGAGTAGTACATGTTTCCTCTGTCGCCCGCATTGGCGAGGATAGAGTGGTTCGTGTAATACAACCCATGACCGAACAAGGGCTTATTGGCGAATTCCACCAAGGTAAACAGCAACTGCTGTTGGCGAAGCTCAAGAGAACTGCCACCTTCTTTAGACGAAAACGAGACTATCGCGTAGGAAGATAGGCTGACCGCCATCACTCCGTATAAAATCAGGGCGAGTAATTTTTTTCGGAAGGAAAGGGAATTCGTAAAATAGATGAGGCTTCCGAGGAGAACACAACCCAAAGAGGTTCTTGACCCAGAAAGCAGAATCGTAATCAGTAAAGCGCCCAAAACGACTTTTTCACGATGGAGGTTGAACTTTTCTTTTGCATCCTTCAAGTAGGAGAGAGAAAAGAGGAACATGGTGGAAAGTAATGTTCCCAAAACCGTAGGGTGCTTTGTCGTAATGGAAATGCGCGTTCTCCAACTGGAGGTGCCGAAACCGTTGGTGATGCCGGCTGGTCCAAACATGTCTTTGGCTTTTGTGGAAGGGAACGCGGTAGCAATCGCTTCTCGAATGTAATTGTGGTTGAGGAGGTATTCGAAGAAACCGAAGCCGCAATAGACAAGGAAAAAAGTGAAGAGAATGCGAACGACTCTTTGCTCTTCCACTTCTTTCGCGCAAATAAAGACGGCGACTATGGGAATGTATTTGTCAAAGCAGTAACGGAAAACCTCGTAATAGTCATGCCCCCCACCTCCATTGGTGTAGGTAGTGATGAAGTAAGCTGCAAAAATGGCGAAGAGTCCAAATTTAATGGGAAATTTCAGAAAATTCTTTTTGAATTCGTGAAAATTGAACAGCAGTTCTTTGCCAAAAAATAGATAGGGCAAAAGTTGGAATGGGGTCAGCTCCGGCTTTACGATGAGGGTGACATTGATGTAAAAGAAAACATTTACAAAAATGAGAGCGATCAGTTGTTGTTCTCGGGAGCCTTTTAGAATAAAAAAGACTAAAACGAAAAAGAAGATATAGGCGGCAAGAGATAAAAGAATCATGCTCTTTTCCTATTTCGCAAGTATTTTCCGCTTAGCCTTGTCGTATTTGATGAAGAACCAATATAAAAGAGGGAAGAACAAGAATGTTCTTGCTCGGAATCTTTCTGAAATACGCAAGAGGGATGAGTTGTTGCGATAGACTGCCGCATGACGCTTTTGGATTTCATCCAGTAATTCTTGATGGTTTCCTTTTTGGCGAGTTACAAAGCAGTAGCGCTTGGCGGAAAAATTCAAAAAGCTCAGGACGGCGCTGCGCAAAATATCGGTAGAACCGTTTTCCTTGTAAAATTGGATGGCTTCCATCTTTGCATCCAGGCCGTTCAAGGATCTTGGATCGGTGATCGCTTGGGAAATTCCCGTCGTTCGAATGAAGTAGTAATATAATTCCTGAGAGGTGAATGTCACCTTGTTTGCCGCATAAAGAGCTTTATAGGAAAAAAATTCGTCTTCGTTGAATTTGCCGACTTCAAATCGGAGATGGTCAAAAAGGCTGCGTTTGTACAGCTTATCCCAGGCGACAACGGTTTGCGTCGCGTATTGGCTTTGATAAAGGCGCTTTGCCGCATCCTTGCCAGAAAGTGTATGGATGACTGGCGCTTTGCTAGAGGGCGAAACTGTTTCGGTAAACGGGGTGAAATTGCAAACGGAAATATCCGCGTCGTTGCTTTTCAAAAGTTCGAAGAGCGTCGAAATCATTTCCGGATGGATGTAATCATCGGAATCGATAAAGGAAATGAATTCCCCGTTTGCGATGTCGAGCCCCGCATTTCGTGCGTCGGAAAGTCCGCCATTCTTTTTGTGCACCACTCGGATTCGGGAATCCTTTTCAGCGTAATTGTCGCAGATTTGGGGACAGTTATCCGGAGAACCATCATCGACCAGAATGATTTCCAAATGGCGATAGGATTGCTTGAGGATGCTGTCTATGCAACGAGATAGATAGGCTTCGACCTTGTAAATGGGGACGATGATAGAAATCAGAGGCGAATCCATGCGTTTATTCTCTTCTTAACTCGTCGAGTTTATCCAAGAGCGCTGCCGATTGGGTGACGGAAATCTTTCGGCAAAAGAAGCATTTGCTTTGGATAATGTCGTCGTAATCGTCGATGTGAAGTGTACGGGGCAGGGGCTCTTTGGGAACCTTTCTTGTCCAATCGATATAACGCAAATTGTTCGGTACAATTTGACTTGCCATAGGACCGTTCATGATGATCATGTGGAAGAAGGATTCATCTGGAACAAAGGTCAAATAGAATCGTCGGACGAAAGAGCGGTGGGTCTTGCAAAAATGGAGGACGTAATGCACGACTTCTTGGCTGAGCGAAAACCATTGCGAGCCGTAGTAAAATTTTTCTTGGAGCGGTTTACGAATGGTGATGTAGGGAAGAAGTCTTTTTTGGATATCGTCTGTATGCCAAAGGATGTTCTTCCATTTGCCGCGTCGGTTGATGATGTCGTTGAAAGTGTAAATCTTTAAACGCCACTCAAATGGAGTGCCGTCTGCGATGTCGAGGTAGCTTTTGGTCGTGTTATTGAAAAATTCGTCAAACTTTTCGTTGGTGGAGCAAAAGTAATCTGCGCCGGAAAGCAAATGGAAATAGTCGAAGTGTTTGAAACTGTCGGCTTCTTTCAAAAGATGGAGAGTTGCCTTGACAAGGCTAAATCCGCCCCAGTTGCAACTGACTCTTTTTTTAATCAGGGTGCAGTTGGGAATCTCTTCAAGACTCGAAAAATCTTCCTTGGACTTTTTATCGATGTGTACGAAAAAATAATGATTCGGGGAAACGAGGCTTTTAATAAGCCGAGCGACATGTGCTGGGTTGTTATGCGCGAGAATCAAAAATGCATGAGTCTTGGAGTCCATATGATCTAAATATAGGTATTTAAGACTTTGTAATTTTTTTGTGAATAATCGTCGCGATGGATTTCGCCCCATTGCCTGAATCTTGAACACCGTATTTGGTGCAAAAAACCTGTATTTTGCTGTTATACTGTGTCTGGTCAAAATTCAAGATGCTTTGGTGTAAATCCGCTTCCGTTTTACTGATTGGGAACGGAAGGTCTTGCAGAGGAATGCAAAGGTTTCTTTCGTGCGAAAGATAGTCGTCAAAATCCTTTGCAAAAAGGAATACCGGTTTTTGAATCATGGCGACGTCGAACATGCTCGAAGAAAAATCGGTAATCAGAATATCGGAAATGGCCAAGAGTTCTTGCATGTCTGGGTAGTTGCATGCATTTACCACGTTGGGAGGCAAAGAAATGTCTTTGAACTTGGCGGCATCATTTGGATGAAGACGTAAAAGTAGGGTAAAATGTTTTTGGAATTTGGTCTCCAACAATTCCGTCATCTTTTGAAAATCAAATGCGTGAAAATCAAAGGGAAAATTAGCTCGGAATGTAGGAGCGTATAAAACGATTCCTTCATTTTCTGGAATTTGCAATTCTTGACGGATGGCTTTGATCTTAGAATCGGGCGTCTGAAAAAGGACTGAAATGCGCGGAGAATCGCTTTTGATGACGGGTCCGTTGTACCAGAATTTGGTCTTGTACATCTGAAGGCGAAAATCGCTGTTGGCGTACATCAGGTCTGTCTGGGCGGCATCGACTTTAGCCATCTGGACATATTCTTTGGGCAGACTGGATTCTGCATCGGCTTCGATCCTTTTTAAGCCGAAAGGAGCGTGCCAGGTTTGAATGTAGAACTGTCCCTTTCGTTTTTTGAGGCTCATCGAGGAGTGCTTGATGTTATTGACCCAGACTTTGGCTGTCGCTAGGTGGTAATAGGCGAGAATGGATCGGTACTTGACAATCTGGATTTGGGGCGGGTGCGGTGTATTCAGGTCGGAGGCGAGCCAAACCAGTTTGATATCCGGATAGGATTTCATCAATTCAAGTGCAATATATTTGGGGTCGTCGCCGAGACCTTTCCCGTTGAAGTTTCGAAAAACCACCTTGTTTTGCAAAGGCAAAAAACGGAATAGATAGGTGCAAATTTGACGAATTAGATTTTTCATTACTTTTCTTGGCGCTTCTTGAATTTATTCAGAAGTAAATTTTTGCAGTAGCAGTAAGATTCAATTTTGAGCAGATGAGACATGCCGACATAGAAAACAGCGGCGGTCAGGCACTGGGTCAAAAGAAGTACGTAAGGATTGGAAATCCAGAGCGAAAGCGGGAATACGACCGCAGCCATGCCAATCGATAGGAGTGTCGCAGGAGCGAGATCTCTGAGCTGCTCGAGCCGACTATAATTCAAAATTTTTTTATTCGGAGTCATGTTGACGAAAAGCGCGTAGACGGAATAGATTGGCATCGTAACAACAATCGCTTTGACTCCAAGAGGAATGGCGGCGATGACGAGAAGCAGGTAAACAGGCTTCTTGATGATTTCAAGTTTGAGAACCGCGTCGCTTCGCCCGATGGCTTTGAGCGCTTGGATGTTGGTAATGGAAATGCTGCCGAACAGGTGTGCAAGGCAAATCATTTGCAGATAGAACACCGATTCAATCCATTTTTCAGTCAAGAGAATTTTGATCAGGGGCTCTGCGACAATGGCGAGAGTGCACATGCAAAAGTAAAGCAGGTAAGAACTGGTTGAGATGGCTCGGCGGGTCATCGATTTGATTTGCTCGGGATTGTCGCTGTGGTTTGCCATGGCGGGGAAGAGAACCGCACTCATCGTAGAATCCACGTTGTGGGCGATCAACTGGGCAAAATGTTTACCGCGGTTGTAAAAAGCCAAGTCCGCGGGTGTGTAAAAACGTCCGATAATGATTTGGCGCAGTTCGTTAAAAACGGTTCCGATAAAGTCGGCGCACAGAATTTTCCATCCGAAATTCAAAAGGCCTTTGGCGCGAGTCCAAGAGAACATCAGTTTGGGGCGCCATTGGATGGTGTAATTCAAAATCAGCATGTTGAAGAACGTGCTGGACATGGCCTGGAATACAAGAGCCCAAACTCCGAAGCCATGATACGCCATAAAAATGCCGATGCCGCCCGACAAGAGAGAACTGCCAAGCGCAGAAACGAAGAACTTCTTGAACAGCATGTGCCGAGACGCGTATGCGCTCTGAATGGAATTGAAGGCGTTCAAAAAGAGGATGAGTCCATAAACTCGGATGACAGGCGTGAGCAATTCTATGCGGAAGAATGCGGACACCAGCGGTGCCGCAAAATACGTGATGGCGTAGAGGACTCCCGAAAACAGGATGCTGCAATAAAGGATCGTGGAAAAGTCCAACTGGTCCGCATCCTTTTTTTGAATGAGGGAAGTCGCAAGCCCGCTGTTGATGAAAACGTTTGCAAAGGTGATGAACAGCTGCACCATGGCGACGGCGCCATAGTCTTCTGGCATCAGGATTCGGGCGAGAATGACCGAAATGACGAAGGAAATCAATTGTCCGGAGATTCTTTCAGAAAATTTCCAAAAGAAACCGGAGAAAATTTTTTTTCTTTCTTGTGAGGAATCCATTTTAGGCTCTAGATTAACCGACGCGGAGAAAATTCTCCCTGGTAATTGTACTCGACAGGTTCTCGCTTGCAGAGCCAGTCGTAGTCGATGTCGCTTGCGTCGTGGAATATCTTCATGTATCGAGCGTCATAGAACGGAAAGTCGATGATGTGCGGATTGTTGGTCAGCAACTTTTTGTTGTAGCAAACCGCTTCAAAATAGCGCAGACTGGCTCCGCTTTGACCTTCCTGTAAAACTTCAATGATCGTGTTGCTTTTGACCAGGTCGTTTAGCACGTTTGAATACGGCTGCCAATTTCCCTGGATGTAGTGGATGCCTTCGATTTCCGTGTATTTTTGGTTCTTGTAAACCATAACGTGAAAATCGCATTTTCCGCCGTGATTCGAAATCGCTTGGTAAAGGTGATTGATGAGACCTTCCCGGTTCCCTTTGATCCCGCCGACAAAATAGGCGTCAAATTCCGGGTTCTCGGGAACGGCGACGGGCTGTTTCGAGTAGTAATCAAAGCCGCGGAATGTATAACCGTATTTTTGGGCGTCTACAGGGTCAAAGGTATAGATTTTGTGCCAAACATCCAAGGAGAGCTTGGGTTTGATTTCCAAAAAACGGGGCGATTCCGCATTCATGGAATTAATCAGGTAAAGGTCCAGAATAGCACCTTTGGCTTTAAGCTTTTGTAGCAGATTCTCGTCGAGGCTTCGAAGAGCCGTGTCGATAATTAGGATATGCTTTGTCTGCTTGAGCAGGGAAAAGATATCGCTAAAGCCGAACCATAGATGTTTGCACGGCAACGGCAATAAACGGTTTAGTTTAGGACTAAAGTGAACACGCCGCAGAAACGAAAGTCCTGGAAAACGCAGGGTCTTGCGTTCGGAATAGCGGAGGTAAACCTGGGAATTGCTTTTCAGGTCGTCCAAAAGTCCTAAATGCTTTGCCCCGTAAGGGTAAAGGATAATGGTTTTGGACGGATTTTGATTCCCTGCTTTCATAAATACAAAGTCCTAAATGGTCTCGATAAAATAGCTTTTTTTATAATGCGGGCTTTTGTAAACGGCTCAAATGAGGCTTTTGATAAGAAGCGATAAGTTTGATTTTGTGTTATTTTTTATTATTAGGCTTTCAACAGGTGATTTTGTTGCATTTCTTGGTGAAAACAGATGAAAAAGTATAAACTCGGCTATACGCAAGGCACTTACGATATGTTCCATATCGGGCATTTGAATCTTTTGCGCCATGCAAAAGAACAGTGCGAAACATTGATTGTCGGGGTGAATGCGGATTCTCTGGTCTTGCGTTACAAGAATAAGATCCCGGTGGTGAATGAAAAGGATCGTGCCGAAATTATCAAAGAATTGCGTTGCGTGGATGATGTGCGCATTTGCGATACGCTGAAAAAAACGGTCGTTTGGAATGACCTCCATTTTGACGCCATTTTTATTGGCGACGATTGGAAGGGGAATGAGCGTTGGCTGCAGACGGAAAAAGATCTTGCTCCGCTGGGAGTAGACGTCGTCTATTTGAAGCATACAGAAGGGGTAAGCTCGACGCTTTTGCGTACGAAAGAAACGGACAAGGTTGACGAACGTCCGTAATTACAGATTCCCGTCCATCCACTGAATTCGACGCTTTATCCAGCTTTTTAACGAATCTACGGCTGCTGGATAGCTTCCTACGCTTTCGACAAAAGGCCACATGTATTCTTCGTCTAGAATGGGCCAACGCTTGAACTCGTTATGCGACACTTTTTCGAGTTTGGGGTACATGGCGTCGATGGTGTCGAGAAGGACTTCGAAGTCCGTATGGTGGGTGTTCCAAAAATCGCGGACTTTTTTTTGATACGCCTTGTTTCTAAAAATGTACCGATTCCAGCCGTAGTCGCGGACTCTCCAACCGGTCGGTTCGATGACTTTGTGGAAGGAAATTCCGTAAGCAAGGTCAAAGTCCCAAACAGGTCCCGCTTGAATCGGAGATCCTTTTTGCCAGGTCAGGTAGGCGCTCCGGCGGTTGCCGTCTTGATTCATGGAAAATTCCTGAATTAAAAAGTAGCGAGCAAAGTCGTTGACATCGATCCAATTGGCCAAGGAATCCAGATTGGTTACAGCGTTTGTCTGTAAAAAGGTTTCGAAGGCGATGATGTGATTTTTGAGCATGGCTTTGGACGAATCGCTCACGTTTTTCGGCGACCGAATTTGAAACAGATGATTCAGTGAGGAATAAAAAAAGGGTTTGTCTGTTTCTGTCGTGCTTCTTTCAAAAAGAAAACTGGAATCGTTTTCGGGAATGTTGACTCGGTTCTTTCCGACTTTGATCGTTTCCGTCAATTGGTAAAGTCCCATGTATTGACGGTTCAAATAAAGCTCGACAAAGCGGAGCTGCGGTGCGAATTCATCGCCGAGCGATTTCGCTAATTGGTAAGTGATGTAATTGCGTAAAAAGCTTCTGTCGCAGAAGAGGGCGACGAGCGCCCAGTCGCGATTCTTGGGCATTCCCAATAAGGCTTCCTTGTTTTCGAATTCCAGCTTGTACCCGTATTTGGTCATTTCAAAGGAGGAATTTCCCCGGCCTTTGATGGTTAAATATTTGACTTCGCTTTCGGGAATGTCTTTGCCGTAGATTTGCAGAAACGCGGGGACTTCGGTTTCCTTGTTTCGAATTTGCTGAAAGTCAACGGTTTCGATGACAAGGCGCGGCAGATCTGCATACGGATATTCGGAGTCGTCGAGCGGTAAATAGCTCGGCTCCACCTCGGATTCGTTCCAAAGGCATTGGACGAAAAAAAGGCTGCAGAGAAGCAGAAGAATGTACCGCGTTTTGCTCATGGATTCTAGCAAAGTAGAAATAAACAAACGGAATATCGAAAAAGCTTGTTATATTTCCGACAAATGGCCGTCCCGACGAAAATGTTCAAAATCTTTTTTGGAGCGTTGCTTGTAACGTGTGCTTTTGCCTATGCGACAGAAGTGGTTCGCCCGGTAACTTTGCCGCAGACATCCATCACATTCGGCGGAATTGCGGAACTGCGCGACGACGTTTACAGCGCAGATGCCCGATTTTCGACGGAAGTCGCTTTTTGCAAATGCTTTAGCCTTTTTAGCGACGTCTCTTACCGTTTTATTTCTTTGCAGTACGAAGTGGCGGATTTTGAACAGCAGCATGAAATTTTGGATTTGAAGGTCAACGGCTTTAACGAATCTTACCTCGGATTTAAGCTTTTCCCGGTGGATTTTTTTGGCGTGAGCGCGAGCTTTCGCTTTGCTCCGGGGGAAGGAAGCCAGAATGACCGTTTTCAGCGCATTGCGGTAGAACCTCTGGCGGTTTACCCCTTCTCCAAATATCTGCTCTTGGGAGCTTCTCTCGGTTATTACACGTTTATCGAACAGGACAATTTTCAGCCTGGCGATGAAATCGGCGGACAAGCTTCATTTGTATGGAAACCGTTCTATTCCTTGGAATCCAATCGGGGACTGCAACTTTCCTACGTCTTTTTACTCCGTCATCGCATCAACGAATCGCAGAATAAGAATCTGCTGCACCGTTACCAGAAAATGGACGATGCGTATTGGGGCTTCCGGATGCGCGGTGAAATCGCATACTTTTTCAAGGCTCTGCCGTTTGGCTACGGCTTTGGCTACGAGATGAACCGCGGAACGCTCTTCGGCTTTGAAACGGGGCACCGCGTAGAACTCTTTCTCCGCTACGCATTCTAATTATTGAAAGTTCACTTCCATCGGACCGTTCTTGCCGAACTGATTCTTTCGCATGTAGAGCTTGCCCGTGGAGTCGTAATACAGCTGCTCGCCGAACGGGGCGTCGTCCTTGTAAAAGAGGCTGTCTTTGATTTTGCCGTTCTCGTACCAGTTTCTCCAAAATCCGTTGCGTTTGCCGCCTGCGAAGTTCCCTTCGCTTGCGAGCTTTTTCGAAGCTTCGTAATAGGAACGGAGCACCTTCTTTTCGCCCTTGTCCCAGATTTCGACAAAGTCCAGTTTATGCCCGGGAAGCTTGTAACGGAGCGTGTCTTGTACAAGTCCTGCGACAAAAGTCGTTTCGGCGTCGATGCCGTTATCACCGAGTTCACCGTAAGCAATGCCGTTCCCGTTTTGAAAAACGCTTGTCTTTTGAACGGAACCGTCTTTTGCAAAGTAGGTCCAGACGGAATCGCGGATGCCGTTCTTGTAAAATCCTGTGAGGAACGCTTTTCCCGTCTTCGGAAAATCACTGTAATAGCCCCCGGCGGCCCGGAAGAATTCCGCTTTGCCGTCTAGGACGCCCTGTTTGTATTCGAGGATCGATTCGACGGAGCCGCCCGGGTAGAAGGTTTTGACACTGCCGTCCAGGACGCCGAACTTGCAGTTTTCAAAACGCATCGGCTTTCCGTTTTGCGCGTAGGTTTCCCGGATGCCCGATGCGGAATTCTTGAAGCAGGAATTCTTTTCTTTGAGGGAATTTTCTTGGCGGACCATGCGGATGTTTCCGGGCGTTGCGTAATATTCAAGCCAGGTTCCTGTGGGCTCTCCGCTTTGATAGAAGTGTTTCCAGGCGACGGTTCCGTCTTGGAAGAAGCCTTTCCATTCGCCCTGCTTTTTGCCGTTCTCGTATTCGCCTTGGGCCTGTACTTTGCCGTCGGTGAACCATTCCGTCCAAGTGCCTTCCCGCAGTCCGTTCTTGTAAACGCCGGATTCCGCGAGGTCGCCGTGCGAAGTCCAACGCTTGAATTCGCCATGGGGCTTGCCGTCTTTGTAGGCGACTTGTGTTTTTCGAATGCCGTTGTAATGCGCCGTTTCGCGCACGTCTTGTTCACCACAGGCGCAAAAGAGGGCTGCACAGAGGGTAAAAAGGGCGAGATTTTGACGTTTACTCATATTGATAACTTAGAAAAAAGGTAATTTCGGAATATGGTAGGGAATCGTTTTCAGTCTATCTCGGAAATTTTAAAGAGTCGAATCAATACCCCTTTGGTGTGGGGCGTTTTGCTTTTGACCCTGGTCTTGACCATCCTGTTTTATTTTTCACAAAAACAGCAGTTTGAAATTTATAACCGATACAGCGAAACGCTTTCGGATTACAAATTCTTTGAAACGCGTGTGATGCGCAAAATGGAGCAGGTCCGCGTTCAGCCGGAGCACGATCCGACGCTTTTGATGTCTTCATTGCGCAGCTTGCGTGAAACGGCGGTCTCGTTGCATACAGCATCGGAAAGCGCGCGTAAAGTCGACTGGATGCCGCCGGAAAGGGATTTTGCGGCGTTTGAAGAATCGGTCCTCGCCTGGGTCGCTTCGGTGCGACGTTATGAACCTTTGCGCGCCAACTGGCTTGAAGAGGCGAAGGTGCTGGTGCTGGATTTGAGCCGTTGGAAATTGTCTGCGGCGGAACCTTTGATTTTGACGCTGGATTCTGCAAGGCTTGGCTATGCGGTCCAGGGGAATGATTCCCTGTTGAAAGCGGTGCCGGATTCCTTGGCCAAGCGTTACCGCGATCTTTTGGAACGCAACGAAGATCTTTCGGAAATTTGGAATCGAATCGATAACGATGAATCCTTGGTGCGCTGCGAAAATCTGTTGCAAGCTTTTAAAATGCAGACGCTCAAGAATCGAGAAGTTAAATTCTGGATCCAGCAGGTGTTCTACCTGGTGTCGATCGTCTTGCTCCTGTTCACCCTGTTTTTTGTTATCCGTTCGAGGAAGTAAATGTCTCGCACTTCGCGAATCCTCTTTTTGATGATAGCCGCCTTCTTCAGCTTTATGGCGTCGTACCTTTTTATGCATACGAAGCCTTTTTACAAAAGCCTGTCGGGTGAAGAAGATCTTTTTTATGGCAAGATTTCGTCGGTCGCGTTTCCGCGCGGTTGGACGGGAACCGGGATTCCGCTGTTTGACAAAACCTTTATTTGCTTGAACGAAGACCGCGGTGCAACTTTTGTGCTCGCCTTGCCGGGAGATCAAAAGGAAATTCTCGCGGAATGGATTCCGTTCTGGGCGGAAGTCGGCCCAGCTGCGATTGAACTGCGCGGCGTGCGTATTTCAAAATCGGAGTGGATTGTGACGGGTCTTGAAGGCAACGATTTGGCTCTCGATCCGGGAGAGATTCGTGAATACCATGTGCGGTCGGTGCTGTGGTATGCGGTGTTGAATATTGGACTTGTCATTCTCGCGATCCAGGCTTTGCGGATTGCGCTGAGGCGTAAGAAATGAGATTCCTTGCGATTCTCCTTTGCCTTGTCTCGCTTTCGTTTGCGGCGAAAGCGGACTCGAAGTCGAATGCGAAAAGTTTTACGGCGGATTCTTTGCTGATCTCGGTCGGCACCTTCACGAGTCCGTCTGCGGTCTGGCACAAGGGCGCGCCCAAGCATCCCCAGGTTTACGTCTGGTTCCACGGCGGCATGCAAAGCTCCAAATGCGCCAAAGGCTACGAAGCGGGCGGCATGCTCGTCCCGTTCCTTGAAAAATCCAAAAAGGAAAACATCGTCGTCAGCGTTTCCGCTTGCAAGGAAAATCACTGGCTCACCCCGGTCGTTCTGAAGACCGTGGACGCAATGCTCGATTCCGTACAAGCCCGCTATCAGATTCAAATCGACACGGTCTCGCTTGTCGGTGTCTCGGACGGGGGACTCGGAATAGCGGGCTACACGCTCTACGGCAAACGCGCGGTGCGCGCAAGGCTTCTCGTGAGCACGAACCTTTCGGCGGTCTCCG
Organism: Fibrobacter sp.; assembly: GCA_024689485.1. Lineage (GTDB taxonomy): Bacteria > Fibrobacterota > Fibrobacteria > Fibrobacterales > Fibrobacteraceae > Hallerella. The sequence goes on from JAILDK010000087.1 coordinate 17,724, forward strand.
ACGCCCAGAACCTTTCGAAGGCTCTCCGGGTACGGCAGGGATCCTGGACCTTTTTGCAGGGCGGCTCCGACAGCCTTTACCCGTCGAACCGGGCTGTTCCGTGGATGGACGAGTTCTGCTCCATTTTAGGCGCGAAACAGTGCATTATCCACTTCGATAACCGCGGGGAACATGACTGGTCCTGGTGGACTTCGAATCGGGAAGGCTGGATCCGCGAGTTTGTCCCTTGACAAAAGCGGGGAATTTTTCAAAATTTGACTCACACACTCGCGGGTGTGGCGGAATTGGTATACGCGCTAGATTCAGGTTCTAGTGTTCGCAAGGACATGAAGGTTCAAGTCCTTTCACCCGCATAAGTCTCGTCTCTCAAGGACGGGACTTTTTTTATGCTCGGAATTTGAAGGCCTTTGGGCTCTCCGAGATTTTGAATTCATTATATTAGGGGCATGAAGCCTTTACTTGGAATTTTTACCGCGCTTATTTTTGCCCTGTTCTTTGCGGCTTGCAGTGACAACAGTTCGTTCAGCACCTGTCAGGAAACGACGGTCGCTGGGCTTTCAAAGCTTTCGGCGGAAACGGAAAACGCTTCGTTCTGCCGCACGATCTATGGCGAAGTTTCTTACCAGTTCACGGGACGTTGCGCCCGCAAGGGATGCTTTTTCTTGTACGATGTCGATGAAAACGGCAACCGTGTGAAGGGCGACAGCATTTACCTTTCGGATACGTCCGCGTTTGCGAAAAGTTGGAAGGACACTGCGGCGGTGCACCTGACCCGTGTGACGGGAAACTATTATCCGAACCGTGATTATACGTGTGAATCCTTGGCGGACCAGGAATGCCAGCGAGCCTTTTATGTGCAAGACGTCGAATGATTTGAACGAAATGCCCGAAGAGGTTCTTGAAGGGGAACGGGTGACGCTCGCCTTTTTGGAACCGGAAGATTCGGAAGAAGTTTTATACCTGGTTGATTCTTCGCGGGAATCGCTTGGCATGTGGCTTCCCTGGGTGGAAACTTTTACGGAAATCGGCGACGCCTACAATGCGATTTCCGCATACCAGATGCAGCGGGACATGGCAAACGGCGGCGCCTTTGGAATTCGAAGGCTGGAAGACGGCGCACTGATCGGTGAAGTCATTTTGCAGTGGATCGATTGGAAGAACCGTTCGGCGTCGTTTGGATATTTTTTGGGGAGCGCTTTCGAGGGGGAAGGGCTTGCGACCGAAGCCTTGAACCTTGCCCTCGGCTACATTCAAAATTTGGGAATTCACCGGGTGGAAATTTCTGCCGCCGTGGAAAATAAAAAGAGCTGCGCTCTTGCCAAAAGGCTCGGCTTTGAACAGGAAGGCATTGCAAAAGATGCGGAATTTCTGCACGGAAAATGGCAAAATCACGCGAAATTCGCCAAGATTATTCCAAATTAGAATGTATTCTCTCGGTTACAAAGGTAAACATTTAACCTAGGCACCCCCTCGTTATATTTTACCAAACAGCTATTTTATAAGCATGGAACCAAGTGCAGAAGAAAATATGAAGCCGTCCATGCCGGACGTTTTGCAATACACGAACTACCGTGTATTCCTGCACGACTATTATGCCTATAAGAAGTCGACATCGGCGGCTTTCAGTTTGCGTTTCTTTGCCGCGAAGGCGGGACTTTCGAGCCATGCGCATTTGAAGCTCGTGATGGACGGCAAACGGAATATCACCAAGAATACGGTCGTGAAAATCATCCAGGGGTTGAACCTGACCGATGAACGCGCTGCCTATTTCGAAAATCTGGTGTTCTTCAATCAGGCGAAGACGGACAAGGAAAAGGCTTTCTACTACGGAAAGCTCGTCAAGTCGACACCGGGTTCCCGTTTGCATAAAATGGACCAGGCGCAGTTCCGCATCTTTACGGAATGGTATCACTCCGTGATCCGTGAAATGGTGGAACTTCGGGGCTTTAATCCGGCTCCGGAATGGATTTCGAGACGTCTTGGCGGCACGATTACGCCTGCCCAGGCTGCGGAATCCTTAAACCTGTTGTCTTCTCTTGGACTGATTTCCAGAACGGCGAACGGATACCGCCAGGCGCAGTCTTTGATTACGACCGATGACGAGGTGAACGATCTGCTGGTGAAACAGTACCACCGTCAGATGCTTGACCTGGCAAAAGACTCGATGGAAGACGTTCCGGCAGAAAAAAGGGATATTTCGGCGGTGACTTTTGCGATTCAGCGCAAAGATTTCCCTGCTTTAAAAAAACATTTACAACTCATGCGAAAAGAACTATTAGATTTCTCTAGTGAGGCGGGGACAGGAGAGGATGTCGTTCAAGTGAACATCCAACTGTTCCCATTAACGCGAGGAATGTAATGCGGTTTGGTCGATTCTCTATTGGTGCGCTTCTTTTGTACGCCTTTATCTTAATGGCGTGTAGTACGTCGTCGGATCATGCGGGAATCGAAATTGGAAATCCGGAAATCCAGGCCCATTCTTTTTCGGCACACTTTTTTGTGGATTACGGTTCGGGCGAAAATGCGGATTCTGTCCAGCTGGACGGATTGCATTTGGCGCTTTCGAAACTTTCGGCTTATTCCAGCTATTATATCTATGTGAGCTTCGATGCGGAAGACGGCTTGACCCTTTGGCCGGATGTTTCGTCCGATGCACCGATGACGATTGCGTTTACGGAAGATTCCCTTTCGGAAGAAGAAAATTGGCTGAGCGCCTTTGGCGATATTTCGATCGATGATGAAGGCCTTTTGAAAGAAATCGGAGCGCATTTTGCTCCGGTCGCTGCGGATCCGCAGGTGACGGGCTCGATCCAGATGGCGGATGTGGCTGTGCCGTTTACGTTCTCGCTTTCGGGCTTGGATTCGTTTGAAGTCCGCTATATGCAGGATCAGCTGGACACGGCGGAAAATGGAGCGATCTCTTTGACGGTGCGCTTTAGTGTGCCGGACTGGGTCGATGGTCTTTCGCTTTCGACGGCTGCACTCGACGGCGATACGGTTCGTTTCGATGCGTTGCACAATGCGGCTCTTTGGGATTCGTTGACGACGCGTTTTGTGAAGTCTTTCTCGGCGTCGCACTACGTTGTGAATTATGCGGACGGTGCAGCGGAAGAGGATTATGCAGAAGATCTGCTTGCGCAGTATGATGTAATCGATTCCAACTGGGTTTCGAACGGTACGTTTGAAAACGGCGAAGGCTGGATTGTGGTGCGTCAGCTTGGCGGCTACGCGGACACCTCTGTTTTGAACAATATCATGACGGTGAACGTGACGTATCCGGGACCGTACAGCTACAGCGTGCAGCTGATCCATGAAGATATCCCGCTTTTGAAAGATCGCAAGTACAAGCTTGTGTTCACCGCTTACGCGCAGGATTCGGCGAATGTCACGGTGCGCATCGGTTCTTACAGCACCTATAATACCGAAGCCTTCCAGGAACATGTGACGCTTGAACCGGTCTGGAGATCGTATGAATTCGAATATACGGCTCTGGTCGATGATCTCTTTGCTCGCCTGGAATTCAACGTGGGCAAGAACCAGACGAAGTATCAGTTCAAGGATGTGAAGATTTACCGCATCGACTGATGGTGTAAACGCCAAGAATAATCAGCAAAATAGCGAGGGCCTGACTCGGCCCGAAAATCGCAAGTCCGACAGCGACAGAGACGACCGAAGAAACGGTCGGCTGTACGTAATTGTACATGGCGACGATCGTCGGCGAAAGAGTCTTTTGCGCATGCATCATCAAAAGGTAGGCGAGGAAAGTTCCGCCGAGAACGACAAAGGAAATTTCGGCCCAGGTGACGGCTTGGACTTGTGCGAAGGGGATTTGCATCACTTGCGGGAGTGTCAGCGGCAAAGTGGTGACAGCCGAAAAGGTGAACATCCACTTCATGCAGGTGATGGTATTGTAACGGCTGATGACGTTCTTGAACAGTGCAAGGTAAACGGCAAAGCAGCACTGCGCAAGGACGCAGAGAAGGTCGCCGGCGATGTTTCCCGCTTTTGCATTAGAAGCCGTTGCGCTTCCGAGAATGAGGATCAACGCGCCGCTTAAACCGAGCGCAATGCCGAGGACTTTTTTCCAGGTGATGCGCTCGTTCAAAAAGATGGCAGAGGAAATCAGGGCAAAGATCGGAAGGGAAGTCGTGGCGATGGTCGCATTGATCGGCGAAGTGATAGAAAGCCCGACGTTGTAGCACGTCTGATTCCCGACGATCGAAAAGAAGCCCGCGCCAAAGAGCTTGAGCAGATCGCGGAAGGGAACTTTTTCGTTCCGCGTTTTTGCGGTGCAAAGGGAAATGAGCCAAAAGCAAATCGCGGCGCCTGTCGTGCGGAAGAAAACCATGTCGATGCCCGTGATGCCCGAAAGCATCGCCGCTTTCCCAACCGGAGCCATCAGCCCCCAGATCGCCGCCGCGGAAAGAAGACAAAGATGCGCATGGAGAATTTTGCTGTTTTGCATAAAACGCTCGTCAAAAATTTTCGTCCCCAAATTTACAAAGGATGAACCCCTCGCAAACACACCGCCCAACCAAAGCTCCATCCCCGCCCCCGCCGCAAGGCAAAGAACTTCTCTTTCAAGAAAAAAACGTGCCCGTCCGCAGCCCCCCTCGCAAACACACCCCCCAAAACAAGGCTTAAAGCCCGCCTCCGCCGCAAGGCAAAGAACCTCCCTTCCAAGAAAAACTGTGCCCCTCCGCAGTCCCTCTCGCAAACACACCCCCCAAAACAAGGCTTAAAGCCCGCCTCCGCCGCCAGGCAAAGAACTTCCCGTCCAAGAAAAAAACGTGCCCTAGGGGGTAGATGCAAGAAAGGGGGACCTCGGGCTTCGTAACTCTGAGAGGTCCCCCTATCTTGCCCCCGGCCGGGCAGGCCAAGCGGTTCGTTCCGAACAAAAGCCTCCCTGCTGCAGGGAACCCTCTCGTCAGAGGTAGCATTCCTTGCCAAGGTAAAACCTCCCTGCCAAGGTAAAACCTCCTTGCCAAGGTAGACCCTTTCCTGCCAAGGTAAAGCCTTCCTGCCAAGGAAAAGCCTCCTTGCCAAGGTAGACCCTTTCCTGCCAAGGAAAAGCCTCCCTTGCTAAAGGAACGAACCTTTAAAAAGAAAAACCTCGGTATTGCACCGAGGTTTCTCTTTGAAAAGTTCAGACTTTAGGCAAGTCTCGAAATCATGTAACCTGCGCAGATGGCGGTACCGATCACACCCGAAACGTTCGGACCCATGGCGTGCATGAGAAGGAAGTTCTGCGGATCGTACTTGGCGCCTTCCACCTGGGAAACGCGCGCGGCCATCGGAACAGCCGACACGCCAGCGGAACCGATCAACGGGTTCACCGGGTTCTTCGGGCTGCACCAGTTCATGATCTTTGCAAGGAGAAGTCCTGCGAAGGTCGAGAAGCCGAAAGCAACGACACCCATCGCAATGATCATCAAGGTCTTCGGCTGCAGGAAGATGTCTGCGGACATCGTCAAACCGACGGAAGTACCGAGGAAGATCGTCACAATGTTCATGAGTTCGTTCTGAGCCGTCTTCACGAGACGTTCCACGACACCCGCTTCCTTGAAGATGTTACCGGTCATGAGCATAATGATCAGAGCGGAAGCATCCGGAACGACGAGCACGCAGACAACCATCACGAGCACTGCGAAGGTGATGCGTTCAAGCTTCGAAACCTTGCGGAGGCTCTTCATGCGAATGACGCGTTCCTTAGCGGTTGTCATCGCTCGCATGATAGGCGGTTGAATCAGCGGCACGAGTGCCATGTAAGTGTAAGCCGCGACGGCGATTGGCCCAATCAGGTGCGGCGCAAGCTTGTTGGCCGTAAAGATGGACGTCGGACCGTCTGCACCACCGATGATACCGATGGAAGCAGCTTCACCGAGAGTGAATCCACCAAAGGCGACAGCGCAGAACATCGTAATGAACACGCCGAACTGAGCACCACCGCCGAGAATCAGCGTACGCGGATTTGCGATCAGCGGTCCAAAGTCGGTCATGGCACCGACGCCGAGGAAGATGATAGGTGGGAAGAGCTCGAGATGAATGCCTTGGCTGATGTAGTAGAAAAGACCGGCAGTCGGAGTGAACATTCCTTCGATGCCCCAGCCGCCTTCATAGAAGCCGCGGGACGGAATGTTGACGGCGAGAGCGCCGATCGCAATCGGCAAAAGAAGTAAAGGCTCGTACTTCTTGACGATTGCGAGATACATCAGCACAATGCTGACGAGCCACATGACGATCATCGGACCCGAGATTGCGGAGAATCCCGTGCCGTTGACGAACATGTCTGTGACTGAGTTTAAGATACCACTCATAGGAGGCCCTCTTTAGGCGATAGTCATCAAGACTTGGCCTTCGGTTACGGAGTCTTGTTCCTTGACAGCGATCGAAGTGACGGTACCGTCGCACGGGCAGACGATAGAGTTTTCCATCTTCATGGCTTCGAGAACGGCAACTTCCTGGTTCTTCGTCACCTTGTCGCCGACCTTGACCTTGAGCTTGAAAACGATACCCATCATCGGGCTCGGAACCGGGGTGCCTTCACCAGCCGGAGCTGCGGCAGGAGCCGGAGCCGGGGCAGCGGCAGCCGGAGCAGCGATCGGGGCTGCAGCCACAGGAGCGGCAGCGACCGGAGCAACCGGAGCAACCGGAGCAACCGGAGCGACAGGAGCAACTGCGGCCGGAGCTGCGTTGCCGAGAACTTCGACTTCAACGTCGTAGGTCTTGCCTTCAAACGTAATGCGGATAACTTTCTTCATAGTAGTTTCCTCTTGAGCTTAGAGCCCGTTGGATTGTAATTCTGTACGACCCTGAGTAGTCCAAGCCCATTCGGTCGAGTTTTGAGATTTGAATTTGACGATTTTCACTGGACCGCCGAGGACTTCGGCTGCGGCGACTGCGAAGATCACAGCGAGCTTTTCATTCGAGAGACCCGGATGAATTTCCAAAGCGGAAACCGCAGCGATGCTGAGGAAGGCCTGGAGCTGCTTGTTTGTGAATCCCGGGTGCACGCTCGGTGCGTCCGGATCGCCAAGACCCTTGGAAAGATCGATCTTGATCGGTTCCGAAGAAGCGGCGGCAGCAGGGGCTGCCTTGGCAGCGACCGGAGCCTTTTCCTTCTTCGAAAGAATCGGCGTGATAACCTTGTTCATCACATAGCTCATGAAGTATGTGAGGAACATAATGCCGATGATCACGACCATCACGATGATAAGGCCCGTCGCCTGGAATTCGGCAAGCTTGCCGAGTGTAAAGGTTTCGACCTCACCCTGTTCCGTGACGTATTCGTCACCGAGTTTGGCTTTCGCAATCGGAAGAGCCTTGTTGGCTCCGTTGACAGTTCTTACGCTGTCCTGGCGAGCGTTAGCTTCACGCGACTGCGCATTCGTCTTATAGAGAATGGAGACTTTATGACCGCCTTGGTAGATCTCAACGACTGCCGAGTCGGGCATCAAAGTCAGCTGCTCTTTAAGCGGAGCGCTAATCGAGTCTGGCATAATAGCCAGCTGTTCCTTAAACCGTTCTGGAACGGGATAAGGTCCAGTCGCTTTGACGACGCCTTCTTGTTGTGTTGCTGTTGTCATAGAGGACTCAACCCGTGTTTCTTATTTGGACGTTTGACACGCTTCGAGAGCAAGGTTCTCAGAGCGAGCGAAACCTTAGCGCGGGTTTCTGCAGGATTGATGACATCGGTAATGATGCCGGATTCTGCAGCCTGGTAAGGCTTCGAGAACTTCTCGCGGTAGTCGTCGACGAGCTGCTTGTAAAGAGCATCCTTGTTTTCGGCTGCTGCGAGTTCCTTCTTGTAGATAATCTTGGCTGCGCCTTCAGCGCCCATCACGGCGATTTCAGCAGTCGGCCAAGCGTACACGACGTCACCGCCGAGATCCTTGGAAGCCATGGCGATGTAAGCACCACCGTAGGCCTTGCGCATGATGACCGTGACGAGAGGAACCGTGCAGGATGCATAAGCGTAGAGCATCTTTGCACCGTGGCGGATAATGCCGCCGCGTTCCTGGGCAAGACCCGGCATAAAGCCCGGGACGTCGGTCAGGGTCACGATAGGAATGTTGAACGCGTCGCAGAAGTTCACGAATTCTGCGCCCTTGTCGGAAGAATCGATATCGAGGCAGCCGGCCTTGTACTTCGGCTGGTTCGCGACGATGCCGACGACCATGCCGTTGATGCGGCCAAAGCCCGTGATGATGTTCTTCGCGAAGTCGCGCTTCACTTCGAGCCATTCGTTCGGGTCGACGAGACGTTCGATCACCTGGTAGGCGTCGAGCGGGTGGTTTGCGTCTTCCGGAATGATCTGGTTCATGCTCGGATCGTCATCGAGTTCGATGTCGGTGAGCTTGTGCGGCGGAAGTTCGGAATTGTTGGACGGGAGGAAGCTGAGGAGCTTCTTGATGATCTGGGAAGCGTGCTTGTCGTCGTTGGCGACGAAATGGACGTTTCCGGAAACCGTTGCGTGAGCAGCTGCCGAAGCGAACTTTTCGAGCGGAGCTTCTTCACCGGTGGAAGCCTTGATCACCTGCGGGCCGCAGATGAACATGTTCGAATTGTCCTTGAGCTGAATGCAGAAGTCCATGAGGGCCGGGCTGTAGGAAGCACCGCCTGCGCACGGGCCAGCGATGACTGCGATCTGCGGTACGACGCCCGAAGCGAGAACGTTAGCACGGAAAACCTTGCCGTAGCCTGCGAGGCTCTTCACGCCTTCCTGAATACGAGCTCCACCGGAGTCGTTCACGGAGATGATCGGCGTGCCGAGTTCGATTGCGCGCTGCATGGCTTCGGACATCTTCTGGGCGTGACGGCTACCGAGGGAACCGCCGCTGACCATGAAGTCCTGAGAAATCACGGTGACCGGGCGACCATCGATGTTGCCGATGCCGGTCACAACGCCGTCACCGGCGAGCTTCTTCTTTTCAAAGCCGAAACCGCGGACGTCGTGGTCCACGTACATGCCTGCCTCTTGGAAGGAACCGTCGTCGACGAGGTCAGCGACGCGTTCACGTGCAGAGAGGAGACCCTTTGCATGACGTGCTTCGAGTTTCTCCGGACCGCAACCAGAGGTGAGAGCGTACTTGCGACGCTCTTCAAGTTGATCGAGTAATTCTTGTTTAATAGCCATTTCTAGTTTCCTTTAGGATTCCATAGTTGCGATTGAAAAATAGAATTCCAAAGAGAAGAGGTTATTCTTTCATCGTTCCTTTTTCGAGGAAATTGAGATGCATATTGAACGCTCGGTCAAGAGCGAACGGAATATGCTTTCCTTTCGAGGACCGCAGACTGTAATCTAAAAAATCATTGAGCTGTTGGCGATAGTCTGGATGGGCACAATTTTCAATTATTTTGTGCGCACGAGACACCGGATCGAGCCCGCGGAGGTCCGCCAGACCTTGCTCCGTGACAAATATGTGAGTTTCGTGATCGGAGTGATCCAAATGTGTCACAAATGGGACAATCGCGCTGATTGCGCCGTCTTTTGCCGTTGACGGCGTCATGAAAAATCCGAGCAGACAATTTCTCGAAAAATCGGCGGATCCACCGATGCCGTTCATGATCGAAGAACCGCAAACGTGCGAAGAATTCACATTGCCGAAAATATCGCATTCGAGAGCTGTGTTCATGGAGATGACACCGAGACGGCGGATCACTTCCGGATGGTTTGAAACTTCTTGCGAGCGCAGCACGAACTTTTTTTGGAGCGTCGCCGCGTTCCGCTTAAAATATTCGCGGGCGTCTGCGGAACACGTGAGAGCGGTACCGCTTGCACCGATGAGTTTGTCTGCTTTGATCAGTTCAAAGACCGCTTCCTGGATGACTTCGGTGAAAAGGCTCACCGGCTCTTGCAAGGAATCGCGCGCCATGGCGGTGAGCACCGCGTTTGCGACGTTGCCGACGCCGCTCTGGTAAGGAAGCCCTGCGGGAAGGCGTCCCTTTTTGCGTTCGTGCGCCAGGAATTCGAGAATCTGGCCGCCGATGGTTTTGGAAACTTCGTCGGGTTCCGTAAACGGTCGGATGGTATCGCCCTGATTTGTGCGGACAATCGCCACGATCTTTTTCGGATCGACTTGGACGTAATCCTTTCCGCCGCGGTCGAGAACATTCACCACCGGAATCGGATGCGTGTACGGGGGAAGTTCCGGCAGGTAGCAGTCATGAATGCCGCAGAGAGCGTCTCCGTAAATGGAATTCAATTCCACGATGATGCGGTCCGCCATTTGCAAATATTCGACGGAATTTCCGCAGGAAGTGGTGAAACGGATTTTACCGTCGGATGTCACTTCGCTCGCTTCGATGATTGCGGTCGTCGGGCGCGGTAAAGAGCCTGTGCGGACGAGATGCCCCATGATGCCGAGGTGAGCGTCTGTATAGAAAATTTCGCCGCGGTTGATCGCCGAACGCAAATCTTTATTCGACTGGTAAGGCGCTCTCCATTTGATCGCCTTGGCGCGGGCTAAGGCTCCGTCGCATTCGTCGCCCGTCGAGGCTCCGGAAAAAAGCGTAATCTGGAAAGGCTTTCCGTTTGCGTGTAAACGTTCCGCCCTTTTGGCGAGAGCCGTGGGGACCGCTTTGGGGTAGCCGGCGAGAGTGAATCCGGAAACGCCAAGAACTTCTCCATCTTGAATCAGTTCTGCCGCTTCCTCTGCAGAAATTTCTTTGGAAACTAGGTCAGAAGTCATGCGTTAAAATTACGATTTTTTGCGCAAAACTGGAAATGATTTTTTGGGGAAGTTCCTGTTTTGGAATCCAGGTGCCTGTGAGCCCTTTGTGGGACTTGGCTTCCACGCATAAAACGCGGCATTGGATTTTGTAACGGGTGATCGAATGTTCGACGGTTCCGGTGAAAGCAAAGCGTTTGACGTTTTCCGGGGAAATCATATTTTCGGCGATGCCGGGGAAAACATTTTTGAACGCATCCGCGTATTCGAACATCGGAAACGTCAGCTGATTTTTGAGGAACGGCGACTTGGGTGAAGATTGCAGTAAAAAATTTCCCTTGGAATCGCAAATGGCGATGGCAAATCCGATCCAAGAAACGTACTGCGTTTGTTTTTTGGGCGGGAATTCCGAGGCACGTCCGTTTTGAAAGGCTTGGCAAATTTTTTGAAGGGGGCAACTTTCGCAGAGCGGATTTGCTTTTTTGCAAACGGTGCGTCCGAGTTCCATCAAAGCTTCATTTGTGAGGAATGCGTCGCCCGCATTTGCCCAGAGCGAAGCCTGTTCCCAATAGGCGTCTTTGGAAGCTTTGTCCTTGGTCGGTAAAAAATCCCATTCGGAAAGGCGCGAAAAAATGCGGACGAGGTTGCCGTCTAGAATCGCTTCGTTCTGGTGAAAGGCAAGGCTTAGAATGGCGCCTGCAGTGTACGCGCCGATTCCCGGGAGAGCTTCTAAATCTTTGCGGTTTTCGGGGAACTGGCCGTTTGCGTTTTGAACGATTTGTTTTGCGGTCTTGTGAATGTTCCGTGCGCGGCTGTAATAGCCGAGCCCTTGCCAGTGCAACAGAACCGCGTCTTCGCTTGCGTTTGCGAGCGTTTGCACGGTAGGGAAGTCTTGCATCCACTTTTTGTAGGCGGCTTGAACGGCGGAAACCTGCGTCTGTTGCAGCATCGTTTCGCTGATCCAAACCGCATACGGATCGCGTTTAGAGAATAAGTCTAAGGGTCGCCAAGGAAACTCGGCGTGGTTCTTTTCGAACCATGCGCAGAGCGCCTTATTTGCCGAGGTAAGCTTCGTGGTAAACCTTTTTGTAGAATTCCCACTGAGCAGCGGCGGCCTTTTCGAGCGTGTAATCCTTGCTGCGGCTGTAGGCGTTTTCGCGAACCTTTTGGTAGGCGGATTCGTCGTGGCGAAGGGCGACGCACTTTTCGAGTTCATTTAGCCAGGCGGCGGTATCGTCTGCCGGGAGAACCTTTCCACAGCCTTTTTCAAAGACGATGTCCTGCGGGCCGCCCTTGTCTGTCACAATTGCGGGAGTTCCCGAGGCGAGAGCTTCGACGACCACGTTTCCGAAGGTGTCCGTGGTGCTCGGGAAAAGCAAAAAATCGGCGTCGGCGTAAAGACCGGCGAGGGTTTCGCCGCCTTGCACACCTGCAAAGTGGACTTCCGGAGCGCTTGCAAAATCCTTTTTGAGTTCTTCCAAGTACCAGCCGTCTCCGACGAACATCAGTTCGGCGTCGTCATGCTTTTTGCGAAATTCCATCCACAGATTGCGGAGCAGCGGAAGGTTCTTTTCTTTGGAAATTCGGCCGACGTAAACGAAGCGGACTTTTCCCTGCAGGCTCGAGAACTTTTCCCACGTGCCTTTGCCGCGGAAGTCCGGACTGTAATTTTCGAGAGGAATGCCGCGACGGATGATTTCGATCTTGTCGAGCGGAACCTTGATGTCGTTGTGCAGAATGTTCTTGTAATCTTTGCACGGGCTGACGACCGGGCGGGTGAAGCCGTAGAAGATCTGCATGAGCATCAAAACGTAACGGTGCATCCACTTTGCCTTGACGAGAGTCTTTGCATAAGTGGGAACGTCGGTGCGGTAATGGCTGATCACCTTGATGCCTGCGATCTTTGCGCAGAAGGCGATTGTCCAGGCTCCCGGACTCGGCGTTTCCAGTTCAATGATATCGACCGGGTAACGCTTGAGCAAGCGGAGAATGGGACGCACGTGTGGAATTGCGAGTTCGCTGTTGGCGTAACCGAGCTGTTCCATGCTAAAAACGCGCGGGAGCAAAATCACGTAGCCGTTTTCCACGACGCCGCAAGGACGCGTGTTGAAGGCGCTGCCGACGAGGGCTGCCTTGTAACCGTGGCCTCGCATGTAGGAAATCACATGGCGCAGATTGTTCGCAATTCCGTTGACTTCATCCAGGTTATCGGAATAGAAGGCAACGCGGATATCGTCTGCGGAATGCTCCTTGCGCTTCTTCTTTAAAAAGAATCGGAGCTTGAGCAAACGCGGAATGTTGCGAAGGACCTGCCAGAACACCACTGGTGGAATCATGCAAGTGCGAATGTTTCCTGGAGGCTGGTGCTTAAAAGAAAAGTATTCAGGGAACGTACTCGAAACGGTCCGGCCAAAAATCGGCGGGCGGGAATCGTAAGTGTTGTTCGAATCTTCAGTTGCCATAGTACGTATGCGTAAAAATCCAAATTGCGAAAAGTGAAGGCCTACTGGCGAAGCTGTTCCTGGTTGAAGGCGACGCAGTCTGCATAACGGGTTCCCGCTCCTCCAAAAATATCCAGGGAGCTGCCGATGGTCAAGTCCACCCGTCCACCGGAAATCTCCTTACAGCGGACTAAATCGTTTGTACTCTTCGCTCCGCCCGCATAAGTGACTGGAATCGGGCTTTTTTCGGCGAGAAAACGGATCAGATCTTCGTCCATGCCGCGTTCAAGGCCTTCAACGTCCGCCGCGTGAACGAGAAATTCGTCGCAGTAAGAGCCGAGCTTTTGCAGAAGAGCTTCATCGACGACGGCGTCGGTCACGGTCTGCCAGCGGTTTGTGGCGACATTCCAACCGTTTGCGGTACGGCGGCAGCTCAAGTCCAGAACGAGATGTTCCTTGCCCACGGTTTTCGAAAGTTTTTCGACCTTTTCCATGTCAAGATGTGCACCGTCAAAGACCCAGCTGGTGACAATCACATGGCTTGCGCCTGCATCGAGATATTCCTGGGCGTTATCCGGGTTGATGCCCCCGCCGACCTGAAGACCGTTCGGGTATGCGGACAGGGCTTCTTTTGCCGCTTCCACGTTGCCCTTGCCGAGCATGATCACGTGGCCGCCTTTTAAGCCGTCTTTCTTGTAAAGGTTTGCGTAGTAAGAAGGGGACTTTTCACTCACGAAGTTCGTCTTGGGAGTGTCGCTGTCGGAAAGGGTTCCGCCGACGATCTGCTTGACTTTGCCTTGGTGAATGTCGATACAGGGACGAAAAAGGGTCATATTAGAGTCCGGTAATGCTCCAGTCGTAAACGTAACCGTCTGCGGCCTTGGAGCGTCCACGCCAGAAGAAAATTTCACCGCCGAGCATCACCTTGGTCGCCTTTTTGGCGAGCCAGCCGTCAAAGTTTTCGAGCATGGAGAACTTTTGACGCGGCTTCGACATGTCGAGAGTCAAAGTGTCTGCAACGTTTTGCCACGTGATTTGCAACGCGGCTTTCGGAAATTTAGAACCTTTATACGGCTTTCCGTTTTCGAGGATGTCTTTTGGGAACAAAACATTCGACTGGTCGCCCTTCTTTTCGATCAGGTAACCAAAAGGGACTCCGTCTTCGTCGAGGGCTAAGCGTCCGGCGTAAGCGCCACGGGTCGCTTCGCTCACGTTGAAGGCGCGGGCGGCGAGATCGGTCGGGTTGCCGGACTGCCAAGTGTGTTCCAAGTAGCCGTAGCCTTTGACTTCGAGAGTATCACCGTTGTGGGCGATTTTACCTTTGACGCGGCCGTAGGGAATGAGGACGGCTGCGCCGTAATAACCGTCGCCGATTTTCCATTTGCCGTCGCCTGGAACTTTGCCCTTGTTCGCACTGGTGAAGGTGATGTCGAGCAGGAATTTGCCGAATTCTTCCTTGTTTGCGGTAAAGAGAACGCGGTGGCCTTTTCCGGGGAGACCTTCCATGATGTATTCATCCTTGATGGAGATCTTGTTCTGGTCTTTGTATTCCTGGATGCGTTCGAGCGGATATTGGCGGCCGATGTTCGACTTTTTGCCTTTGAGATTGAAGAACGAGATGTCGCAGCCGATCTTTTTTCCGGATGCCGGAATGACGATGGTCGCGTAATTGACGTAGGCGCGGGTCCCGTTGTCGAAGATGAATTGATAGGTCCAAGCCTCGGTATTTTTTTCGGATTTGAGGTTTTTTGCGAAAAAATCCGATTTGTCGACGTTACGGATGTTTGCGGAAGGCGCTTTGACGTCGGATGCAAATGCGTAGAATGCCATTCCCGAAACCGTGAGAATGGTAAAAATGTTTTTCAGAATGGCCATGCTCCTAACATAGAAAATTGAACTACATTTGACACATTATTTTATGCTGAATGCAAGTTCTATTCAACTAGGGAGGTCATATGAACTTGAAATTGTTGGCTGGAGTAAGCGTATTGGCGTTTGCTTCTGCATTCGCACAAGATGGCTACTACGCGGAAAATCCGGCTCAGGAAGCGGCTCCGGTAGCAGAAGCCCCGGCAGAAGAACCGGCAGCTTCTCCGTATGAAACGGAACCGGTCGCACAGGCTCCGGTCGCTGCTCCGGCTCCGGCTGCAGAAGCTCCGGCTGCTCAGACTTCGGGCTCGCTTTTGGCAAAGCTCGACGTTCTTCGTGGCAATTCTTATAACTTCGTCGGTAGCGAACTTGCTGCAACGACGGTTGGCGATCAGTTGGATTACCCGTACATGATGGCTCTTGGCCAGTTCTTGTATGTGGAACCGACGAACGCTCTCGGTTACGTCGCTTTCAACAAGGGTCTCACCTTCTACGGTGGTCTTGATAATTCTTCTTCTAACGTCGGTCTCTTCACGGCTGGTATCGCTACGGCAGGCTTCGGTCTTGGTTTTGACATCGGTCTTTCCAAGAGCTTCGTGAGCGAAGGCGATGACGACGCTACCGTTGTGAATGCGGGTGATGACTTCGGCGTGACTTTCGCAATGCCGCTCGGCGCCTATGCTTTGAGCTTGGAAGCAGATTGGCTCACGGTGATGGATGAAACGACGACGGATAACTTTGAAGCCGATTACTGGGATTTGAGCTTGATCGCTCGTTTCTCGAATTCTCCGAGTGCAACGACTCTTGGCTGGACGGCGGGTGCTTTGCTCCTCCGTCATTCCATTACGGAAGAACTGACCTTTGCTGGTAATTCTTCTACCGCTTCGGATGCGGAAAGCCGCGTTGAAATCGATCCGTACTTCAATCTCGCCGTTCAGGTTCTTGGTAACGACATGGCTCGTGTCATGATCGGTTCCAACAACACTCTTGGCATTCAGATTTATGACGGCGGTGATACGGGCATCAAGTCTCACACGGAATTCGGACTTCAGCTTGAACCGAACATCTGGGCAGACTTCGCGCTCAATGAAAACTTCCTCTTCTTCGGTGGTGTGTCTCACAACGTTCTTCTCTTCGGTTACGAATCTGTGAAGTATGTTGATGGCGGTAAGCTTTCTGCAATCCAGCTCCATACGGAAGTGACTCGTGCTCAGCTCGGTCTTCGTGCCCAGTACAAGATGCTTGCTGTCGAAGCAAGCTTGACCGACGAAGTTTACACCAAGACAGTGGCTGCTATTTTCAACGGCGACAACATTGTTGCTGATCTCGGCATCTTCCTCAACTTCTAATTTAAGGAGAATGAAAAATGAAAAAGACTTTGATCGCTATGATGGCTATGCTTTTCGTTTCCTTAGCTCTTGTCGCTTGCAGTTCGGATAGCGTTTCCGGCAGCTGGGATAGTGGCATTGTGGACAACTCGCTTTTCACGACCGAATCTGAAGAATAAGCGTTGTCCTTTTAATGGAAACTAAAAAAAGGAGTCCTCTTTCGAGGGCTCCTTTTTTTATTGGGGATTGTGTGAGACTTAACGGATCGAAATTGCGGTCTGCTTGCTTCCGATGCGAAGGATGTACTTGCCGGAATTTGCAACGTTCAAGTTCAGGCTTGAGCCGTTTGCGCGACCGCTTGCCATGACCTGTCCGAGCATGTTCGAGAGCATGTACTTGCTGCCGTTTGCGATTCCGTTCACGGCGATGTTCTTGCCTTGCACAGAAACGTTCAGCGGGGAAACCTTGGATGCAATCGTCGGAAGAGCGGTCGTCGTATCGATTACGACCGGGCTGTAACCCGTGACTTCTTCTTCGCACTTCAGGTCTTCAATCCAGAGGGAAGTGTCAAAGAAGTCGTTCGTGACCACAAAGCGGAATGCGGTTGCGGCATTCAAAACCGGATAGGTCGGGATGCCTGCCTGCCAGCCGTTGCTTGTCATCCAGCCGAGATCCACGTGAACGGTTTCCCATTCCGGAGCGTACGGCATTTCGACGAACGGATAGTCCCAAACGCCCACGCCGAAGTAGTCAACGCTCGCATTCCAGTCGTAGTAAAGGGTGAACTGGTGGTTAGCGCCTTTGTACTTGTAGCTCACCATTTTGCAGTTCGAAAGATCAACGCCTGCGCCGAAGGTGTATTCTGCGCGGATGTACGGAGCGTAGTCAAATCCTGTGCCGACCGTGTCAAGAATCATGTCGTCCATTTTGACCGTGGTCGATGTGGAGTTGTCGGTGAACGTGGAGTTACCCTTGTCACCTTGTTCGTCACCGTAGTCGTTGATGTCGCTTGTGGCGCTCCAGGTGCCCGAAATTTCGCTTGCACTTCCGTAGGTGACGGTGCCCGGGAGACTGTCGGAAATGGAAGTTTCCCAGTTCAAGTTCTTCGTGTAAGTCGTTTTGGCCGGGAGGATGTTTGCCTTGATGTAGTTATCGACATCCGTATTTTCGAGGTAAGGCTTTTCCACGTCCCACTTGGCCATGGAAAGTTTCTTTTCGCTTGTCCAGGCGAGGAAGGCTTCGAGCTGGGTCTTGTAAGAAGCGTTCGTGAAGATGTCGTCGATGCCGCCCCATTCCGTGACGAAAACGCTCAAACCGTTTGCCATTGCCGTGTTCGAACTGGCGATGTGGCTTGCGGTCTGGTGCAGGTTTGCGTAGAAGTGGTAGGTGTAGGCGATGTTGTTATCCTGAACCGGATTTGCAACCGCGTCGCCAGCCATTGAAGACCAGGTCGGCGTTCCGATGACGACGAGGTTGTTCGAATGCTTACGGATTTCGGTGAGGACCGTGTCGGCATAAGCCTTGAGGTCGTCCCAGCTTTCGCTGACCGGTTCGTTGTAGATTTCAAAAATCACGTGCGGATATTTGCCGTAACGTTCTGCCATGCGGCCGAAGAATGCGGCGGCGTCGGATGCGCTAAAGCAGGTCGTGTTGTCGTTGAATTTATACTTCGGCGTTTCGTTCGGATGAATGCAGTTGTAGTAGCCGCCTTCACTGTGCCAGTCGATCAAAACGTAAACGTCGTTTGCAATCGCAGCCTGCACGACCGTATCCATTTGAGATTCAAAATATTCCGGACGGGTCATGTAACCGCCGTGACCCCAAGGCGGAACAACGCCCATCGCAGAGCGCACGAGTTCTACATTCCAAGCTCCGACGAGAGTGTCGATAAAGGAATGTCCGTAGAAGCTCGAACCGTACGGCCAATACTGACTCCAGGTCAGGCTCATGCCGCGGACCTGAACTTCTTTACCGTCGACCACGCCGTCGACAGAACCGTAGATACGGCCTTCGCCCGCAGCGTTTGTACCGGTTTGCAGTGCACCGTACTGGCTCACAGGGCCCACACGGGTCGGTTGAATCGTTGCAAAGGCACTGCTTGCGAGTGCGAATGCGCAAAGGGCTGTTACAGCCTTCATGGATTTTTTCATTGTATCTCTCTCCGAGCCCAAAAGCGGCTCCTGGTTTTTCCGTCGCAAATTCAAAGGCTTAGAATCGCATGCCTAAGCTTGGCCACATGCTCGGCGAAATTCCATCAAAACGCACATTGTCCAGATAGATTTCCGCATCGCTTTCGACCATAAAATTCAAGGAGTTCACCGCAACGAGTTCCGTGTCGAAATCTTCGGCGGTAAAGGTAAAGTGTTGCCACTCGTCGGTAAGCGTGACGGGCCACGTTTTGTGATATTCCCGTTCGCCGTCGTCGCTGCGCTTGGTGATTTGCAAAAAGAGTTCACCCGAGCCTTTCGCGTCAAACGAAATCGCGGTGGCGCTTCTCAAGTCGTAGAAGGAGAACATGTCGTCTTCTTCAAAGTCGTCTCCGATGGTGAAGCCCGCGACGCCGTAATGGCCCAGCGTTTCTTCGTCCAAATCAAAAATCAAATGCAAACTGCTACCGTCTTTGGCACTGTCGCCGGAGACGAGAATGTTCGGGCTAGAGATGCCGTCTTGAACGCGGCTTCCGCCGCCTTGCAACGAATCGGTGCAAATGAACCACCAGCCCTGTCCAAAGCTTTTGCCGAGAAGCGTCTGGCGGGATTTCCAGTTTTCAAAATCCTCGACAACGGTAAAGATGTTTTCGGCGATGTCGATGTTGTTCGTCGTTGCACTTTCATCGAGGCCGGTTTCCATTTGGTAAGAGAATTTTCCAAAGTAGCCTTCGACGAATGCGTAGTGGACGCCTTCCGGGATGTTTTGAATTTCGAAGTTCCCGCTTGCATCGGTTACGGCGGACTTGTCGAGGATGTAAACGGTTGCGCCTTCGACGCCCTTGCCGTTGTTGGTAATGGTTCCTTTCAGCGACGCGCTGGCGACCGCGGCGAGTGTTTGCGACGGGTTTTTGCCGAGATCAACCCAGCGCATCACTGAAAGAGAGTCTCCGGAATGAGTTTCGATCAGCTGAATGGAAGACTTGTCTTCGGCGCGGATCGTGGACTTGAATTCCAAAGTCCCGGACTCATTTAAAGTGTCTTCAAAAGCGACTTTTATCGTGTCTTCGTGCAAAACCCAGACGCGGGCTGCAGCACGGGCAAGCGGATCGCCGCTCGAATTGGTGACCGTGATGACGCCGGCAAGTTCCGTTTCGCCTGCGTTGCTGCCGGTACCGTTAGCCACGGGATCGTTACTGCAGTTGCTGAAAATAGCGGCGCAAAGGGCGAGGAAAAAGAATGCGAAAATCTGCGAAAGGAGCTTCATGCGTTCTTCTCCTTTGCGTGCATCTTTGCGCGCGGAACCAGTTGAAATCCGACGTGGCATACGCGGTCAGGATTTGCGTCTTCTTGGGCGATGGCTAAAATTTTTTCACGGAGCGCAGCGATTTCGGCACGGACCTTTTCGAAGCCTTCTTTCGAAAGGCTGCAGGTGACGCTCGTGATGCTGCGATCGTCGCTTGTAAAACTGTCATAGACTTCGCCGTTGATTTCCAGATTCTTTAAATGGTACTTGCGAAGAATCGTGGAACGCACGCGCGGCGGTGTCGAAACGACTGGACTTGTAACCGTGTATTTGCCGTTCTTGTCGCAGACGATAAAGCCCGCTTCGATCAAGTAGCGAATGCCGCTTTGAACTTGGGGCGCACGAAGAGGCGGATTAAAAAATCTGCCGATTTTTTCCGCCGAAGTCCCTGCCGGAACGAGCGGAAGAAGATCTCGCAGAACGGGATAGTACCATTTGGAAAAGAATTGGAGTGCGGAATCCTGCAAAGCGTACTCCTGCTTGCTCGCACGGGCGGCGAGAAGCTTTCTCAACAAACACTCCCGCTTGTCGACGTTTTTTTCGTTTCCAAATTGAACCAGTCCCAAAAAGTAATCCGCTTCCTCGCCGCGCAAATCCCAAGCCTTGGCAAGAACTTTGGCGTTTGCACTGGAAAGGGGACGGGAACCGTCTAAAATTCGAGAGAAGAATGCAGAACCCGGAACGCCTGCAGCTTCCTGAATGGAACGCATCGAAGCGCCTTCGGACTGCAACGCTTCCAAAACCGCGTGAATGTACTCGCGATAATCGAAATACATAAATACACTGATTTTGGAAACATTATTCATATTGCTTAATATAAGTTAAAATACGAGGTGTGGAATGTAAAATATGATAAAAATAAAAAGTAAATACATAATATTTGGAAACACTTAAAAGCGCCTAAATTTTAGGAATTTTGCAAAATTTCGCCGTTTTTAGGGTGAACAAAGGACGACTGCATTTCTATCATTTCAAAAAATCAGGGAGAATTTATGCGAGCACTCAGTTCGAGAACGTCCAAATTTACCGAATCCGTGATTCGTCAGATGACACGCATTGCAAATGAATATGGCGCGATCAATCTTTCGCAGGGATTTCCGGATTTTGATCCTCCCCGCGAAATTCTCGACCGTTTAGCGGAAGTCGCTTACACGGGTCCGCATCAGTACCAGGTTTGCGCAGGCGCCAAGGCTTTTCGCGATGCCGTGGCAAAAAAGTTTGAACATTTTTCGGGCATGGCGATTGACCCGGAAAGCGAAATCGTCGTCACGTGCGGCAGTACTGAAGCGATGATGGCTTCCTTGACAAGCATCATCAATCCGGGCGATAAGGTGGTGATCTTTTCCCCGTTCTATGAAAACTACGGGGCGGATACAATCCTTTCGGGAGCGGAACCGATTTATGTGCCGTTAGTTCCGCCGGATTTCCATTTTGAAAAGGAAGCTTTGGAAAACGCTTTCAAGCAGGGCGCCAAAGCGATGATTCTTTGCAATCCTTCGAACCCTTGCGGTAAAGTTTTTACGCGGGAAGAACTCGAATTCATTGCGGAACTCGCGATTCGATATGACGCCTATGTGGTGACGGATGAAGTTTACGAACACATTGTTTATGCGCCGCACAAGCACATTTATTTGAACACGCTTCCGGGAATGCGCGAACGCACGATCGTTTGCAATTCGCTTTCGAAAACGTATTCGATTACGGGCTGGCGCCTGGGCTATGTGATCGCTTGCCCGCGGATCATTGACCGCGTGAAAAAGGTGCATGACTTTTTGACGGTCGGCGCGGCGGCGCCTCTCCAGATTGCGGCGGTGACGGGCCTTGAATTCGGCGATGAGTATTACAAGGAACTGCAGGCGCATTATACGCACATGAAAGAAATTTTTGTGGGCGGTTTGAAAAAGCTTGGCTACCGTTTGACGGAACCGCAAGGTTCTTACTTTGTGATGCTCGACGTGAGCGAATTCGGGGTGAAGGACGATTACAAGTTCTGCGAATGGATGATTAAGAACGTCGGCGTCGCGGCGGTTCCGGGGTCGAGCTTCTTCAGGGAAAAAATTGACAATCTTGTAAGATTTCATTTTGCAAAGAAAGACGAAACCTTACAAGAAGCTTTGAAACGGCTTACAACGCTCCGGGAAAAGGCTCTCGCGGCAAAAGACGTCGATTGGAAGTAGAAATTTAGGAACCGGATTTTTTAAATTAGAGCGCGCAAACAAAACAACAAAGGATTCAATATGACTAAGATCGGCATTATCGGTTATGGTAACCTCGGCCGCGGCGTGGAAAGCGCTGTGAAGTATGCACCGGACATGGAACTCGTCGCTGTGTTCACCCGTCGCGATCCGGCGACCGTGAAGATTCAGACGGCTGGCGTTCCGGTGGTGAACGTGAACGACGTCGCCGCTTGGAAGGACAAGATCGATGTGATGATCCTTTGCGGTGGTAGTGCAACGGACCTGCCGAAGCAGACTCCGGAATTTGCAAAGCTTTTCAACGTGATCGATTCCTTCGACACCCACGCAAACATTCCGCAGCACTTTGCCGCCGTGGACGCAGCCGCCAAGGCCGCTGGCAAGGTTTCGATGATCTCCGTCGGTTGGGATCCGGGTCTCTTCTCTTTGAACCGCGTGTATGCAGATGCGTTCCTCGCAGACGGCAAGACTTACACGTTCTGGGGCAAGGGCGTTTCCCAGGGTCACTCGGACGCTGTCCGTCGTATCGCTGGCGTGAAGAACGCAAAGCAGTACACGATTCCGGTGGACGCAGCTCTCGAAGCGGTCCGCAGCGGTTCGAACCCGGAACTCTCTACCCGTCAGAAGCACACGCGCGAAGTCTTTGTGGTGGCTGCTGAAGGTGCAGACAAGGCTAAGATTGAAAACGAAATCAAGACGATGCCGAACTACTTCTCGGATTATGACACCACGGTGCACTTCATCGACGAAGAAGAATTCGCCAAGAATCACTCCGGCATGGCTCACGGTGGCTTTGTGATCCGTTCTGGAAAGACCGGTTGGGACAAGGAATTTACGAACGTGATCGAATACAGCTTGAAGCTCGGTTCGAACCCTGCCTTTACCACGAGCGTTCTCGTTGCCTATGCACGTGCCCTCGCCCGTATGTACAAGGAAGGTGCTCGCGGCTGCAAGACGGTTCTCGATGTTCCGCCATCCTACCTTTCTACCAAGAGCGACGAAGAACTCCGCAAGGAACTTCTCTAATCTTCGAGAAAAGCTTACAAATGAAAGGGTCGCAGTTTTGCTGCGGCCCTTTTCTATATTGTTTTCAAAAAAGGAATTTTTATGGCAGAACAAACTATCCAGATTCAGTACTTGGATGATTCGATCAAACGCTTGGAATACATCGGTGGAAAATCCGACTGGATCGATCTTGCCGCTGCAGAAACCGTGACGCTCAAAAAGGGTGAATTCCGCCTGATTCATTTGGGCGTCGCCATGAAGCTTCCGCAAGGCTATGAAGCCCACATCGCTCCGCGCAGCTCCACGTTCAAAAACTGGAAGATTCTGCAGGTGAATTCCGTGGGCGTCGTGGACTGCAGCTACTGCGGCAAGGAAGACTGGTGGAGAATGCCGGTGCTTGCCACCGAAGATGTGACGATCGAAAAGGGAAGCCGCATTGCGCAGTTCCGCATCATGGAAAATCAGCCGAAGCTGAACTTTGTGGAAACCGTTCTCGAAGACAAGAACCGCGGCGGTTTTGGCAGCACGGGTAAGAAGTAAAATTCAAAATTGTTCGCAGGCTTTTACGATTCGTTCAAGAATTCCATGAACTTGTCGTAAGGGCTTTTTTCCGGAGGCAGAGCCTGTTCTACGGGCTCGCCTTTTATTTTGCTTCCGATGAATTCCTTGAGGCGCGTATAACGGAGCTGCATGCGGTTGTTGCGAATCGCTTCGTCAAAGGCTCCGTTCCCGGAAAGAATCCAAACGTGTCCTTTGGCACGGGTAATTCCCGTGTACAGCAAGTTCCGCTGCAACATGCGAAAGTGCGAAGAATCCAGGACAAGAATCACGGCGGGGTATTCGCTGCCTTGGCTCTTGTGAATGGTGCAGGCGTAAGCGAGCGAAAGCTCGTCCAGTTCATCGCCTTCGTAGCCCACCAAATGGCCTTCAAAGTCGACGGTGATTTTTTGATCGTTTTTGACGAGCGCAATGATCCGTCCGACGTCGCCGTTGAAAACGTTCTTTTCGTAATTGTTCCGGAGTTGCATGACGCGGTCGCCACTGCGCCAGGTAATGCCCTGCGATTTGAATTCCTTGGGCGAGTCGTTCAAAAGCTTTTGCAGAAAAGCGTTCAGTTCGATGGTGCCGAGAGGTCCCTTGTGCATCGGCACGAGCACTTGCAAATCTTTGATCGGGCCTTTTAAGGTCTGCGGAATGCGTTCCGTGACGAGCTCCGCCAAAATGTCCAAAGCTTCTTCCGGTTCTTCAAACGGAATGTAGTGGAAGTTGTTCCCTTCAACAGGGGAAGGCTTTCGCCCTTGATTGATAAGCGTCGCCTTTTCGGCGATGTCGTTACCGCCCGCTTGGCGGAAAATGCGTTCCAGTCGAATGCAGGGAATTTCGGGAATCGCAAGCAGGTCGCGCAAAACGTTTCCCGGTCCAATGCTCGGCAGCTGATCCTTATCGCCGATGAGCACAAGGTGCGTGCGTTCGGGGAGAGCCTTCATAAGGCCCGCGCAGAGCCAGGTGTCGACCATCGAAAATTCGTCGACGATCATGATGCCCGTTTCGATGGGAAAGTTCTCGTCGCGGGTAAAACGGCGCGTTTCCGGATTGATTTCGAGCAGGCGGTGTAAAGTCTTTGCGTCGTGGCCGGTGACTTCTTGCATGCGGCGGGCGGCGCGGCCCGTGGGAGCGGCGAGGGTCACGTCCACTTCTTCGGATTCGGCGAGGGCGAGGATTCCCTTTAAGAGGGTCGTTTTACCGGTGCCCGGACCGCCGGTGATAATAAAGATTTTGCTTTGGAAGGCGCGGACGATGCCCGCCTTTTGAACAGGATCGTAGGTAAAGCCTTGCGCCGATTCAAAGGCGGAAAGGAACGCTTCGAGTTCTTTCGAATCTCCGAATTCGGCCGTTTCGCCTTCTTGAATTCGGGAGCTGACAAAGTTTGCAACAAAGGCTTCGGAACGGGCGAGGCTCGGAATCGAAACCTTGCCGTCGTCGTCCAAAATCTTTTGCGCCTTCAACAGCTGTTCCAAGGCGTACAGCAGATCGTCGTAAGCCTCTTGGCTGTTCAACTGCAAACGCAGTTCGTTCGCCGCATTCGACAGGAGCGTTTCCTTGGGAAGGAACGTGTGCCCTTCGCCGGAAGAGGCTTTGACCATCGCATAGCAAATGCCCGCTTCCAAACGTTCTTCGCTCCATTCGGGAATGCCGACCTTGCGGGCGATTTCGTCTGCTTTTAAAAATCCAATGCCCCAGACTTCTTCGCAAAGAATGTACGGGTTCTGAGTGATAATCGAAATGGTATTTTCGCCGTACTGCCGCCAAAGGCGCAGCGCCACGCTGCCCGTGATGCCGTGGCCGTACAAAAAGAGCATCGTTTCGCGGCTTTCGCGCATCTGCTTCCAGTCTTGCAAGAACTGCGTGACCTTTTTGCCGGAAAATCCTTTGATCTTCTTTTTGGCGAGTTCGTCTCCGTCGCCGTCGAGAATGTTCACCAGGTCATCGCCGAAGGTGTCCACCAGGCGTTTGGCGGTGGCTTCGCCGATGCCCTTAAAAAGTCCGCCCGAAAGATAGGCGACAAGGCCTTCTCCCGTTTCCGGAAAGATGACTTCGCTTTGGGAACAAAAGAACTGGCGACCGTACTTCGGGTGCACCTTCCATTCGCCCTGCATCCGCAGATTTTCGCCGACGGAAAGCTCCGGGAATGTGCCTGTCACGGCGACCGGGCGCGCTTCGCCTGCCACAATGAACTTGAGCACCGAAAATCCATTTTCGATGTTGCGGTAGGTGATGGTTTTGAGCGTGCCTTCGATCTGATCCATGAGTTAAAGATGCTAAAATTTCCCTTTAAAACCAAAAGGAATGCCTTTGCAGCATTCCTTTTAGCAATTTCCGTATGTCTTCGGAAAGAGATCAGCTAAAAACTAGCGGATTTTCTTCTTCTGACGGTCACGACGACGACGCTTCTTACGCTTGTGAGTCGCAATCTTCTTACGCTTTCTTTTCTTTCCGCAAGGCATGTGCTTATCTCCAAAAAGGGTGAAACTTCAGTTTGAACGCCCCCAAAGAGAGAAAATTTTACCCTCTTTGTCAAGGGCGAACCTTCTTCTTGAAAGGGCTAAGTGGCGATTTTCGCCAAAAAAGGCAAAAATCAAAGTAAAAAATCTTTAAGCTTTCTCGCTCGGATGCGGAATTCCGAGTTTTTTCCGCAATTTGTAAATCATCAGGTAGGCGATCGGGGTGGCGCAGATCGCTTCGACGCCCAGTTTAAACACGTACTGGATTCCGATCATCGAAAGCAGGTCGATAAACGGAGCGGTGCCTGCAAAGGCGAGAATCACAAAGAGGCCCGTGTCGAGCATGTGGCCGATGACCGAGCTTCCGATGGTGCGCACCCAAAGGTGCTTTCCGCCGGTCTTTTCACGGATCTTGATCAGCGACCAGGAATTCGAAAGTTCGCCGATCAGGAACGAAATCAGCGAGGCGATCACAATGCGCGGCACGTATCCGAAGATCTGCGCATAGGCGTTCGCCGTTTCCGCCGTGTAATCCGGATAGGGCAGGTAAACGCCCACGGTCGTCGCAAGGACCATGAGAACGTTGCAGAAGAAGCTCAAGACGATCACCCGCTTGGCGGCCTTAAATCCCCAAATTTCGGTGAGGACGTCGCCGAGCATGTACGCAAAGGGGAACGTAATCGTCCCGGCGTCAAAGATCGTAATGCCGAAGATCGAGATGAGCTTGACCGCCATTAAATTCGCGGTCAGGTATAATGTGATGAGGCTTCCCGAGATCAGAAGCAGGGCGGTATGGCTTGCTTCTTCACGGTTTTTAACAAGGTTTTCCGTAACTTGGTTCATAGTGCCGCTAAAAATAGTTAAATTCGCCTGTAATGAAAGCCTATATCATCCGCAGACTTCTTTTAATGATTCCCACGATTTTGGGAATTACGATCGTCTGCTTTGCCCTGGTGCAGCTGATTCCCGGCGGCCCGGTAGAAGAGATGATTGCAAAGGTCCAGTCCGCGGCGGCTGCCCACGGCGGCGTGAGCGCTTCCAAGTCGATTTCCCCGGAGCAGATTGCGCAGATTCAGAGCTATTTCGGTTTTGACAAGCCGGCGTGGGAGCGTTACTTGGATTGGCTGTGGAATGTGATCCATTTGGATCTTGGAACGTCTTATACGTATGGGCTTCCGGTTTGGGACGTGATTTCTTCGCGGTTTCCGATTTCGCTCGCTTTCGGTTTGACGTCTTTTTTGCTGAGCTATCTCGTGTGCATTCCGCTTGGCCTTGCGAAGGCGGTGAAGAACCATTCGCTGTTTGACAAGGTTTCGTCTGCGGTGATTTTTTCGGGTTACGTGATGCCGGGTTATGCGCTCGGTATTCTGCTCATCATCTTTTTGGCGGGGGGATCTTTCCTCGACATTTTCCCGCTCGGCGGAGTCGTTTCGGAAGATTTTGAAGACCTGACTTTTACAGAAAAGATCGGCGACGTTCTAATGCACTGGACGCTCCCGATGATCTGCTACATGATCAGCGAATTTGCGTTCCTCACCTTTTTGATGAAGAACAGCGTTTTGGAAGAACTCGGCCGCGATTACATGCGGACGGCGATGGCAAAGGGTCTTTCCTTTAGACAGGCGCTTGTACGCCACGCGCTGCGCAATGCGCTGATTCCCATTGTGACGCGCCTTTCGGAAGTGTTCACGCTTTTGTTTGCCGGCGCCCTTTTGATTGAAAAGGTTTTTGATATCGACGGCATGGGCCTTTTGTATTACAACTCCATGGTGAACCGCGATTACAACGTGGTGATGGGAGTGATTCTGCTTTCGAGCGTGCTTACGATGTTCGGGCGTTTGTTCAGCGATATCCTGTACACCTTTGTCGATCCGCGGATTAGGTTCAACTGATGCGATTCCTTTCCCCTGAAATGCAGAAGAAGCTCTGCCAGTTCAAACGGAACAAGATCGCGTTCGGTTCGCTTTGCGCATTGCTTTTGATGTATGCGTTTTCGCTCCTTTCGCCGTGGCTTGTGAACGACGAACCTTTGATTTTGCGCTATGAGGGAAAGACGTATTTCCCCGCGTTTGTGACTTATGCGGAAACGGAATTCGGCGGAACCTATGAAACGGAACCGGATTATCCGGTGCTGATTGCAGATGCAGAAGATGCCGGCAAAAACGTTTGGGCTTTGATGCCTTTGATTGCGCAAGATCCTTTGAAGGCAGATCTTTCCGCAGATGGGACGCCTCCTTTTGCGCCGAGTTCGGAACATCTTTTGGGAACGGATGCGCACGGGCGCGATGTGCTTTCGAGGCTCATTCACGGTTTTCGCATTTGCATGAGCTTTAGCCTGCTTTTGACGCTGCTTGGCACTTTCCTTGGAATTGTGATCGGCGGCATTCAAGGTTACCTCGGTGGAAAGTGGGATATTTTCATGCAGCGCGGCATTGAAATCTGGTCTTCGCTCCCGTTCCTTTACGTGGTGATTTTGATCGGGTCGATTTACGGCAGAAGCTTTGTTCTGTTGATTGCGATCATGGCGATTTTCAACTGGATTTCTTTGAGCTATTACATGCGCGCGGAATACCTGAAGCTCCGTTCGCAACAGTACGTGCGTGCGGCGAAAATGCTCGGCATGGGCCATGTGAGAATCTTCTTCAAGGAAATCCTCCCGAACGCTCTCACTCCGGTGATCACGCTCTTTCCGTTTACGCTGATCGGCGGCATCGGAAGTTTGACGTCTTTAGACTTCTTAGGCTTTGGCCTGGAACCGCCGACGCCCAGCTGGGGCGAACTCATGAGCGAAGGCTTGAACAATCTTTACGCACCGTGGATTTCCATTTGCACGGTTGCCGCTCTCTTCATCACGTTACTCCTCACCACCTTTGTCGGGGAAGGCATTCGCGATGCGATGGACCCGAAATCCGGAGACCGCTATGAATAATGCACAGGCTCCGGTCATTCTTTCGGCCCAAAATGTTTCGGTTGCCTTCGGCGAAAAGCAGGTGACGTTCGACGTTTCGTTCGACATTCACGCGGGGGAATTCTTTGCACTTGTCGGCGAATCGGGCAGCGGCAAAAGCGTGACCTCGATGAGCCTTCTCGGGCTTTTGCCAAAACCTTCGGCAAAGGCGATTTCGGGCTCGGCGATGTTTGACGGTAAGGATCTTTTGAAGCTTTCGCTTTCTGAACTGCGCAAGGTCCGCGGCAAAAAGATTTCCATGATTTTCCAGGAACCGATGCAGGCGCTCGACCCGGTTAGAACCATTCAGAGTCAGCTTTTGGAAGCGATTCCGGAGGTTCCCAAAAAGGAAGCCTTGGAGAAGATTCGCGAATTTTTGAAGTCCGCAGGCTTTGCGGATCCGGAACGCGTGATGCGCGGTTACCCTTGCGAAATGAGCGGCGGTATGCTGCAGCGCGTTTGCATTGTGATGGCGCTTTTGCCGCATCCGGATTTGATCATTGCAGATGAACCGACGACCGCGTTAGACGTGACGGTTCAGGCGGCGGTGCTCGCCGTGCTCAAACGCATGGCGGTGGAATCTCACACGGCGGTGCTGCTCATTACGCACAATATGGGGCTCGTGGCGCAGTACACGGAACGCGTTGCCGTGATGTATCAGGGTCGGATTGTAGAAACGGGAACGAGCCGCGACATTATTCTGCATCCGAAGGATGCTTATACCCAACGACTCATCGCGGCGATTCCGCAGGGTTAAAAGCGAAAACCGATCGAAGCGTCAAAGGCAAAGCCTGTGCGGAACGGCAGGTATTCCGTTTTGGATGGAGCCTTTCCGTCTTCTGCGTTGCCGGTCAGCGAAACGACGACTTCATTTCCATTCTCATCTGTTTCGATCAGTTCCTTATTCAAAATAAGAGGCGCGATCTGGTAAGCGCTTGCGTCTAAAAAGAAACGCCGCTTCGGAGTTTCGACCTTGAAGGATAAGCCTGCGATGACGCCGAAGGTACTGAGAGAACCTTCATAAGTTCTCTTTCTCACCTGGGTCATAATGAGCGCGGTCGTCACATTTTCCTGTGCACCGTCCAGCTCTCCTTGGGCAAAAAAGAAGTCTGCAGAAATTCCCGGGCGCAGGTGAAATTCTCCCGGTGAAAATTCAAAAGTCCGCTGGATCTTTGCGTGGGAAAGGAATCCCGAAAGATCGCCGTACATGCGAAAGTTGACCTTGTAAAAGCTGAGCGAAAGCGACTGCAACAGGGAATAGTCCAAGGCTCGCTGCGGGGCCAAAGTTTCAAAAAAGCGTTCCGCGTGGCGGGGAATTTCTAACTGCAAAAAGAACGCTCCGGCCTGCAGATCCCACTTGGAATTTTTATAGGCGAGGTTTGCCCCTTCCAAATTGCCGCGCAGTTCCAAATAGCCAAAACGCTTCACGTTGTTTTCTTCGGAACGGAGCATAAAAAACTCCGCATTCAAATGTGCCCACAGGGCAAAGAATTGGAGCGTGCCGTCGGCCCCGCGATATTCATAATTCAAACGTCCAAGGAATCCTTCGCTTGAATCGCGGATTGCGTAATGCACGTCTTCAAAAGGCGCACGCCGTGTATGCAAAAAGTCCCAGTTGACTTCTGCAACGTGGTGGTGAAATTTGGAACCGATAAAGGCGCCTTTGGTTCTGTAACGCGCTTCGTATTCCAAATCCATGGTATCGAGCAGCCCGTTGGGAACAAGAGTTGTCCACTGCGCTTTTAAGGTTCCGATGGAACCGCCGCCTAAACGCGTGCCGATGTAAAAAAGAGAATCGCTTAACTGAAAACTGGAAACGGCGAGAGCTCGCAAGTGTTCATCGTTCCCGGCGACAGAAGCTTCTAAAATCAGATGGCGGAATTTTCCGCGGGTGCGGATTTCCATTTCGGAAACGGACATTTCCGGCTTGAGCTTCCAGGTTTTGTAAGTCCAAGAACCGTTGGTTTCATAATGGCGCAGCTTTGCGTCCACATCGAAAACGTCTGTGCGAACAGAATCCAGAATTTGACATCCGAACACATTCGCACTGGCGTCATTTTCGTTTAATAAAAAAAGCCCGCTACAGCGGGCGATACCCGTCTCCGTCCACTCTGCAAAAACGCATGTTGCAACAGTCAGAAAGAAGACGAGTATTTTTTGAATCATTGGAAGGAACTACTTACCCATGTCAAACAGCATCACTGCGAAGAGGTATGCCATCTTTTCCTGAGTCATATTCGGGAACACACCGTTGATGGTTGGGTCCGGGAAGATGATGTAGTCGGAGACATCATCGATGTCGATTTCGTCGTCCATGAGCTGGGAATAGAACGAAGTAAGCGAAATGGTAGTATCACCCTCTGCGTTGGTGAAGTAGACGAGATTCGGAATCGTTTCTTCCGAAATATAGGCGAAGAGGGTTTCGCTTTCCGTTGTGCGGCAAATTGTTGGGCGTATGATTTCGAGTGGGTATACGTCGCTGATCGAATCTGAGGCTGGACCAACTGTGTCAACGACGTTAAGCCAGCAACCGTCCCAATCGAGTTTGAGCGTATAGAATTCATGGTCATCTGTGATGTAATAACCACTATTTTTGCCGAAGTAAGTGGAAGTGATGTGTGGGTAGCGATCTATGAACCAAATTTCGAGAATGTAGTCTGCCACGCGTTGCATTCCGACAGGTTGTTCCGAAGCCCATACGTAAGAAGTCGAGTCGTAGTAGAAGTCGAGCCATTCATTGTAGGCGACACTCTTGTAATACGGGAAGAAATCCTGGATGCCATCGGTGATGGTGAAAAATTTCTTCGGGCAGATTTCAATTTCGAAGTTTTCGCCGAGCGTCACGGTAACGGATGTGCGAATCGCCTGCTGGACGGAGTCAAGAACGGTGATCACCTTTTTGACGTCGGCGGTCGAAATGTCGCCCATTTCGCCGTCGCTGATGGCGAGAGCTGCGGAAGTTGCCGTATTAGAATTGGCGCTGTCGAGAAGGGTCTGGAGACCGTTCTTCACGTTGCCCACGGCGCTGTCGAGCATGTCCGGGATAGAAGCGTATTTGGTCTTCCAGGCGTCTTTCACCGTGAGGAAGCTTGTGCTGTCGCTCATCAGGTGGTAAATCTGCTGGACGGATTTTTCGTAGATGCTGTAGGCGGATTCGCTTTCATGAGGATTGTCCACCGCTATGAAGTTAACGATCCAGTTGTAAGAACCGTCTATCGAAGCGTCGAGATTGTAAGAAGCGAGGAGGGTGAGTGCCGCTTCCGTAGCCTGGAGAGCACCGGCGGAAATCTGGAATTCACCCTTGCCCAAGGTGAGCGTGTTTCCGTCGATAGTCAATCCAAAGCGGTAGTCGTTGTCGATCAAGTTCTTGAAAATATCAAGAGCCTGCTGCACGGTCGGGAGGGCGCTCGATTCGATGATGCTCTGCACGCGGTCCGTGATCAAGGTGCTATCAACTTGAAGGGCGGATTCCATGATTTCGCTGGCGTAGTTTTCTGCCTGGTAAATATTGACCAAGGCATATTTCTGCGTTGTGGAGCCGTTCAGAATCGTGTCGGTAATCGACTTGACTTCCGGGTCGTTGACGAGGTTTGCCACGGTAGCGAGAGCGTAACCGAGCTGGGCTGCGCAGTTGTTTTCATCCTTTTTGAGGGCCGCGCTGAAGAGAGCTTCGGTTTCTGCGATCTGATCGCGGAAGCTTTCGTAATTCGAGACGGATTTAAAGGCGTCTTCGGAAGTATAGACCACGTTCATGAGCGAAGCGGTCGCTTCATTAATCTGAGCCTGGAGTTTGCTGTCTTCCGTTGTGGCGCAGTCGCCGAGAACAACCTTGGCGGAGCTGCTCGAAGAAGTGCCCTTCGAAGCGGAAGAAGTTTCCTTGGAGTTCGAAGAAGTGCCCTTGGCGTCTGAAGACGTTGCCTTGGAATCCGAGGAAGAACCCTTGGAATTGGAAGAGCTTTCTTCTGCGACAGAAGAGCTGCTGTCTTCTTCGTCCGGGGCGCTCGAACCTTCGGAACAAGCGAAGAAAAGAGAGCAAGAGGCTACAATCAGCCCCAGCATACGGAATTGTTTCATGATGTCCTCCATGTTAAACAGAATTCCACAAAAGATTTAAGGAGAAATTAACAAAAAAACGGCCTTGTTGAAAGACCGTTTGGTATAAAAAGTTACGAAAAGCTTGCAAAAAAATCAATGAAACTTGGAATCGATGTACTTCCAGGCGGCGACGGCTGCGTTCGAGCCGTCCGCGATTGCCGTGGTCAGCTGCCGAACGTTCTTTTGCCGGCAATCGCCCGCGACAAAAATCCCTTCGGATTTTGTCGCCCCGCCTTCATTCGACACAAAATATCCTTCCGCATCCAGATCCGTCAAATCCGCAAAAGCCTGATTATTCGGAACCTGACCGATGGCGATAAAGGCGGCATCGGTCTTGAGGAACTTTTCAGAACCGTCGAGCTTGTCTGTGTAACGGATCTGCGTCAAATTTCCGGAACCTTGGAATTCTTCGATTTTCACATTGGGCAACCAGAAAATATTCGGAATGCCCTTCGCACGTTCCATGAGATTTTCGTCGGCGCGGAACTCGTTGCGGCGGTGCAGAATCGTCACCTCCGAAGCGAGCGCAGAAAGGTAAATCGCATCGGTAATCGCCGTATTCCCGCCGCCGATCACTGCCACCGGGCGACCTTTGAAAAAGGCTCCGTCGCAGAGGGCACAAAAAGAAATTCCATGGCCCTGGAATTCCTCTTCGCCGGGAATGTTCAAAAGGCGATGCTTTGCGCCTGTCGCAAGGATCACGGCACGCGCTTCAAAATTGCCGTCGTCCGTGACCACGACGTGCGTGCCGTTTTCACCTTTTTCAATGCGCAATGCCGCTGCCAGTTCAAATTCCACGCCCAAGGCGGAAACCTGTTCGTACAAATTATCGGCAAAGCTCATTCCGCTCATCTTGGCGATGCCCGGATAGTTTTCCACGAGCGGAGACTTGGCAATTTGACCGCCAATGCCTTCTGCGTCGAGAATCTTGACCGTTTTACCGGCGCGCGCCGCATAGAGTGCGGCGGTGAGCCCTGCCGGACCTGCGCCTATAATCAAAACATCTGTCATCTTCGCCTTCTACTTTAGCCTTTGACGAACTTCTTGATGTTCGAAACGTTCTGGATCACTTCCACGTGATCGCCTTCGAACACGACGAGAGTCGGAGCCTGCTTCACGTCGAACTTTTTGGTGAGGTCGACTTCGACTTCGGCGTCCACGACTTTGTAAGAGTAATGGTCGCTGTCGAGAATGGACTTCGCCATTTTGCAGTTCGGGCAAGTTTTGGTGGTGAAGAGCATGGCGATTTTTCCCATGTCCGCTGCCGGGGCTGCTGCAGTTGCGCTTGCAGTGGCTGCGGTTGCTGCGGCTTTCGGCGCTTCGGTCGAAGCCTGAGCCGTTTCGCGGGTAATCGTGTGCGTGAGCTTTGAAGCTTCTGTGTTGTAAACCTGGCGGTCGTTGTATTCCTGCAGCTTGCCGTCGTTCCAGTTTTTGACCGGGCGGTAGTAACCGGTAATGCGGCTCCACGTTTCGGTAGGCTTTCCGCAGTGCGGGCAAACCTTTTGTTCGCCGTTCAGGTAACCGTGATCGGCGCAAATGGAATACGTCGGAGAAAGCGTGTAGTACGGAAGCTTGTAGTTTTCGGCAATCTTTTTTACGAGATTTGCGGCGGACTTCCAGTTCGGCAAACGTTCCCCGAGGAACGCGTGGAAAACGGTTCCGGAAGTGTAAAGCGTCTGCAGCTGGTCTTGCACGTCGAGGGCGCTGAAGATGTCTTGCGTGTAGCCGACCGGCAAGTGCGAAGAGTTCGTGTAGTACGGGGAACCGTTTTCGTTTGCGGTCACGATATCCGGGAACTGAGCCTTGTCATGCTTAGCAAAGCGGAACGCGGTGGATTCTGCCGGCGTCGCTTCCAAGTTGTAAAGGTCGCCGTACATTTCCTGGTAATCGGAAAGGCGCGTTCTCATGTGGTTCAGAACTTTCTTGGCGAATTCCTGCGCTTCCTTGTGCGTCAGGTCCTTGCCGAGCCACTTGGCGTTCAGGGTGGCTTCGTTCATGCCGACGAGACCGATCGTGGAGAAGTGATTGTTGAAGGTACCGAGGTAATGCTTGGTGTACGGATAGAGGCCTTCGTTCAAAAGCTTCGTGACTGTGGTACGCTTGACCTTGAGAGAACGGGCGGCGATGTCCATCATCTTGTCGAGGCGGGCGAAGAAGTCGTTTTCGCTGCTCGAAAGATAGGCGCAACGCGGCAGGTTGATGGTGACGACGCCGATTGAGCCCGTGCTTTCACCGCTGCCGAAGTAGCCGCCGGACTTTTTGCGCAGTTCACGCAGGTCGAGGCGCAGTCTGCAGCACATGGAGCGCACGTCGGAAGGTTCCATGTCGCTGTTGATGTAGTTCGAGAAATACGGGGTGCCGAACTTGGAGGTCATTTCGAACAGAAGACGGTTGTTTTCGGTTTCGGACCAGTCGAAGTTGCGGGTAATAGAATAGGTCGGAATCGGATACTGGAATCCGCGTCCGTTGGCGTCGCCTTCGAGCATCACCTCGATGAACGCCTTGTTCACCATGTCCATTTCCTTTTGGCAATCTTTATACTTGAACGGCATTTCCTTGCCGCCGACAATCGCGTTCAATTCTGCGAGATCGTTCGGAACCGTCCAGTCGAGAGTAATGTTCGTGAACGGCGCCTGCGAACCCCAGCGGGACGGCGTGTTCACACCATAAATAAAGGATTCAATGCTCTTCTTGGTCTGTTCGTAAGAAAGGGCGTCTGCCTTGACGAAGGCAGAAAGGTACGTATCGAAAGAAGAGAAAGCCTGAGCGCCAGCCCATTCGTTCTGCATGATGCCGAGGAAGTTCACCATCTGGTTGCAGAGCTGCGGCAAGTGCTTGGCCGGTGCGGAAGTGATTTTACCCGGAACGCCGCCGAGACCTTCCTGGATCAGCTGCTTCAAAGACCAACCGGCGCAATAGCCGGTGAGCATCGAAAGATCGTGAATGTGGATGTCCGTATTGCGGTGGGCATCGGCGATTTCGTTGTCGTAAATTTCAGAGAGCCAATAGTTCGCGGTGATTGCGCCGGAGTTCGAAAGGATCAAGCCACCGACGGAATATGTGACCGTCGAATTTTCCTTGACGCGCCAGTCGGAAGTTTTGACGTAACCGTCGACCGTCTTCTTGTAATCGAGAAGGGCGGACTTCATGTTGCGCACTTTTTCGCGTTCACGACGGTACAAGATGTAAGCCTTTGCCACATCTTCATAGCCGCCGCGCTGCAGAACGCGTTCCACGCTGTCTTGCACATCTTCGACGGCGATCTTGCCGTTTTTGATTTTGTCGTTAAAATCGGCGGTCACCTTCAACGCCAAGAAGTCGATGGTGTCGTCGGTATATTCTTTATCTTTCGCCTTGAAGGCTTTTAATATTGCACCGCGAATTTTTTCGATGTTGAAGTCGACAAATTCTCCGTCGCGTTTGATGACTTGATACATGTGGATTCCCCTTCCTCTGATGTTAAGTCCTGGACTCCGCGAAGTTCCACGTTCGGAACGTAGGCGGAAACGATTTCTTTAAAGTGGTTCATGCCTTCTGCATCAACCGGGTGCAGTCGAAGATTGCCGACCAGGTTTCCCGAGTCGACGAACTGCTGTAAGTAATAAGGCTCATTTCCGTGGATCCATTCTCCGATTTTGTAGAAGGATTCTGCATCGTGAAATTCGCTTGTGACTGTTGTGCGGAATTCAAACGGCTGGTTCCCCGTGAGCAAAAAATCGACGCTCTCCTCCACAGCCGAGGTATCGTAACCTGGAATGCCGACGGTTTCGCCGTAACGTTCCAAGGAATTTTTGATGTCTACCGCCACATAGTCGAGAAGTCCCCCTTCCGAGAGTCTTCTAAGGCGTTCCGGGGAAGTACCGTTGGTATCGAGCTTGACCTGGAATCCCATATCCCGGATCTGGAGAATAAAATCTTCAATGCCCGACTGCAGCAAAGGTTCGCCGCCCGAAACGCAGACTCCGTCCAAAATGCCCTGGCGCTTGCCGAGGAACTGGAAGAAGTCTTCGATCGAAACGTCCGGGGCCTGAAAAGCGTTCGGGACCACCAAGGACGCGTTATGGCAGAAGGGACAACGCCAGTTACAGCCCCGAGTGAACACGGTGCAAGCGAGTTTGCCCGGAAAGTCGAGGAGAGTTAAACGTTGTAGTCCTTGCAGTACCATACTTGGAATAGTAATAAATCTTGTGGGGGAATGCAACAGAAATCCACAATATTTTGTGTACGGAATGTAAAAAACTACTATCTATGGGATAAGTTGTTGATTTTTAAGGGATTAGGACGATTGGATTGTAACGAAATTGTAAGGAAGGAGAATTGACAATTGACAATTATCAATTAACAATGATTTGTAAGAGAGCCTTTACTGCGGAAGGGAGCTTTTACTGCGGAAGGGAGGCTTCTTTCCGCGGAGCTAATACCTTATACCTAATACCTTATAACTATATACCGCTTAGGCTTTGACGTCGAGCAGGTGCTTGCGCCATTTTCCGCTCTTCCAACGGTACAGGAAGAACAGCGGGGCGGTGCTGTACACGGCGACGACGGCGATCCATGCGTAATGGGCCGGCAAATGGAACACGTAGGCGGTCACGTAAAGGGATCCTGCGACAAACCAGTTCATGAGCGCGCTTGCAAACATCACCCATAAAGTGTCTCCTGCGCCACGGAGTGCTCCCGCATAAATCACGAGCAGAACTTCCACAAAAATATACAGCGCTGCAAAACGGAGCATAAAGAGGCTCATCGGCCGGGCGTTTTCAAAAATGGAAATCGCCGAAGCCGCAGCGCTCGCGTCGGGCCTAAAAATGTCGGCGAGGACGCCCGGCAAAAAGATGAACAGCACACCGATAATCGCGGAATACGCCCAACCGATCCGCAGCCCCGAATAAGTGGACCGCGTTGCGGCTGCGCCTTCCTTTGCGCCCACGTAACGTCCCACCAGGCTCGTCGAGGCGACTTCAAGGCCCATCAGCGGCACGTACGCCACCATGTCCCAGTTGAACATGATCGACGATGCGGTGGCGGATTCCGGACCGAGGGCGTGGAACATCAAAATCAAAAGCTGGAAAGCCGTCATGTTCAAAAACATTTCGACGCCAGAGGGAATGCCCCTTTTTAAGAGTTCCACTGTCAAAGGCTTGCTGAAGGCGAAGGAATTTCGCGTGTTGAAACGCTTGTGGTAAGATTTGCTGAAAAATTTGGCGAAAAGGATTACCGTGGAGACGGCGTTCCCGATAAGGGTTCCGTAGGCGGCGCCTGCAATGCCCATCGCGGGAATCGGGCCTGCGCCGTAAATGAGGAAGAAGTTGCAGACCACGTTTACGATCATGCCCACGAACGCGGCCTTCATCACGATTTTGGTTTCACCGATGCCGCTAAAAAAGCACGGAGCCGCATTGCGCACCAGGTTGATGATGCCGCCGAACATCAAAATGTTGAAGTAGGTTTTTTGGTACTGCAATTGGTCGGCAGGGAGATGCTCCAAACCGAAGACGATGTGCCCCAGGGGAATCGTCAAGTATAAAAGCGGAACGCAGATGAGCGACAGGTAGATCGCCTGCATAAAGACTTTGGCGCAGTCGCCGTGCTTTTTGGCGCCAAGGCGTTGCGCGACCATGGCGGTCGTGTAGCTGATCGCTCCGGTAAAGAACGTGATGAGGGCGAGCTGGACTGCCCCCGCGCCGAGTGCCGCATTCATTTCGGCGGGGCCGAGCTTGGAAAGGAAAAGCCTGTCGATAAAGGTCATGAAGGTGTCGAAGCTCATCGAAAGGAGCATCGGCAGGGCGACGGTGAAAACATCTTTAACGTCGCCGTTCTTTTTGAATTTTCCAGGCTTGTAAAGTTTGTTGAAAAATGCGAACATAATTTCAAATGTAGAAAAGATGCTCGGGTGGGGTGGAAGGTCTCGCGTTAGGATTCACTAACGAAGATTTCTTGCGGTAAAATTCCGATGATTTCGAGAAACTCACGGGGAGTGACGACAATAGGATTGCGTGGAAAATGTTTTGTGTTTCCGGTGACTAAATGAGTATGGGTCTTGTTCCCGTGAGCTAATGCGACAGAATAAAAGACGATGTCTTTTGGATCGGGCATTTCTTCTTTTACTTCGATTAGTTTTTCTTCATGAATTCCTAAAAGTTTGATTTGTTCGATGACCTCAATAATTCGTTCTTGATTAAAGCCGAATTTTTTCCGCTTTAGGACGAGGCTGTACTCTTCTAGAATCTGCTCGTTGAATACAGGTATGACGAGACCTTCGAAAACGGATTGAAGGACGAAGCCTGGAATTGAGTCCCATTTTAGGAAAGCGGAAACGATGACGTTAGTGTCGATAACCGCGAAAAATTTCATTTCCGTCTCCGGGCTGCGGAAATTTCTGAGTTGATTTCGTCAAGGCTCATGTCGGCAGCGCCTGCTTTTTCTGCATCGGCGGAAAGCTGTTGCATGGTTTTGAGCATGTGGCTTGCGACAGGGTTTGCGTTGTAAATGGCGCGTCTTTCTGCGGCGTATGCAGGTGCGCTTGCGGACATAACGTCAAAGGGAATCCGGCGTTCTCGAACGACGGCGCGAGCAAAGACGTTGATTGCGGTGCTCATGGACATTCCAAATTCTTCGCAGAGTTTGTCGAACTCTTTTTTTAGAGAACTGTCCATTCGAATGCTGAAAGTCGTTTGTGCCATAATTGCTCCTTGTCTGTAGTCTAAAATATATAAAAACGCACCTAAATGCAACCGAATGTGTTTTCTTTTTATAAAGACAGGGCGCTGGGGCAACATGGCGTTGTGATTGCCACGACCCTACGGGGCTCGCAATGACATGGGGGAATGTTGCAATGACAGGGGGATTAAATATCCAGATCGGGGGCGATGTGGATTTGGTAATCGGGGTAGGCTGCGCTCACTTCTTTGCTCAGAATTTCGAGAGCTTCTTCCGGCAAAATGTCAAAGCTGATGACGACATCGAAGCGGATGGATTTTTCTTCGGTGTCCACAAAGAATCCGTGCATTTGCAAAGCCCAATCGTGAGCCTTTACGATGTGCAGAACGTTACTGCGGATCTTTGCCGCGGCGTCGTCCTTGGTATTGTAAGAGTAAACGCCGACGCCGGTGAGGAGCACGCCGGTTTCTTGGTGCACTTTTGCCTGGAGCTTACGGGTGAGCACGTCGAGATCTTCCACGGTCATCGTGTCGGGAAGTTCCAGGTGAACGGAACCGATCGTTTTGTTCGGACCGTAATCGTTCAGGATCACGTCATAGGCACCGCGCACGGGTTCTTCGGCGTTGAGGACTTTTTTGATGCGTTTCACAAGTTCGCGGTCGTTGCGTTTTCCCAAAATATCGTCGAGGGTGTCCCTCAGCATTTCGATGCCGGACTTGATGATGAAAATGGAAATCACGACGCCCACGTAGGCTTCGAGCGAGATGCCCGTGGTGATAAAGACGATCGCCGAAGCGAGAACGGAGAGCGAAAGGATCGCGTCGAAGAGAGCGTCTGCGCCGGATGCAACAAGTGCGCCCGAGTTCACGCGTTCACCCTGGCGTTTGACGAATTTGCCGAGGATGAGCTTGACGACGACAGCCGATGCGATGATCACGAGAGAGACCGTGGAGTAGTCAGCTTCTTCGGGGTGAATGATTTTTTTCACGGATTCGACGGCAGAGGTGCCGCCCGCGTAAAGGACGATTGCCGCGACAATCATGGCGCTCAGGTATTCGATACGACCGTAACCGAGCGGATGCTTTTTGTTCGGGAGCTTGTTCGAAAGCTTGGCGCCCACGATCGTGATGACCGAGGAAAGCGCGTCGGAAAGGTTGTTCACCGCGTCG
Organism: Fibrobacter sp.; assembly: GCA_024689485.1. Classification (GTDB taxonomy): domain Bacteria; phylum Fibrobacterota; class Fibrobacteria; order Fibrobacterales; family Fibrobacteraceae; genus Hallerella. Next base: position 58,558 of record JAILDK010000087.1, read on the forward strand.
AGAGTGACGGCGATGGAGCCTGTGATAAATCCGACTGCCGCTTTGAAGGCGGAGAGGATAACGTTCGTGACGATGCCCACAATGCTTGTGCGGACGATGACTTTGCTGCGGTTTTCAA
>JAILDK010000093.1 GCA_024689485.1 Fibrobacter sp.
ACCTTGCAAGGTGGCACGTATGATTTTCATGAACATCCCGTTCAGTTTGTAATTGTGGTCGTTTTCCTTTTTGCGGTGGCGACGGGGTGCCTTGTGAAGTGGCTGGGCGGCGTGCTGCAGTGACGCTTGAGCGCGGCGATGTAGGCTTCGGCGTACCGTGACGCGGTAACGCCTTTGCGCATCACATAGCCGATGGTCATTTTGTCGGTGACGGCCAGCTGTTTTGCGATGATGTTTCTTCCGTTCAGCTTATGGCTAATCACGCCCGAACAAATCGTGTAGCCGTCTAGACCGATGAGCAAATTGAAAAGAGTGGCTCTGTCACGAACTTTAATGTTGCGCGGACAGTCAAAATCGATCGCGGTTAAAGGCTCTTCGGCAAAATAGAAAGAGTTGTAATCGCCTTGCTCATAAGTAAGGTAGGGGAACGGTTTGAGGTCTGCGAGCGTAATCTTTTCTTTTTTGGCGAGAGGATTGCGCGATGACATAAAAACGTGCAAGGGAGTCACGAACAGCGGTTCAAAAATCAGATTGTTCTTTTGCACCAGCTTTCGGATGATTTTTTCGTTCTTATCGCTCAAGTAGAGTACGCCGATTTCGCTCTTCATTTTGGCAATGTCGTCGATGATTTCATTGGTCTGCGTTTCGCGCAGGGTAAAGTCGTAGCTCGGACCGCCAAACTTTCGAATCACGTCCACAAAGGCGTTCACCGCAAACGAATAATGCTGACAGCTCACGGAAAAGATCGTGTTGCCGCCCTTACCGCCTTTATAGCGGTCTTCAAGAAGCGTTGCCTGTTCTAAAACTTGACGCGCATACGAAAGAAATTCATCTCCTTCGTTTGTAATCGAGACGCCTTTATTCGAACGGTTGAAGATTGTGATGTTCAGCTCGCTTTCCAGTTCGTGAATCGCTGCGGTCAAGCTGGGCTGCGAAATGAATACGCGTTTGGACGCTTCGGTAATGTTTCGAGTATCTGCAATGGCAATCGCGTACTTCAGCTGTTGCAAGGTCATGAATTCCGTCTCTCTGAAAATGTTTAAGGCTTCACCATAGGTTAAATCTATGGTGAACATGCAAAAAATAGTATTTTACCTATGCCAATAGGGGATGGTATATTTGGGAGCGCTTAAAAACCATATAAAAAAGGTAGGTTAAACGCTATGAGCATTCAGAATACATCTGTAGTAGGCTTCCCACGTGTTGGCAAGAATCGTGAACTCAAGTTTGCCAGTGAAAAATTCTTCAAGGGCGAAGTCTCGGAATCGGAACTTCAGAAGACCGCTGCCGAGCTCCGTCTTTACGGCTGGAAAAAGCAGCAGGCCGCAGGCATTGCATACATTCCGTCGAACGATTTTTCGTTTTACGACAATGTCTTGGATACCGCTTTTTTGTTCAACGTCATCCCCGAACGCTATAGAAATCTTGGACTCAGCGATCTTGAAAAGTATTTCGCTGCAGCGCACGGCTATCAGGGTGAAAAGGGCGACGTCAAGGCGCTTCCAATGAAAAAGTGGTTCAATACGAACTACCATTACATTGTCCCGGAAGTGGAGGATTCTACGGAATTCAAACTGATTGGTTCCAAACCGGTGCAAGAATTCAACGAGGCGAAAAAGGCTGGAATTGAAACGGTCCCGACGGTAATCGGTGCTTACACCTTTTTGCGACTGGCCCGTTATAACGGAAAAAAGTGCGCCAAGGATTTTGTTGCGGACGCGGTTGCCGCATACGCCGAACTTGCGGAACAGTTGGCTCTTGAAGACGCAAAATGGATCAGCTTTGCGGAACCGGCGTTGGTGCTCGACGTGAATACGGAAGAACGCAAAATTTTCAATTCCATTTATGCGGCACTTTTGAAGCAAATTCGCGCCAAGTCTTCGTTAAAAATTTTGTTGCAGACTTACTTTGGCGATATTCGCGATGTGTATGGCGATGTGATCGCTCTGGGATTTGATGGCGTCGGTCTTGATTTTGTCGAAGGTCGAAAGTCCTTGGAACTTGTGCAGAAGGGATTTCCGAAAGACGTGCTTCTTTTTGCGGGTATCGTAAACGGTAAAAATATTTGGCGTGCGGATTATGTACAAAAGAATGCGCTCCTCGCTCAGATTGAAAAGTCTGTGGACGCTTCGAATGTTGTCGTTTCAACTTCTTGCTCCTTGTTGCACGTGCCTTATACGGTTGCGGCAGAACAGAAGTTACCGGCAAATGTTTTGGAACATTTCTCGTTTGCAGAAGAAAAGCTCTTGGAACTCGCGGATCTTGCAAGCGGGAATGCGGACGCCTTGGAAAAGAACAAGGCTCTGTTCGCAAGCTCCCGTACTCCAGAAAATCGCGCCGTTCAAAACGAGCTCGCCGCTCTTTCCGCTGCGGATTTTGAACGCAAACCGAATCGCCTTGACCGCCGCGAAATTCAAAAGAACCGATTCCATTTGCCGGCATTCCCGACAACGACCATCGGCTCTTTCCCGCAAACCGCCGAAGTCCGCGCCAATCGCGCCGCGTTCCGCAAGGGTGAAATTTCCAAGGAACAGTATGTAAAATTCAACCAGAAAAAAATCGCCGAATGCATTCAGCTGCAAGAAGAAATCGGCCTCGATGTGATTGTGCATGGGGAATTTGAACGCAATGACATGGTGGAATATTTTGGTTCCAAAATCGACGGCTTTGTGTTTACGCAGAATGCCTGGGTGCAGAGCTACGGAACTCGCTGTGTGAAGCCGCCAGTCGTTTGGGGTGACGTGAGCCGCAGCGCTCCGATTACGGTCGAATGGTCCGTGTATGCGCAGAGTTGCACGCAGAAGCCTGTGAAGGGCATGCTGACGGGCCCGGTGACGATTCTCAACTGGTCGTTCCCGCGTGAAGACGTTTCGTTAAAAACGCAGGTTCAGCAGATTGCTCTCGCCATTCGCGATGAAGTTCTGGACCTGGAAAAGAACGGCATTCGCATTATTCAGATTGATGAAGCCGCCCTCCGTGAAAAGTTGCCGCTCCGCAAGAGCGACTGGCACAAGGAATATTTGGATTGGGCCATTCCGGCGTTCCGCCTTGTGCATGCCAAGGTAAAGCCCGAAACGCAAATCCATACGCACATGTGCTACAGCGAATTCGGTGACATCGTGCGCGATATTGACAACATGGATGCTGACGTCATCACTTTTGAAGCGAGCCGTTCCGACCTCAAACTTTTGGATGCTCTGAATGAAGCACATTTTGAAACGGAAGTCGGCCCGGGCGTTTACGATATCCACTCTCCGCGAGTGCCGTCGGAGCAGGAAATCGTTGATGCGCTCCACAAGATTATCGCTAAGATTCCTCAGCAAAACGTGTGGGTCAATCCGGATTGCGGCCTGAAGACGCGTGGCGAAACCGAAACGACGGCTAGCCTCAAAAATCTTGTGGCTGCCGCAAAGCGGTTGCGTTTGGAATAAGGATCTCTAGCAATACGACTTTGAAAGGACGGATGTTGTTCCGTCCTTTTTAAGTTTATTCTGTGAAGGACAAATAATTTTCTGAATCTCTTGATGATATTTGAATAATAGTGTATATTTGTGCAGTATCCTGTCTTTTGCCGCATGTAGATGGGAGGAGGTTATGCATGAAAAAATTTGAAAATCCCTCTGTCGTAATATTGATATTTTGTAGCCGATTGGCTACATTATAGGAGGGAGAATGTTTCAGATCAAGGCAACGGAATATTTTTCCAAATGGCACGACAAGCTCAAAGATGCACGAGCTCGTGTGAAAATCCATTTTAGAATTGAACAAACTAAATTAGGAAATTTTGGTGATTTTAAATTTGTGGGAGATGGAATTTATGAAATGCGAATTCACTATGGGCCAGGATATCGCATTTACTATACGAAAGAAGATGACATTGTTGTATTGCTTCTAGTAGGTGGCGACAAATCAACGCAACAAAGGGACATTGAAAAGGCAAAGGAATTGAAAAATGAAAAAAAGTGATGCTGAAGTATCTGATTTGGATGTTGCGGATCTTCTTAAGACAGAAGAAGATGTGATCCTCTTTTTGGAAGAAGCTCTTGCAGAATATGACCCTGTTCTATGGCAGATTTGCCTTGATGATGCTGTACGATCTGCGGGAATGGCAAAAATTGCCAAAAAGGCGGGTTTGAATCGTGAAAGCCTCTACAAGTCTCTAAAGAAAGACGCTCATCCGCGATTTGACACTGTTATGCGTATCTTGAAAGCGATGGGTCTGAAACTTTCCATAACGCCTTGTGTCGCTGAGACGCGAACGAAGTATTCTGCGGAATGCTGAGGATTGATCAAGTACCCGTCAAGTAACATTCTAAAGTTGTGCGGAAGAAATATTTTGTCTCGGCTTTTGATACTTTAAGCCGCAATCAAATTGGCTCGTTTCCACCTCAATAATTTGCAAATCATTCGCAAATCCCTTGCCAAGAATTTCATCCCTTCCTAAATTTGAGAATCATTCTCAAAACTTGGGGATGGCTATATTCAGCAAAGGATTCTGATGAAAAAGAATAAGAAGCCAGTGATTCTCATCACCGGGTATTTGGGCTCGGGCAAAACGACGCTCTTGAACAATATTCTTCGTCAAGAGACGCGTAAAGTCGCTCTGATCGTGAACGATATGGGCAGCATCAATGTCGATGCGGAAATCCTGAAAAAGAACGGCTCGAACGTGACGGAATGCCCGATGTTCGAACTGCAGAACGGCTGCATCTGCTGCACCCTGCGCGATGAATTCATTCAGCAGATTGAAAAGATTTCGGATCTTGACTCTGTGGATGTCGTTTTTGTGGAAGCTTCTGGCATTAGCGATCCGGGCGCCGTGAGCGCTAGCTTCCTCGCCTTTGAAGAAGACCATCCGGATACGAACGTTTACCTGACTTCTGTCGTGACGGTCGTGGACGCGGACCGCATTTACCGCGAATTCCTGAGCGAACTCAAGCAGCACAAGCAGGCGAAGGACGCTTTGGCCGACCAGTACAATCTTTCGCAGGAAGAAATCTCGACGCTCATCGTGGACCAGATTGAATTCTGCAACTTCATCATTTTGAACAAGTGCGACTTGCTCAGCGAAGACCAGCTGAAGGAAGTGGAAACGATCGTGCGAGAATTCCAGACCCGCGCCCCGATCATCCGCTCTGTCAACGGCATGATCGACATCGAAAAGATTCTGACGACGAAGCCGTTCAACTACGACCAGATTGATTCCTCTTCGGCGATCCAGAAGGCGACGGCGAGCCTTTTGCAGCCGAGCCGTAAACAGAGCGGTTGCACCGACGAATATGGAATTTCTTCCTTTGTCTTCGAAACGCGTCGCCCGTTCAATCGCGACCGCTTTATGGAATATGTGAACAACCGCTATCCTGCGCAGTTGATCCGTTCCAAGGGTTACATCTGGTTCTCGGATTCGAGCCGTGACGTTCAGCTTTTTGAACAGGCCGGTCGAAATTCTTCCGTGATGCCGGTTTCTTACTGGATCGATTCTCTTCGCGACGACGTGAAGCAGATGTATCTTGCGGACAATCCGGAAGTAAAGCAGAACTGGGATTCCCGTTTTGGCGACCGTGAAAATCAGGTCGTGTTCATCGGCAAGGGCTACAACAAGAAAGAAATCTTGGTAGAACTTGAAAAGTGCCTGGATGAACGCGCCATCGCATAAGTTCTGATAGCATAGGATCTTTGGGGTAAAGCACAAAAAAGGCTCGCCAAGTTGGCGGGCCTTTTCTGTGTGTGCGTTTTGAATTTTTATTAGTCAATATCCCAGTCACCATTTTCGTCAACGGTGATGGTCTTTCCGTCTATCTCTTTACATTCAGAAATCACTTCTTTTTTATAGCTTTCGAATAGAGCTTCTGTATATTCGTCTACACTGGTTGCAACAACAGTCTTACCGTCGCATTCCACGGAGGTGTAATCGTCGTCCGTTTGATAATCGGCGCAGACTTCGTCCGCCATATCAGTGGTGTTCATAACCGAAGTTTCGACAACATTGCCGTCCTTCAGTTCGTAAGTGATCGTTCCACTTAAATTAGCGATTGTCGATTTAAGGGTCAGTGGATCTTCGCTCGTTACCGAGCAGGATGCTGTTGTTGTTTCATCTCCGCTGCTGCTAGAACTGCTGCTGCAAGCCATAAATCCAAAAGATGCCATCATGGCGATGCCAAGACCGATTTTTTGATTCATTTTCCCCTCCAGGAAAAGGTTGATTTGATATTAATATATACAAGAAAAAGGAATTTATTCACATTAAAATTTTATATAGATTCCTTGTTTGGGTAATATAGGAGTTCTATGGCGAGTCATATTGCGATATTTATTGATGCTGAAAATTTGACGTCTTGGGTAAAAAATGGAGGCGTTGAATCTTTGATGGAAGAACTTCGACCATTAGGGCAGATTGTAGTTCGAAAGGCTTATGGCAAATGGTCGTCTGCTCAGCTTGCACCTTTACAAGCTTCATTAAATGAAAATGGATTTGAATTAATCCATACGTTCCATCCGGTCAGCGGAAAAAATTCTACCGATATCAAGATGACGGTAGATACAATGGAAGTGACTGTGGATTCTCAGGTACAGTGGATTGTACTTGCGACGGGTGATTCCGACTTTTCGCCACTTTTTCGCAAACTTCGAGAACAGGGGAAAGATGTAATTGGTGTCGGTCCGAAATCACCGTTAAGTGAATGTGTCAAAAATTCATGCTCGCGATATGTTTATACAGATGCGATAGACGAGTCTTCGAATGATTCTAATTCGGATGAACGTAAAAATCAGTTGGTTTCTGAAAAAATTGATAGCATGGAAATGCTACGCAAGGTCCTTCAGAATGAAGAAACTCCTGTTCTGCTTTCCGCATTAAAAACTAAAATTCTAGAAATCGATAACGCGTTTAATGAAAAACGCATAGGTTTCAAAACGTTTAAGGAATTTGTTGCGTCTTCGGGATTTGCAACGATAGAAGATAAAGGAAATGGAATTTTCCATGTCACCCTTTCGGAAAAGAATTCCCTTGTACAAGAAGATGCAGAAATGGAATTGGCTAGGATCCTAAAAAAGAAAGGGTGGGACCTATTCCCGAAGGGAACCTTGCGTAAAATTTTCAGATTTGCCTGTGATAAAACAGAACAAAAACCGAAAAGCAAGCAGGATTTAGTTCAGGAAATTGCTTCTAAAAATATGACGGGAACGACGTCGGGGATTATCAATCGGGCGATGGGAATCTTTTACAAGTCTCATCTCGTTTCGCTTCATGATGTTTCTGGCGAAAAACTTTGGAAGTTAAATAAGAATAATAAATATTGGCAAGAAATTGATAAGGCTATGCTAGCCCGTCTATGTGCGGGCTTAAAAGATGAAAATTCGCGTGCAAAATCAGATGATGTAAAAGCTTTGCTGTATGGAAAGTATGCTGAAGAAGATCTTCGAGCGTTGCTTTCCGCTTATACGTCTGTGATAGATTAAATCTCTGAGTATGTAATTGGGATATGTTTGATTCGCTGTTTGGTTCTCTAACGAAACTGTTGTTGCTGGCTATTGGCTTAAGCGTTGTATTCTCTTTGGTGAATGCGACTCTTTCAAAACCAAAGAAGAAAAGACGCCGGCGCAATTATCAGCGTGAAAGAAATTTTGTGCCAGAAGAAAATCGATCCCCGCGTGATAATGTGATGGGGTGCGGATGCGCTCTTTTGCTTGTTCTTTTTGCTTTTTTGGGCGTAAAATTTTTCTCCTTTATCTGGGAACATCCGATTCCTTTTTTCCTTTTGTTTGGCGCGTGTTTTGCGCTCTTGGTTTTTATCGCAAATCAATTTCCGGATAAGACTTCAGAAAAACCTCAACCTCCTGAGCTTGAAAAATCACCGGATGATTTTACTTCGGATGCATCTTCGTTTGATTATGCTCAAGAAGTGGGGAAGGCTGGTGAAGATGCGATAGAAAAAGTGATTCATCAGGTGTGCGCGGAGAATCGGCGTCGCTATCAGTTGCTACGAAATGTTTATTTACCAAAGGGAAATGGGGAAACTTCTGAAATTGATCTTTTGCTGCTGCATGAGACAGGAATGTATGTTTTTGAAAGTAAGAATGTGAGCGGGGCAATTTATGGAGATGACTCGCATCCGCAGTGGATTGTCTATAAAAGGAATGGCGATCAAGAAAGAATGACGAATCCGGTGCGGCAGAATGAAGGCCATATCAAGTATCTCTTGCAATTTTTAGGACAAGATCCGTGGGCTTCACGCGTTTACAACGTGGTTGTCTTTGGAGCTAAGTCCAATATTAAACAGGTTCCGCAGACTCGAACTTTTACTTCCATTCACACCATTCGTACATTGCCTGGAGACTTGTCTTTGATGCTTCAGAATGGTAAGAACTTCTATTCTCCAGAAACTGTTGATGCTTTGTATGATAAAATCCAGCCTTATGTGCATATGGTGGATGACGATGTAACGCAAACTCACATCGAACAAGTGAGTCGGCGGTTTGGAAAATTCAATTAGTTGAACGTCAGTTGAATAGACGGCAAAATTTACTGAGAAATTCACAAAATTCACCCATTTTTTACGATTTCCACCCTTTTTGCAAATTTTTATATACTTTGATAGGTGGATATATGTGCAAATAGTGCATGTTATGGAAGGGAGTACCAGCTGCTTTGTTGGAGCCGGCTGGCTCTTTTATATAGTCTGTGCTTTTGCACAGGCTTTTTTTTGTGTTGTGTAACTTATCGGTTGCTGCGAGGGAATGATGATGGATTTGTTTGAGCTCATGAGACACGTTTATTTTGTGCCGTCGCTCGTTGTCTCGCTTTTCTTCGTTGCTGGACTCGTTATTCTGGAAGAAGAAAAGGACCGGCTAAAGACCATTTTGTGGGGTGGCCTTGTTTCGCTGTGCCCTTATATGATCGCTTCGGAGCTTGTTTATCAAGGCCTGATGCAGGCTCTTGCTTTTGCCTTTGGTGACGTGCCTCTTTTGCTGGATGTGATTTTGGATTATTCGTCCCGACTGATTTTGCTTCCGGTTGCGATCTTCCTGGTGTATAAAAAAATGGCCGTCCATTGGTCGCTTTCGCTGTTCTTGCTTTCGGCTTTTGGCGGTATTGGCTACTTGGGCATGGTGGTGGGCAAGACCCAGCTTGGAGCCTGCGCCGTGGATGCTGTGGCGATCATGGTTTGGTGGAAGCTCCTAAAAAACGAGCTTAGCTATGTAGGCGCCTCGCTGGCCTTTAGACGTTATGGCTTTTTGGGCGTGTTTACGTCTTTCAGCTTGCTTGTGAACCTTGCCATGTACGTGTGCGTGCGCATGATCGAAGTTACGCCGGAATTCTTGAATTATCTGGTCTTTGTTTCGATTTTATTCTGGCTCACGCTCACGATTGCGGTGAAGCTGATCTTTAGAGCGATCCGTTTGGAACAGGAAGCGGAACTGGAAAGAAACCACGATGATTTGACGGGTCTTCCGAATGCGCTCTTGTTTGCGAACTATGTGCAGGAACTGCTTGCCCATAACGGCAACCGTCGTTTTGCTTTTATCGTTTTTGATTTTGACAATTTTAAGTCGTTCAATGAAAAGTATGGCTTTGAGCAGGGCGATGCTTCGCTGCGTTTTTTGGCGAAGGCTTTGGAAACCCGTTTCGGGGTGCGCTTTGTGACCCGAGTTTCGGCGGATGTCTTCCGCGTGGTGGCGGATCTTGCTGGCTTGAATGCCAAGGTCAAGGAAGTCCATGATGAAATTCGCGCGTTTTCCAAAGCGGGCGAGCTCGAAGTCAAGGCGGGCATCTATCTTCAGCGCACTCCGAATCAAGATTTGGAAGAAATCGAAAAGAACTTTATGCGCGCACGTCTTGCGGAAGCTTCGATCAAGGGAATTTACGACCGCTATGTGGCTGTCTATGCCGATGAAATGGGCGCGCGGGAACGCTTAAAAATGTACCTCGTTTCGCATGTGGATGAAGCGATTCGGAACGAATACATTCAGGTGTATTATCAGCCTGTTGTCAATGCTAAAACGAACACGCTCTGCGGTTTTGAAGCTTTGGCGCGCTGGATCGATCCGGAACACGGTTTCCTTGCGCCGATCGACTTTATCCCGATCCTCGAAGAAGCGCATTTGATTCACAAGCTGGATCTTTTTATGCTGGAGAAGGTTTGCGAAAATTACCGCAAGGAATCGAACCAGGGACACCTTTGCGTTCCGGTTTCGTTCAACCTTTCTCGCTTGGATTTTAAGCTTTGCGATATTTTCAAGGAAGTCGAAAAGCTGACCCAAAAGTACAACGTTCCGCACAACATGATCCACATCGAAATCACGGAATCCGTTTTGGACGGTGACGATGGGCAGGTCTTGAAACAGGTGAAGAACTTCCGTAAAGAAGGTTACGAAGTCTGGATGGATGACTTTGGCTCGGGATTCTCTTCGCTGAACGTTTTGAAGGATTACGAATTCGATTGCATCAAGATCGATATGCTCTTCTTGCGGAATTTTACGCAGAAGTCCAAGGTGATTATCCGTTCCGTGGTGGACATGGCAAAGAATTTGCACTTGGGAACGCTTACGGAAGGCGTCGAGACCGAGGAACATTTGAAGTTCCTCGAACAGATCGGCTGCGACCGCGTCCAAGGCTACTATTTTTCGAAGCCTTTGCCGTATGACGAAGTGAAGGCGCTCCTTCAGGAGAAGGGCGTTATTTCATCTTTTTAAGCTGCCAGCGGAGCAGTAAAAGGCCCGTGATGGCGGCGCCGACATCTGCCATCGGCTGTGCCATGAACACGCCCTGCAAATCAAAAAAGAGCGGCATCACCAGCAAAAACGGGATCAGCATGATCACCTGACGGCAGGCGTTCTGGAACATCGAAAGTCCTGCCTTTCCCGTACCCTGGAAAAAGTTTCCCGCGACCATGCCGAGCGGCACAAAGGGGAGCGCCTTGGTAAACACGCGCATGCCCCACGCGGTCACGGTCTGCATGTTCAGATCTCCCGGAGCAAAAGGCGCCACAAAAACTTCCGCCTTCCACTGGATTGCAGCCCAGGCGAGAATCATAAAGGCGATGCTGTAGATGTAGGCGAACTTGAGCGTTCCTCGCACGCGGTCAAAAAGTTTTGCCCCGTAATTGTAACCAAGAATCGGCTGCGTTCCATGCACAAATCCCATCAGCGGTAAAACGGCGATCGAAACGACGCTGTTGATGATGCCGAATGCGGAAATCGCAATGTCGCCGCCTGTCATCGTCGCGGTCGGCTGCAAACTTTTACTGCCGTAGGTCGAAAGGCTCCAGGCGAGAATCGCGTTCATTAAACTGTTGCAGATCTGCATGATCGCAGGCGGGAATCCGAGAACGAAAATCTTTCGCACGTAGGGAAAGTGCAAATGCAAGTGTCTGCGGTTGATCTTGATCGGCGTCGACTTTTTGATGAAGAACTGCATAATGAGCAGGCTGCTCACGAACTGTGAAGAAATCGTCGCCCAGGCGGCGCCTTCGATTCCCCAGTGGAACTTGATAATAAAAAGCCAGTCCAAAAAAACGTTTGTGAGGGCACCCACGATATCGCGGAGCATGGCCGTTTTCGGATGCCCCATGGAACGGATAAAATGGTTCATGCCCGGCGCGATCGTCTGGAAAACGGCTCCGAGAAGAATGATGCGCATGTACGAAGAGGCGACGGGAAGCGTCTGGTCGCTCGCCCCGAAAATACGGAGCAGCGGATCCATAAAGATTTCGCCGAGGGCAAAGGCGCTGAGCGCCATAATGATCAGCAGCACGAACGAGTTGTTCAAAATGATGCTTGCCTGCTGATACTTTTTTTCGCCGAGTCGAATTGCGAAGAGCGTGTTGCCGCCGACCCCGATGACCATGGACATCGCCATAATAAAAAGCATGATGGGGAAGCAGAGCGTGATTCCCGCAATGCCGAGCGCCCCGACGCCCTGACCGACAAAGTAACGGTCGACGATGTTGTAAAAGGCGTTCACGCACATGCTGATGATCGCGGGAACGGAGAACATCAGGACAAGCTTAGGGATGCTTGCCGAACCAAAAGCTTGCAGTTTGGAAGAGCGAAGATTTGTCATCGCTGCCAAAGATAGAAATTCTTATTTCGCTCTCTCGCGTTCAAATTCTTCGGCAGTGGCATCCGGGCCGTCCCACCAAAGCTTATTGGAATCGTCGTAGAGCATTTTTGCGGTATTGGACTCCATAAAATCGACAAGGATGTCTTCTTGAGATTTCTGAGAGCTTTGCGCAAGTTTCTCTATCGCCATCAGTGCGGTCAAATCCATCGCAAATAAGGTTTTGTCGCTAAGCATCGGTTACCCCAACGTGACAGATTCGCTTTTAACGAATTCAAGCTTTGATAGCGCGTTTGCACTTCTGAAACAGAACTGATCTTGCAGACGTTCTGGGAGTAACAGGCTAATGCAAATGGCGTCAGCTTGCTCGCTGCCCATGGAACCGTATACGTTTCCCATATAGGCTAAAATGGTAGCGTTTGTGTTGTCGTTTGCAATCTTTCCAGAAATGACGTCGTAGGATGTCATTTGATTGCGAATTTCCGTGAAAGCGTTGTTTCTGCGATGGGCGACGATGCAGTGCAGCCAATCGATGTCTGCTGTTTCAAATGCAAAAACCTTAAGCCTTGTTACATCGGTAACTCGGAACGTGGATACATGCGCAAAGCGTTCCTGAATGGGGATTAATCCGCGGTTTTTTGCCTTGGATGCGGAAATCTTGGCAAAACTTTGAGCCTGCTCTTTTGAAGTTGTCAAATAGAAGCCTTGCCCGAAGTCTTTGAAGCGAGCGCATTTGTCCAAATCCGGATTTTTTACGGCACAGTAACTACCGTGATAAAGAATCGTTCCAGATTCTAAAAGTTTCATACGGCAGCCCCTTTGATTTTAAGGTAGCTCTTCACGTCGTCAAAGACGGCTTCATCGCCTTCGACGTGGAAAATACCGAAGCATTCGCGGATGTACTTGAGAACTTCATATTTTTTGAAAAGCGCGGCGGTGTCTTTTAAAGACAGATTGAAACGTTCTGAGGCGATCCTCAGAATTCGAATCTGCATAAAAAGAATTTGACGCTGTTCGTCCATACCTTTAATTTATAAAAAAGGAGGGCTTAATAAAATATGTCTTGTCAAAAAATGGAGTATTGAAATGCAATCGTCTAAGAATTCTATTCGGTGTGGTATATATAAAATTACGAATTTGATTAATGGAAAAAGCTACATCGGACAATCTATCTTTTTTGCCTCTACGCAAAGAATATCCAGATGTGCATGAAGCAATATTTGTGATAAATGAAGGTGTCTTGAAATTCGCTAAAGCATATCCTGATATTTTATGCTTCGTACTTCAGTCTTCTTGAACATCCTTTCAAAAATTGAGAAAGTATAGGCGGGGGCGTATGCGTCTGAATGGAGCGCTTTTTTGAAAAATTCCATACATAAATGGCAAGAAACGTGCCGTTGCCTTCAAAAAAATCGTATCTTTCTCATGTGAATTTTGCCACTTTAGCAAGATTTCTGTTCAACAAAATCACAATAAAAAAGAAAATATGAGTCTTAAAATTATCGTGCTTGCGAAGCAGGTGCCTGATACACGAAACATCGGCCCGGACGCGATGACGCCGCAGGGAACAGTGAATCGTGCAGCACTGCCGGCTGTCTTCAACCCTGAAGACTTGAACGCCTTGGAACAGGCCCTCCGTTTGAAGGATCAGTTCCCGGGTTCCACCATTTCCGTTTTGACCATGGGCCTTCCGAAGTCCGCTGAAGTGGTCCGCGAAGCTCTTTATCGCGGTGCGGATAACGGCTACGTGGTAACGGACCGTCCTCTCGGCGGTGCGGATACGCTTGCGACGAGCTACACGCTCGCTCAGGCGGTGAAGAAGATCGGCGATTATGACATTATCCTCGGCGGTCGTCAGGCAATTGACGGCGATACGGCCCAGGTCGGTCCGCAGATTGCGCAGAAGCTTGGCCTGCCCCAGGTGACTTACGCGGAAGAAATCCTTTCCCTTGACGAAAAGGCGAAGAAGGTCGTGATCAAGCGCCATATCGATGGCGGCGTGGAAACGGTTGAAGCTCCGCTTCCGCTGGTTGTGACGGTGAACGGCAGTGCCGCTCCTTGCCGTCCGCGCAATGCAAAGCTCGTGATGAAGTTCAAGAAGGCGACGGTTGCCGCAGAACGCAAGCCGGAACAGGCAGAAGCCGATGCTGCTCTCCTCGAAAAGAAGCCGTTCTTGAACATTACGCAGTGGGGCGCAGCGGACATTGACGCTGACCCGGCTCAGATCGGTAAGGCTGGCTCTCCGACGAACGTGAAGGCGGTGAAGAACATCGTCTTTAAGGCGAAGGACAGCCGCACGATGACCGCAAGTGATGCGGACATCGAAGGACTTATCAAGGAACTTTTGGACGAAAAGATTATTGGCTAACCTATGAATAACGTATTTGTATACTGCGAAATTGAAGGGAAGACAGTCGTCGACGTTTCCCTTGAACTGCTTTCGAAGGGTCGTAAGCTTGCCAACACTCTCGGCGTCCAGCTGGAATGCATTTGCGCAGGCTCCGGTCTCGAAGGCATCGAAAAACAGGTTCTTCCGTATGGCGTGGACAAGGTTCACGTTTTTGACGCGGAAGGACTTTTCCCGTACACGACGAACCCGCACGCGGCTCTCGTGGTGAACCTCTTCAAGGAAGAAAAACCGCAGATCTGCCTCCTCGGCGCAACGGTCATTGGCCGCGATCTCGGTCCGCGCATTTCGAGCACGATGCACAGCGGCCTTACCGCTGACTGTACGGAACTTGAAATCGGCAGCTTCGACATGGCAACTCTCGTCGACGGTAAGACCGAAAAGAAGCACTACGAAAATCAGCTTTACCAGATTCGCCCGGCTTTCGGTGGCAACATCGTTGCAACGATCGTGAACCCGGAACATCGCCCGCAGATGGCTACCGTCCGCGAAGGCGTGATGAAGAAGGAAGTCGTCGATCCGAATTACAAGGGTGAAGTCATCAAGCATGACGTCGCGAAGTACGTTCCGGAAACGGAATACGTGGTGAAGGTTCTTGACCGTCACGTGGAAGCGGCGAAGCATAACCTGAAGGGCGCTCCGATCGTGGTCGCCGGCGGTTTCGGCATGGGTTCGAAGGAAGGCTTCGACATGCTCTTTGAACTTGCCAAGGAACTCCACGCGGAAGTCGGCGCAAGCCGTGCCGCTATCGATGCGGGCTTTGCCGATCACGACCGTCAGATCGGTCAGACCGGTGTGACCGTGCGTCCGAAGGTCTATATCGCTTGCGGTATTTCCGGCCAGATTCAGCACCTTGCTGGTATGCAGGATTCTGGTATCATCATTTCCGTGAATTCCGACCCGGATGCTCCGATCAACGCGATCGCGGACTATGTCATTAACGGTACGGTCGAAGAAGTCGTGCCGAAGCTGATCAAGTATTACAAGGCAAACAACAAGTAAGCGTATGGCAAATTTCTATACAGATCATCCAGAGATTCAGTTCAACGTCGAAAGCAGCTCGTTGATGGAAAAGATCGTGTCCCTCAAGGAACATGACTTTGCCGACAAGGACAAGTTCGACTACGCACCCGAGAACTTTGCAGACGCGATGGACAGCTACAACCGCGTCTGCGAAATTGCCGGTGACATTACCGCTAACACGGTCTTCCCGAATTCCGAAGCCGTGGATGCCGAAGGCCCGCACTGCGAAAACGGCCGCGTCCGTTACGCAAGCAAGACCTACGAAAACCTCGAAGCTACCCGCAAGGCTGGACTCAACGGCGTCACGATGCCGCGTCGCTACGGCGGCCTGAACTTCCCGGTGACCGTCTACACGGCTATCAACGAAATGATCGCCGCGGCGGATGCAGGTTTTGAAAACATCTGGTCCTTGCAGGACTGCATTGAAACGCTCTATGAATTTGGCGACGACGATCAGCGTTCCCGCTTTATTCCGCGCGTTTGTGCCGGCGAAACCATGTCCATGGACTTGACCGAACCGGATGCAGGTTCCGACCTTCAGCGCGTGATGCTCAAGGCGACCTACAGCGAACAGGACAAGTGCTGGTATTTGAACGGCGTGAAGCGCTTCATTACGAACGGCGACTCCGACATTCACCTGGTACTCGCTCGTTCCGAAGACGGCACGCACGATGCACGTGGCCTTTCCATGTTCATCTACGACAAGCGTGATGGTGGCGTGAACGTTCGCCGCATCGAAAACAAGATGGGCATTCACGGAAGCCCGACCTGCGAACTCGTTTACAAGAACGCGAAGGCGGAACTCTGCGGACGTCGCAAGCTCGGCCTCATTAAGTACGTGATGGCTTTGATGAACGGCGCTCGCCTTGGCATTGCCGCACAGTCTGTGGGCATTAGCCAGACCGCTTACGATGAAGCTCTCGCT
>JAILDK010000124.1 GCA_024689485.1 Fibrobacter sp.
GCGATGACTTCGTCGTAAACCTTCGTATTCAGAACCTGCGGAACAAAGCCTGCGCCGATGCCCTGAATCTTATGCGAGCCCGGCGTACCCTTGGAAAGGACCGGCGAGCTAGCCGGTTCGACAGCCACAATTTTCACATTCGGATTACGGGACTTGAGATATTCACCGACGCCCGTCACGGTTCCACCCGTACCGACGCCCGCGACAAAAATATCCACCTTACCATCGGTATCTTCCCAGATTTCCGGACCCGTCGTTTCACGGTGAGCAGCCGGATTGGCGAAGTTCACAAACTGTCCCGGAATAAAGCTGTTCGGAATTTCCTTGGCGAGTTCTTCTGCCTTGGCAATCGCGCCCTTCATGCCCTTTGCACCTTCTGTAAGAACGAGTTCTGCGCCATAAGCCTTGATCAGCTGGCGACGTTCCACGCTCATCGTTTCTGGAAGAACGATGATGGTGCGATATCCGCGGGCAGATGCCACAGAAGAAAGTCCAATACCCGTATTTCCCGAAGTCGGTTCAATAATGACGGAACCCGGTTTGAGCTTTCCCGAAGCTTCTGCGTCATCAATCAAAGCCTTTGCGATTCGATCCTTGACAGAGCCTGCCGGGTTAAAGTATTCGAGCTTTGCCAGAATCTTAGCCTGCAACTGGTTTGCGGCTTCGATGCGGGTGAGTTCGAGAAGTGGAGTGCGACCGATCAACTGGTCAATCGAGGTGTAAATTTTAGACATGTGTTTTCTCCTATAATTAAAAAGTTCGCTTCACTGCGTTCGCGATGACACCCTTCTAACGTTCGCAATGACACCCTTCTAAGTGTCATTGCGAGCAACACGAAGCAATCTCTTAAAGAGCGAGTTTTAGAATCTTCTTGATGGCGGAAGCATCGAGCGGCACATAGTGCCCGACCTTCCCATTCCTGACAGCCCGTGCTGCCATTGCGTCAAAATGTTCGTCTCCAATGTGCAGTTCCGAAAGCGTCGTCGCAAGCTTCAGCTTTTTGAAAAACTCCGCCAGCTTTTTCGAGAGAATCAGAGCCCTTTCTGTGATGGTATAGTTATACGAATCCACATGGAAAACGCGTTCGGCTAACAGAGCCAGCCGCCACGGCTTCTGGTAAGCCATATACTTTGTCCATGCAACAAAAACAACCGCCATCCCTTCGCCATGGGTAATGTTGTACTGCGCAGAAAGTTCATGTTCAATCCGATGCGAGCCCCAATCGGCACGACGTCCCGCATCTAGGAAGCCCCCATGCGCAACGCTCGCCAGCCATTGAATTTCGCCACGGGCATGAATGTCCTTCGGATTTTCAATCAGTTTATCCGCATTCACAAGCAACGCGCGGATCGCTCCTTCAATCAGGTAATCCGTCGTATCGGAATATTTTTCATCCGAAAAATACCGTTCCAAAAGATGGGAAAGCACATCGGCAACGCCCACAAAAGTTTGATATTCAGGAAGCTCTACCGTATACTTCGGATTCATGATGGCAAACTTCGGAATGATGCGGTCATCTTCAAAGCCAAGCTTCCATTCACCATTCGAAAGAATCGCCGCATTGGAAGTTTCAGAGCCGCTCGATGCGGTCGTCGCAATGACACCGATCGGCAAAACACGTTCCGGAGAAACGCCTTTGCTAAAAAAGTCCCACACATCGCCTGCGTAAGGAATTCCAAGAGCCACCGCCTTGGCCGTATCAATCGAACTTCCGCCGCCGACAGCCAGTACAAAATCCACCCCGTTCGTTTTTCCCTGCTGCACAAGATCGCGGACAAGGTCAATCGACGGATTCGGGACCACATTCCCATTTTCCAAAAAACGGAGATTCAATTCCTTCACGGCATCTTGAATGACAGAATAGATACCGAGAGACTTGATAAAATCTCCACTGTAAACAAGCAGCAGGGATTTGACCTTGTACTCCGCGAGAAGCGATTTCAGTCTTTTTTCACTTTCTTCGCCGAATACAATTTTTGCAGGATTGTAATACTCAAAACCGATCATCGTGCCCTTCTAAAGTGGATGTCTTATCCCAATCTTTCTTGTTTCTATTTCCTATAACTTATATAGGTTAATATATAAAAAGAGATTCTTCCGTCAAGTTCATTTAGCCCTCCACAGCTATACTATTTTTTTCTGTTTGGTTATAGCTTAAAACTATAAGTTGTGCTATAAAGAGCGTTCAAACTCCGATAGAAACCTACGGCCCTGTTCCCATTCGCCGAGATTCGAATCCGAATTGATGTGGCCGAGCGCACCGGCATTGAACAACTTGGCTCCCCAAGCTTTTGCAAAGAATTCCACGCGCTCATAGGACATGTACGGATCGTTTTCACTTCCCACAACACA
>JAILDK010000126.1 GCA_024689485.1 Fibrobacter sp.
ACGAAAAAAGGACTTCGCGATGCGAAGTCCTTTTTCTCGGGGTAGCCAGATTCGAACTGACGACATTCTGCTCCCAAAGCAGACGCTCTACCAGACTGAGCTACACCCCGTTGGTGTGCTGCAAATATAATAAAAAAGGGCGCCTTGCGACGCCCTTCTCTTTTCAAAATTTGAAAATTACTTGTCGGTGAGGAATGCGACACCCGGAAGGACCTTGCCTTCGAGGAGTTCGAGGGAAGCGCCACCACCGGTAGAGGTGTGGGTCACCTTCTTGTCTGCACCGAACTTCTTCGCAGCCGTAGCGGTATCGCCACCACCGATCACGGTGATTGCGCCAGCAGCCGTTGCTTCGACGATAGCGTCTGCCATCGCCTTCGTAGCCTTGGCGAATGCGTCGAATTCAAACACGCCAGCCGGACCGTTCCAAACGATCGTCTTAGCGGACTTGATCGCGTCGCAGAAGATTTCCGTGGACTTCGGACCCACATCGAGGCCCATCCAGCCAGCCGGAATGCCTTCAGCGTCGGTCACGACCTTGTTAGCGGCAGCGGCGTCGAACTTTTCAGCAGCGACGTAGTCGACCGGGAGAATGATCTTCTTGCCAGCCTTCTTAGCCTTTTCGAGGAGTTCCGGAACGAGCTTTGCACCTTCTTCGTCGAAGAGGGAATTGCCGATTTCGATACCGTCGATCACCTTCTTGAAGGTGAAAGCCATGCCACCGCCGATGATGATTTCGTCAGCCTTGTCGAGGAGGTTGTTGATGAGGAGAATCTTGTCTGCGACCTTGGAACCGCCGAGGATAGCGAGGAACGGACGCGGAGGATTGTTCAAAACCTTATCGAAAGCCTTGAGTTCCTTGTTCATGAGGAAGCCAGCAGCCTTCTGCGGAAGGTTCACACCAGCCATGGAGGAGTGAGCACGGTGAGCGGTGCCGAATGCGTCGTTCACGTACACGTCTGCGAGCTTGGAGAGAGAAGCGCGGAAAGCTTCGACAGCAGCCGGATCAGCCTTGATCTTGGTTTCGGTACCGTCTTCGTTCTTGATCTTTGCCTTGCCTTCTTCTTCGATGTGGAAGCGGAGGTTTTCGAGGAGGATGATGTCACCCGGCTTAGCCTTGGCGCATTCTGCTTCGACTTCTGCACCGCAGCAGTCGTTCAGGAACTTCACCGGCTTCTTGATGAGTTCTTCGAGCTTCTTTGCAACCGGAGCGAGCGTGAACTTAGCGTTCACCTTGCCATTCGGACGGCCGAGGTGGGAAGCGAGGATCACAGCTGCACCCTTGTCGAGAGCATACTGGATGGTCGGGAGAGCGGCTTCGATACGCTTCGTGTTGGTGATTTCACCAGTCACCTTGTCCTGCGGAACGTTGAAGTCAACGCGAATGAAAACGCGCTTGCCAGCGAGTTCGAGATCTTCAATGGAAAGTTTTGCCATCGTAGTACCTTCTGTTAGGTTAGAGTTAAAATTTACCGACTGAAATATAAAAAAATCGCCCGCCTTGAGCGAGCGATTTGAAAGCTTTACGCTTTTAGTGCATTACATGCAGGTGTAGCCACCGTCCACCGGAACCATAATGCCGTTGACATAGCTCGAAGCCGGGGACGAAAGGAAGATTGCCGCGGTGTCGAGTTCGCCTTCGTTGCCGTAGCGTTCCGCCGGGATCATGGTCTTCGCATTCTGCTGGAAGAAGTCCGAATCCAGGGTTTCCTGGGTGAGCGGCGTGTAAAAATAGCCCGGGCAAATGGCGTTCACGGTAATGCCCTTCGAGCCCCATTCCGCGGCGAGTGCGCGGGTGAGGTTCACCACGCCACCCTTGGCGGCGTGATACGGTGCAGAACCGCAGATCTTGTTGCCGACAAGGCCGTACATGGAGGCGATGTTGATGATACGGCCGTACTTGGCCGGGAGCATCGCCTTTTTGGCGACGGCACGAGCCACCTTGAAGGTTCCGCCCAGGTCAATGCTCATTTCGTCGTTGAACTGTTCATCGGTAATATCTTCTGCCGGAGCGACGGTCCCTGTGCCCGCATTGTTCACAAGGATGTCGATACGGCCAAACTTCGCGAGGACTTCATCTACGGAAGCATTCACACGGTCGGTATCGGTGATGTCACACTGAACAGCGAGCGTTTCGACGCCGTAGGTTTCTGCGATTTCCTTTGCCACCGCTTCAATTTTTTCTTTACGGCGGGCAAGCGCAACGATCTTAGCTCCCTGGTTTGCAAGGGCTTTTGCCATCTGAACGCCGAGACCCGTCGAGCATCCCGTCACAATAGCAACATGTCCAGTCAAATCAAAATAGTTCTTATTCATTGTACAGCCTCACTTGTTAGATACCTTTAACATATTTAAAATGCTTCAAAAAGTCTATTCCTGCGCAAAAAAAATATCCCGCCGGAGTTTTAAGAGTCCAGCGGGATTGCTTATACAGTTGAAGCAGGGCTTACATTTTGCGAAAAAAATCCTTCAAGTCTTCTGGAATCGCAATCGGACGGCCGCGCTTCATATCGACCAAGACCCACGTGGTGACCGACGAAAAGATTTCCTTGCCATCGGACTTGCGCACAAACTTCGTGTGACGATTCGTGGAGACCTTGGAGTATTCCGGCACCCATGTCGTTCCGACGATTTCGTCGCCGAGGAAAGCCTGCGCCTTGTATTCCACATGCTGGGTGCGGATCATCCAGCCGCAGCCGAGTTCCTGCATACGGGCCGTTCCGCCGGTGACGTCGGAATGTTCCACCGCAATATCCTGAATCCATTCGACACAAACGACATTGTTCAAATGATGGTTCTGATCGATCATCGATTCTTCGACGCGGAATTCCTTGGTGTATTCCACAAAGTTCGGAATCTGCTCCATGGTCATGTGCATAAGCGAATCCTTACAAATTAACCATTCTGTGAAAAGCGAGAAAGGAACGACTGCAAGCGTTCATTCTGGGACTGTCCAAAAACATATTCCGGAGTTCCCTTTTCCACCACGACGCCGTCATCCATAAACAGCACCTGGTTTGCCACATCACGGGCAAAAGCCATTTCATGCGTCACAATGACCATCGTCATTTCTTCTTCGGCAAGCGACTTGATGACCTTCAAAATTTCGCCGGTGAGTTCCGGGTCAAGAGCGCTCGTCGGTTCGTCAAAGAAGAGAACCTTGGGGTTCATCGCCAGGGCGCGTGCAATGGAAACGCGTTGCTGCTGACCGCCCGAAAGTTCACACGGGTAAGCGCGAGCCTTGCTTTCAAGGCCCATTCTTTTGAGCAGGCGCATGGCGCGAATGCGAGCGCTGTGCGGTTCCAGTTTTAAAACGCGGATCGGGGCAAGGGTCACGTTCTGCAGCACGGTCAGGTGCGGGAACAAGTTAAAGTTCTGGAACACGAGGCCTGTCGAAAGGCGAATTTCTGCGAGGTCCGCCTTAGGCGCGTAACGAATCGGATTTGACCCGGGGACGACCATGTTCTTGTTGCAAACGCGAACTTCCCCACCGTCCATGGTTTCGAGCTGGGTAATGCAACGGAGAAGCGTGGACTTGCCCGAACCCGAAGGTCCAATGATCGAAAGCACATCGCCGCATTTCATGTTGAACGAAATGTCTTTGAGCACCTGAATTTCACGTCCTTTTTTGGAATCATAAAAGGACTTTTTCAAGTGCTTGACTTCGAGAATGTGATCTTCCATGGCTCTACCGATAATAATTCAACTTGCGTTCCAGATAACTGAAGAACACAGAAAGGATCAAGTTGGCGACGTAATAAAAGATGCCCGCGACGAACAGCGGAAAGATGCTCGCGTAAACGGCCTGCTGTTTTTTGGCAAGGGCAAAAAGTTCGGTGACCGCAATCACCTGCGCAAGGGAGGTATCCTTCACCAAGGTGATCACTTCGTTTGCGCTGGCCGGAACGACGCGCTTTAAGACCTGCGGCAAAATGATGCGGAAGAAGGTCTGACTCTTGGAAAGTCCAAGCATTGTCGCCGCTTCGTACTGGCCCTTGGGAATGGATTCAATTCCACCGCGGAAGATTTCTGCAAAATACGCGGCATAGTTCACCGAGAACGCAACGATCACCGCCGGGAAACGGTCAAACGAAAAGTCCGCACCCGCCGACTGCGAAAGGTAATACGATCCAAAGTAAATCGCCACAATCTGCAGCAGCAAAGGCGTTCCGCGCATCACGGAAATGTAAAAGGCGACCGGGTAACGAATCACCTTGTACTTCGACATTTTGAGGACCGCAACGAGCAATCCGAGCGGAATCGAGAACAAAAGCGTGAGCCCAAAAATCGCAAGGGTCGTTCCAAACCCTTGAGCGAGAATCGGGAGCAAATTTTGCAAATCGGAAATCACTTGCCGAACCACTTGGCATAGATTTCAGCGAACTTGCCGTCTGCCTTCATGGCAACGAGAAGGCTGTCCACCGTGTCGCGGAGCTTCTGGTCTTTTTTGCGGAAGGCGACTGCATAAACTTCGTCGGAAAGGCCTTCGGTAAGCACCTTAAAGCTCTTGGCGTTCGAAGTAATCCAGTACTTGGCGACGATTTCGTCGAGGAAGACCGCGTCCACGCCGCCCTTGTCCAAGTCGAGGAGAGCGGTCTGGTTTTCGTCAAACGGAAGGATTTTCGCGGCGGCCTTGCCGGCATCCGAGGCTTCGAGGATCTTTTGTGCGGTCGATCCGTTCTGGACAGCAATCTTTTTGCCGGCGAGCGAAGCGAGCGTCGAAAGAGCGGTGTCCTTGACGGTAAAGATCATGCGGTTGTTGAGGTAAGCGCTTGTGAGGTTCATGGCTGCGGCGCGGGAGCTGTCCACAGAAAGACCGTTCCAGATGCAGTCGATTTTACCCGTGTTCAGTTCCTGTTCCTTGGCGTCCCAGGAGATTGGCTGCGTGCGAAGTTTGACGCCTAAGCGGGCTGCAACTTCCTTGGCGAGGTCAATGTCGAAGCCTACGATCTGATTGTCCTTGGTGCGGAATCCCATCGGCGGAAAAGAATCGTCCAGGCCGAGGACGAATTCGCCAGCCTGCTTGACCTTTTCAAGAGACTGATCCCCTTGTTCTTTTTTAGAAGCTTCACCGTTGCAGGCGAAAAGGACGAACGCAGACAAAAGAATCAACAGTTTTTTCATTTTTCAAGTCCTAGTTGAATATGTTTTCAACTGGAATTTAGAAAAAGACTCCGCCAAAGCGCACGACGACCCCGGCAAATACCACGCTAACCATGGTCATGAGCTTAATCAGAATGTTAAGAGAAGGCCCTGCGGTATCCTTGAACGGATCCCCGACCGTGTCGCCGACGACAGCCGCCTTGTGAGTTTCGGAGCCTTTACCGCCAAAATTGCCCTTTTCCACGAACTTTTTCGCATTATCCCAGGCTCCGCCAGCATTATTCAGCATGGTCGCGAGCGAAAAGCCGCAGCCAAGACCGCCCACCAAAAGCCCAAATACGCCGGGAACGCCCAATGTCAAGCCCACAATCACAGGCACCACCACGGCAAGGAGCGAAGGCAAAAGCATTTCACGCTGCGCGCCTTTAGTCGAAATTTCTACACAACGGGCATATTCCGGAGTCGCCGAGCCATCCATAATGCCCGGGATTTCTTTGAACTGACGGCGCACTTCCTTGACCATCGCACTTGCGGCACGCCCCACCGCTTGAATGGTGAACCCGCAAAAGACAAACGCCATCATCGCTCCGATAAAAAGCCCGCCAAGAAGCATCGGATTCATCAGATTCAAATTGTAAAACTGCATAAAATCCGCATACGACAGCGGCTGACCGAGCCAAATCTTGACTTCTTCCACATAAGACGCAAGCAGCGCCATCGCCGTCAAAGCAGCAGAACCAATGGCAAAGCCTTTGCCCGTTGCCGCGGTCGTGTTGCCGAGCCTATCGAGTTCATCGGTGCGTTCGCGAACCTTTTGATCGAGGCCAGCCATTTCCGCATTCCCGCCGGCGTTATCCGCAATCGGGCCAAACGCATCCGACGCAAGAGTGATTCCGAGCGTGCTGAGCATACCGACCGCTGCAAATCCAATGCCGTAAAGTCCCATCGACATATTTTCAAAACCGCCCGCACAGCTGAACGCGGCCACAATGCCGATTACGATTGTTACAACCGGAAGTCCCGTGGAGAACATGCCAACCGAGATGCCGTCAATGATGGTCGTGGCGGCGCCCATCTTTGCCTGTGCAGCGATTCCCTGGGTAGGCTTGTACGCATCCGACGTGTAATACTCGGTAAACTGCCCAATAAGAACGCCTGCGATCAGGCCCGAAAGTACCGATCCAAAAATGCCGAGCGTAATAAATTCCAACTTGACAAGTACAAGAAGCGCAATCAGAATAAGAACGGAAGAGCCCAAGGTTCCCGTGAGCAGCGAGCGGAGAAGGCTCTTGATGCCCGCATCTTCTTTAGTGCGAACCATAAAGATTCCGAAAACAGAAAGGACGATTCCGATGGCGGCGACGATCATCGGCGCGATCACATATTGAAAGCCTCCGGGTAGAGCAGCGCCGAGGGCTGCGGTCGCGAGGATCGATCCGCAGTAAGATTCGTAAAGGTCCGCTCCCATGCCGGCGACATCGCCTACGTTATCGCCCACATTGTCTGCGATCGTCGCCGGATTCCGAGGGTCATCTTCCGGGATTCCCGCTTCCACTTTTCCAACGAGGTCGGCGCCCACGTCTGCGGCTTTGGTGTAAATGCCACCGCCGACTCGGGCGAAGAGAGCCTGTAAAGAAGCTCCCATGCCGAACGTGAGCATGGTCGTGGTGATTTCGACAGCTTTGTTCGCGCCGTCCATGCCGAAGCCCCAGATGTGATGATCGTAGATGTAATTGAGGGCGAAGAACCAGGCGGAGATGTCGAGCAAGCCAAACCCGACGACGACAAGTCCCATGACCGCGCCGCTGCGGAAGGCGATGGTGAGGCCCCGGTTGAGGCTTGAAATGGCACCTTGCGCCGTGCGAGAGCTTGCATAGGTTGCGGTCTTCATGCCCAAAAATCCGCAGAAACCGCTAAAGAAGCCGCCCGTTAAAAAGGCGACGGGAACAAACGGATTTTGAATTTTTAAAACCGCGAGAACGACGAAGACGAGGAATAAAACGAGGAAGACGACAGAGACCGTTTTGTACTGCTGCTTTAAATAAGCGAGGGCGCCTTCTCGCACGTAGCCCGCGATTTCTTGCATGCGCGCGTTACCCGCTGGCTGCTTTTTCATGTAGCGGTAAAAATACAACGCCATCGCCAAGGCGAACAAGGACGCCGCCGGCACAAAATACCAATAGCTAGGAATCGTATTCATACAAACCTCTCTTCGATACTTCTTTTAATAAATCTATCACGAAAAAAGGCGATGAACTTGAAGACAGAAAAAAATATGA
>JAILDK010000011.1 GCA_024689485.1 Fibrobacter sp.
TTCCATCTGGACAATCGTATCAATTTTCGTTCTCGGTTTGTCGTTTACCGGAGTCAAGTACACGTGGATCTTGAAGCTCGAAGAACCCGAAATGCTATCCGTTCCAGTCACCGTCACATAGGCATCCCCGAACGCATCTCTTTCCGACTTGATCGTCACAATACCAGCCGCCGAAATCGACGGAATCAGCTTGCCATCATCGCTTTCCACGCTAATATAAACAACATCTCCATCCGGATCCGTGAACCACGTCTTTGTTTCCGCCGCCTTGAAAGTGATCGGAGACGTAAAGTCTTCGGTACGAACAAGCGTATCGTAGGCAGCCGTATCAATTGCAACGACCGGAGCATCGTTCATATCCTGAACATCCAAGCGAACCGTTGCCACATTCGAAGAATCGTTCAAAGAATTCAAAACCACATAAGAGAAGGAGTCCGCACCGACGAAATCCGCATCCGGCGTGTAGGTGAACGAGCCGTCCACTTCCAATTCAACCTTGCCATTTGCAGCATCGGTCACAAGGTAAGCGAGCAACACATCCGACGAATCATCCGGGTTCACATCGTTCGCAAGAACACCCTTCTTCGCAGCAATCGTCACGACGCTGTCTTCATACATCTGGTATTCATCATCACGAGCCTTCGGCGCATCGGCGACAGCATTGATCGTCACCTGGAAGGTCACCTTTGCCGTATCCGTTTTATCGGTTCCATAGAGCGTCACCGTAGCAACACCGTTGGCATCTTCCACCGGAGAGAATTCAATGTAATGCTTGGAACCAACGGTCGTCACACCTGCATGGATCAAATCATCGCCGTAAGCTCCAATCGTGATGACATCACCGTCCACATCGGCAAAAGCAATTTGTTCGCTGGTAAAGGCAATCGCCGTATCCGCAAAGTCTTCGTCAAAGACCAGATCCTTGAGAAGATCTTCATCGAGAACCTGCACCGTCGGAGCGTCGTTCACACACTTCACATTGATCGTCACCGTTGCCTCGGCACTTTCTAAGTTCGTATCGTCCGTGAGCTTATAAGTCCAAGAATCTGTACCGCAGAAGTTTGCATTCGGCACATAAGTGAAAGAGCCATCCGACACGTTCAAAGTCAACAATCCATGAGAGGTGGAATCCATAAAGGTCATGGTAAATTGGTTACCATCCACATCGTAGTCGTTCACCAAAACACCTTTCTTGTAATCCACCTCAAGAGTGTCGTCTTCATTTACAGAGTAGGTGTCGTTTATTGCCGTCGGAGCATTGTCCTGATCCTGCACATTGACAGTAAAGGAATAGGAAACCGAATTCTTTCCATCGCTCGCCTTCAACGTTACGATTGCTTCGCCAGTCTTGTTTGCCGCTGCGACGAAATGCAGAGTATCATTTAAGGAGAAGCTCGTTGCCGTATCCAACAAGGAGATGAAAGAGCCATTCGTAACAGTGACGCTGATTTCCAAGTCATCGCCATCTTCATCGTAGAAGATTTTAGAAAGCGAAAGAGAAAGAGTATCCACTTCAAGGAGGGTTTCCGACGGATCCGTGTTGCTTGCATACGGTTCCAAAAGGACCGGAGCGTAAGTGACACAGGAATCACTCAAGATGATCGAAGAAAGATAAAGCGAATTCGTTGTCGAGGAATAAGTCTTGGCTAACGTGTTGTTATAAGAGAACTGCATGCCCGTCTGACGCGCCACATTCCAAGCAACAGTCGTCGTCGACTTCCAACCCTGAGCGAGAGAGTCAAAAGCGATAAAGGTCTTCTTGAAAGTCGGAGCCGAATCCAGAAGCACGCCGTAGTAGTTGCCATCCGAAATCGTCGACTGCATAAAGTCAAGACGGAGAGGCTTATCCGCCTTATACGTCAAGCACACACCCTTGTAGGCGGCAAGGGAGATCGGAGAAGCTTCATAAGATGCATCCTGTGCCCACTGGAAAGCATAGCCGGCACCGTTCGAAGTGCTTGTGGCAGCGGCGGTATAGTCCACAACCTTATAGGTTTCGATGACATTCGCATCAATCGCGGAGCCTGTTCCGTAGGTATAAGTATACCATGTTGCAGGCGCCATGGTTCCTTCACCGTTTTGCGCCGTCCATACGGTATCGGTAGCTGCATAACTTAAACCGACACATGCTGCTAATGCAAATCCAATTGTCGACAGTTTCATTGATTTCTCCTTTGAAGGGAATTCGATCATCTACCACAAATTTAGGAATTTGTATGCTTTTTGCAAGTTTATTCCCAGATTTCTCCGGGCAACCGCGAAATGTCGCGAAAATCGAGTTTTTGGGGCCCTGGGTCCGAAACGGACGTGAGTTTTGCGAGGGGTTTCCCCGCTCTTTCGATCACGACATCTTCCCCTTTGAGCGCGACCTGGTTCAGCAAATCGCCGAAACCTTTGCGGGCTTCCATCGCCGAAACGATTTTCGCCATTAGAGGACCTTATCCTTGATCACCAGGTCCACGCGGCGGTTCTTTTGACGGCCTTCCTTCGTTGCATTGTCTGCCACCGGCTTGCTCATGCCAAAGCCTTTGGAAGTCAAACGACCCGCATCGATTCCCTGATCCACCAAAAAGTCCAGAACATTCTTGGCGCGCTGTTCCGAAAGCTTCAGGTTGTGTTCTTCCGAGCCCGTATTATCCGTATGGCCTTCCACGGAAACATTCAGTTCCTGGTACACGGTCAAAATGCCCGCGACACGGGCGAGGCTCGTTTTCAGATCCGACTTCAAAGAAGCCTTGTCCACATCAAAAAGGATGTCCGACATCGAAAGGATAATACCGCGGGCATCTTCTGTCACCTGGATCAGCTTGGACTGCAGCTCGTTCAGCTTGTTTTTCGCCTCGTTCTGGCGCGCTTCCGCCTTGGCACGTTCTTCCTGGAGAAGCTTGTTCAAAGAATCTTCGCGAGCCTTGGCGAGTTCCGCCTGAAGCGCTTCACGTTCCGCAGCAGCCGTCATCGCAGAATCCATGGCGGAATTCGTCTTGGCGAGCTTTGCGCGTTCTGCCTGCAAGTCTTCTTCCAAGTTCGAAGCGCGACCACTGCGCACTTCACCGATCTTTTCCTGAATACGGCGGATCGAGTCGCGGACGGCGAGCCGCTTTTTGCGGTTTTCCGCAAGAGAATTGCGAGAATTCTGGGCTGCAATCTGGGCTTCGATAATCTGCGTGTAAAGCTTGCAGGATTCTTCCTTCGAAGCGATGCGCGGATCCTTCGGGTCCTTCTCCTTCATCATCTGAACGGCTGCGGCAGAGGCTCTCGCTTCGGCAATCGTCAAACGGATTTGGGCAGAGCCCTGCGGCAAAGATTTTTCAAGCGCATCCAGTTTTTGCGAACAGTTGTCCTGCGCAAAAGCGAATGCAGAAAGGGCAAGTGCCGAGGCTACGATTTTCATCCATTTCATTGTGCAGCCTCCTTGCCCTTGGTTTCGTTATCGAGAATCGACTGGTAAAGCTTTTGAGATTCCTGGTCGCCCTGGAGTTCCTTGGAAGCGGTCGAGTCCGCAAGCGCGGCGTCCTTCGCATCCTTTTCGGCAAAGGCCAAGCGATACTGTAAGCGGCTACGTTCTGCGGCGTCCAAGGCTTCGTTGTCCTTGCCTTCTTCCGAAAGCTGCTTGGCACTCGCCAGATCCTTTTCACCCTGGACCGTTGCCGGGGACTTGATGCCTTCTGCCTGGGCAGCTCGATTCATGCCTTCCGCTTCATTTATCGAAGTCGTGAGCATTTCCTTGTTGCCGGCACAGCCGGCGGCGAGCATCGCAAAGAGCCCGCAGATCAAAAGTTTT
>JAILDK010000073.1 GCA_024689485.1 Fibrobacter sp.
TTGACGCTCTTTATCGCTATCAAGAATAGGAGGTACCGTATGAAGAACAACGAATCCGCATACTGCGAAATCAATGATCACGGTCGCCTGCTGACGGCGAACAAGCGATTCTGCCGCCTGTTCGGTTACAAGGAAGAACAGGTCGAGTGGCATTATATTCGCGATGTTTTCCGCTACGATCAGGATTGGACTTCGTTCATCCAGAACGCGACGGCAAAGGCTTCGCACTTTATTGTGCGCCTCAAGAACCGCAAAGGCCGTAGCTTCCTCGCAAGCATTTCCCGCGAAGCCTCCGAATCGAACGGAAAGACCGTTTACCAGAACACCTTCCAAAAACTTTCGGACATCGCAGAAACGGGTGGCGTGGAAACATTCATGGTGGAAGAGCCTCTTTACGAAGCACCACAGACCATCGCCCTTTAATTTTTATTGCTAGAAAACTCCCTTCTCGTAAGGAATCGGCCTCCCTCAAGAACCACAGAGGGAGGCTGATTTTTTATCTTTTAGACGGATAAAAAAATTTCACTTGTGAAGAGGTTCCAAATGGCCGAAAAGAAAGGCAAAAAAATGATGTGGGACGGCCGCTTTGACTGCGGAATGGCCCAGAGCATGATCGATCTCAGCTTCAGCTTGGATTTTGACAAGGAGCTTTTGGAAGAAGACATCCAGGGTTCTCTCGGCCACGGAAAGGGCCTTGTGGAATCCGGCGTTCTCACCAAGACAGATTATGCTAAGATTCGCAAAGGCCTTTTGGGAATCCTCGACGACGTTCATGCCGGCAAGAACCTTTGGCTCCCGACGGACGAAGACGTTCACATGGCCGTGGAACGCGTTTTGACGGACCGCATCGGCGATCTCGGCAAAAAGATTCACACCGGCAGAAGCCGCAACGACCAGGTTTCCACGGACTTCAAACTTTACATGCGTCACCGCGCTGCGGAAATCCGCGCTCTCGTGGTGGAATTGCAGAAGAGCGTTCTCGACGTCGCCAAGAAGAATTTCGGCAAGATCATGCCGGGCTACACGCACTTGCAGCAGGCCCAGCCGATTCTCTTTAGCCATTACATGATGAGCCTCTTCTTCGCGCTTTCCCGCGACGTGAAGCGCCTGGATAATTTCCTCGAATTGCACGTGGAACTTCCGCTCGGCAGCGGTGCGATTGCAGGTTCTGCATTCCCGTACCACCGTCAGCTCGTCGCAGAAGAACTCGGTTTTGAACGTCCGAGCGCAAACAGCATCGACGCCGTTTCGCACCGTGACATGGCTCTCGAATTTTTGAACGACCTCGCAATCATTGCGAATACGCTCAGCCGTTATGCAGAAGACTTTGTGATTTGGAGCTCTTCGGAATTCGGCTATCTGACCCTTTCCGACGCCTTCTCGAGCGGTTCTTCCATGATGCCGCAGAAGAAGAATCCGGATTCGATGGAACTGATCCGCGGCAAGTCCGGCCGTATGCTCGGCAATTACACGGCGATGTTTACCTTGGTCAAGGGCGCTCCGCTTTCTTACAGCCGCGACCTTCAGGAAGACAAGCAGCCGGTCTTTGACAGCACGCACACCGCCAAGGTTCTCCTTCGCGTGATGAGCGAAGCGATTGCTAGCGCCCGCTGGAATTTTGACAAGATGGAAGATCGCATGCTCCCGGCGCTCCTCGCCACGGACCTGGCGGACATCTTGGTGGAAGACGGCATTCCGTTCCGCGATGCACACCGTATCGTGGGAAGCCTTGTCGGCGAAGCGGCCAAGCTCGGTGAACAGTTCACGGATCTTTCCGATGAAGAATGGGCAGCCAAGGGCGTGCCGAATCCGAAGGACGTGAAGAAGCGTTTGACCTTTGCCTATTCCGTTTCCCGTCGTAACATCGAAGGCGGTACCGGCGCGAACTCGGTGAAGAACCAGTTCAAGAAGGCAGAAGCGATTCTCAAGAAAGAATTGAAGAAGTAACTCTTTCGATTCAACAGAAAAGCCCGGCACAGATAAACTGCCGGGCTTTTCTTTTACAGATTTATTTTAGCCTTTGAATACGTAGCCAGCCTTTGTGATAACGGTTTCGATATCTGCATCCGAAGGCATTTCCGAGAATTCGATTTCAACGGATTTCTTTTTATGATTTGCCGTCGCGACCAAGATTCCGGGCAAAGTTTCTAAAGCCTGTTTCACATGGGCTTCGCAATGCGGGCACATCATGCCTTCGACTTTTAAGGTCCGAACATTCGCCTTTTTCGCTTCCGGATTTTTGAAAAAGTTCAAGCGCAGCGCATTCGTCACCACGCAGAAGCTCGAAAGGCTCATCGCGAGAGCGGCAAAAGTCGCATTCAAAGTCCAACCGAAGAAGTGGTAGTAGCAGCCCGCCGCGAGCGGAATGCCGACCACGTTGTAAATAAACGCCCAGAAAAGGTTTTCGTGAATATTCCGAATCGTTTTACGGCTCAAGCGAATGGCGGTTACCACGTCAAGCAGAGAGCTTTTTACGAGCACCACGTCCGCCGCATCCATCGCCACATCCGTTCCCGCTCCAATCGCAATTCCCACATCGGCACGGGTCAGCGCAGGCGCATCATTGATACCGTCCCCCACCATCGCCACTTTCGCATTCTTTTTACCGCTAGCCAAAAGTTCTGCCTGGAGCCGTTGAATGACCGCATCCTTTTCATTCGAAAGGACATCGGCAATCACCTCGTCAATGCCAGCCGTCTTCGCAATCGCCTGAGCGGTCCGCACATTGTCACCGGTGAGCATCACCACGCGAAGGCCCATCTGGCGAAGCTCCGAGACTGCCCTCGCCGAATCCGGTTTCACCTGATCTGCAACCGCAATGATTCCCAAAAAACGCGTTCCCAGCACAAACAAAAGCGGCGTCGAACCGGCATTCGAAAGCGCTTCCACCTGCAAGTCCACATCCTTAGAAAGTGCAACCTGGGATGCAATAAATTTATACGACCCGCCGACTAAAAGTTCCTTCTTTCCGTCAACAGAAATTTTTGCCGAAAGACCATTCCCCGGAAGAGCGGTAAATTCCGAAACTTCCTCAAGGTCCGCATTTAAAGCCTTCGCCATGATCGCCTTTGCCAAGGGATGTTCGCTTTTCGCTTCGAGGCTCGCCGCAAGTTTCAAAAGTTCCGTTTCCGAAACGCCTTCCGCCGGGAGAATTTTTGTGACTTCCGGTTCACCACGGGTAATCGTACCCGTCTTATCGAGCACCACAACTTCGGAGCGGCCAGTCGTTTCAAGCGCCGCCGACGTCTTAAAGAGAATTCCATTCTTTGCACCGACGCCGTTACCGACCATAATCGCCACAGGCGTCGCAAGGCCGAGCGCACACGGGCAACTGATGACAAGCACCGAAATACCGCGAGCAAGCGCAAAGCCCACGTAGGCTCCCACCAAAATCCAAACGCCAATCGTCACGACCGCAATCGAAATCACGACTGGCACAAAAATTCCAGCGACCTGATCCGCAATCTTGGAAATCGGGGCCTTGGTCGCCGCCGCATCCGAAACCATCTGGATGATTTTCGAAAGAGTCGTATCTTCACCCACGCGGGTCGCCTTGCACTTCAAAAATCCGGAACGATTGATCGTCGCCGCCGAAACGCGGTCATCGACCGTTTTATCGACCGGAATACTTTCGCCCGTCAAAGCGGATTCATTGACCGCGGAACAGCCTTCCAAAACAAAGCCGTCCACCGGAATGCTGTCGCCCGGGCGAACCGCAAAAACGTCGCCCACCTTCAGCTGTTCTACAGGAACAATCCTTTCCACTTCCCGCCCGTTTTCCGTCACCACGAGCCGCGCCATTTTCGGAGCGAGATCCATCAAGCCTTTGAGCGCATTCGTCGTGCGGCCTTTGGAAATCGCTTCCAAAAGCTTGCCCACCGTAATCAGGGTCACAATCGTCGCCGCACCTTCAAAAAAGTAAGAGCCTTCTCCGCCACGCGTCATCTGGAACAAGACCGCCAAACTGTACAAATAGGAAACGCCCGAACCCAAAGCCACAAGCGAATCCATATTCGGAGCCCGATGCAAAATGCCCTTGAAGCCGTTCACAAAGAACTTCTGGTTAATCACCAGAATGATTCCCGCAAGCGTCATCTGCACCAGAGCAATCGCCACAAAATTCGGTGCAGGTTCCATAAACCAGCTCGGCAGCGGAAGATCAAACATCATGTGTCCCATGCTAAAATACAGCAGAGGAACAAGGAAGATGAGAGAAGCGATCAAACGCCTTTTAAGAATGGGAATCTCTTTGTTTTCAAGCGATGCCGCAGAAAGCGCCGGCGAAGACGTTTTTCCTGGGCGAGCCTCACCCGCAAGCGTTGCCCCGTAACCCGCCTTTTCCACCGCCGAAATCACGTCCGACGACGAAACGGATCCGTTCACCTGCATGGAATTTGTCAAAAGGCTCACCGCGCAAGAATCCACGCCAGGGAGCGCCTGAACTGCTTTTTCCACACGAGCGACGCATGCGGCGCAGCTCATTCCTGTGACAGAGTACTTTCCCATTCTGCTCTCAAGCGTTAAAGGTTAGCGATCTTCGATCGAAACAACGTTGAAATTGCCAGCCTTCTGAACCGCGGAACGAATTTCTTCTTCCGAAACTTCACGGATGGCGTCAAACTTCGCCACGGCCTTTTTCAGGTTCACCTTGGCAGAAGCCCCGTTGATTTCATTCAAAGCGTTCTGCACACGCGCCTGGCATTTTTCGCACATCATGCCCTGAATCTTGATGTTCTTTTTGAAAACGACTGCACCGTCGAGCTTCTTTTCGAGGGCGCAGGTTCCCCCACTGTTACCGCCGCAGCAAGAGCCTTGACCCTTGAAATGGCGAATGGAAGTGCGTACCGCGAAGAAGATGGCGAGTACGATAATGGCGATAATGATAACGTTGATCACAGTGATCTCCTTTGAAAATTATTTCATCAATTTTTGAAGCGTTTTTAAGAGTTCATCGATAACGGTGTCGTCGCCTTCGCGCACATGTTTTGCAACGCAAGTGCGAAGATGATTTGAAAGCAGCACCTTGTTAAACGAATTGAGGGCAGCATTGACCGCCGCGACCTGGGTCAAAACGTCTGTACAATAGGCGTCCTTTTCAATCATTCCCTTGATGCCCTTGATCTGACCTTCAATCCGGTTTAAGCGGGTCATCAACTGTTTGACTTCTTCAGGATCTCGATGTTTTGTCTTTTGCATGCTCAAAATATAATACCCCCAAGGGGTATATTGCAAGGGGCACAAAAAAAGCTCCCGTTTTCGGGAGCGATTCTCGTCTAATCGGAGCTTTGAAACTCTGGAAAAGGTTTAACGGCGCTTACGATCCTGCGGAGCGAGGCGTTCCGTAATTTTGGAAAGGCTATCGTAGAGTTCGAGGAAGTCTTCCACCCAAATCGCATCGCGTTCACCGACCAAAGAGAGCGCGTTTTCCAGCGTATGTTCCGCATTGTACGGACCCACCACGGCTCCCGTCGGAGAATGTCCAAAACCCGAAGCGTGCTGGCTGTAAAGAATCATCGCGGCACGTGCGCGGTAAGAACGGTGCAAACGAGAAATCAGCTGCGAACGGAGCGAAAACAGTTCCGAATACGCTTTGTCAAACTTCCCCTGCGAAAGAAGTTCCTTGGCGCGTTCCATGTTATGCGAAAACGAAATGCGTTCCGCCACCGGAATCAGGTAATTCTTGGCCGTAAGAGAAGCCTGCAAACGGGAAATCTCTTTTTCGATCGCAGAGGCGTTCCAAAGGGAAACCTTTGCCGGTGCAGGCTTTGCTGTGCGGGCGAGTTCCTTTTCATGTTCATTGACCCAACGATTCAAACGCACGATCATCTCATGCGCTTCTTCCATTCCGCCGACAGCAATATAATCGCCAATACGCGACAGCGAAAACTCCGCATAAGCAAGACGCCAATACGGCAAGCGATCCTTTTTACGGAGCTCGTCTACTTTGCCTTTTAAGGCAAGATATTCAGCGTCTAACGCTTCACTCATTTCTGCACAACCTCAGCCGCTTCTGCCTTGCGAATCGGCGTAATACCGATTTCTACGCGACGGTTCAAACGGCGATTTTCTTCACTCGTATTCGGCACGCGCGGATGGAAAGGTCCAAAGCCCGCGGCAAAAACGCGTTCACCCGGAAAACCCTGATCGATCAAAGTCTTGACCACGTTGACCGCACGTTCCGTCGAAAGATTCCAGTTCGTGTAAGTCGGAGAATTCGTCGGCGTGTCATCGGTAAAGCCGGAGACCATAATCGCGTCACCGGTATCGAGCACGTCTTGCAAACCTTGGCCGATCGATTTGATGATGCTGACGCCTTCTGCGGTCAAATCGGCACCGTTACGCGGAAAAAGGAACGACGCCTGAATTTGGATGTTTCCATTTTCCAATGCGATGATTCCCTTTTCGAGAGGCGCTTTTAAGCTCTGGGAAAGCAGCGCATTGCGTTCCTTGGCAACGCGACGCATTTCTTCTTGGCAGCTCACGACTTCCTGTTCGGTACGCGTCAGCGCTTCCGCCTTCTTTTCTTTCATCGTCGTCATCGCGACAAACGCAAGAATAAAGAGGGCAAGAAGACCTGCCGTCAAGTCCGTAAAAATCAGCCAGTGGCTATCTTCGCGACGCTTCGCCATAGATTAGTCCACCTTCTTCGGAGCCTTCTGAACCTGATCCAGGATTTCGAGGAGGATTTCCTGGGTCTTCAAAGCGTTTTCAAGCAGCACTTCGCCAGAGCGTTCCTGGAAGGACTGCAACGCCGTGTTCAGCTGTTCGATAAAGTTCTGTTCGTTTTCGCGTTCCGGCACATCGCCCGAAAGCTTCGAAAGCACCGCTTCGATGCCCTTGCCGAACATTTCGAGGTTCGCCGCAAATTCGGACTGGTTCACACGCAT
Source organism: Fibrobacter sp. (assembly GCA_024689485.1). Classification (GTDB taxonomy): domain Bacteria; phylum Fibrobacterota; class Fibrobacteria; order Fibrobacterales; family Fibrobacteraceae; genus Hallerella. Next base: position 6,888 of record JAILDK010000073.1, read on the forward strand.
GAGCGTTGCCGCTTCTGCGATGTTCGAGCCAAGTGCTTCCGTCGATTCGTTTTCCTTGACCACGCGGTTGTCGATTCCGGTGATGAGCGCCTGCTGGGAAGCGACAAGCGATTCGGAAGACTTGGCGAGTTCTGCGAAAGAAGTCTGCACCTTCTGAGAGAGATTTTCGATTTCGGAAGCGACCGTGTTCGAAAGTCCCACCGTCGAATCGTTTGCCTTGGAAGCGACTTCTTCTGCCACAGAACGAAGTACTTCGAGACCCTTCTGTTCGGCTTCGGCGACCTTTTCGGTCGAAGCCTTGAGAGAATCCATAAAGGTGTTCCACTGTTCGCCGGAGTTTGCCATCTGCGAATCGAGATGCGTAGAAATGGAATTTGCCACGCTCGAAGAGAGGTTCGAAATTTCTTTTTCGAGACCATCGACCACGCCCGATTCGATCGACTTGACGCTTGTCGAAAGTTTCTGCATTTCTTCGGAAAGGCCCGAAGTCACCTGAGAAAGGGAATCGCGGAGTTCTGCGGTTGCCGACTTGCCCGAAGCGGCAATGCCTTCTGCAGCGGACTTTTGCACCGCCGCGAATTCTTCCGAAAGTTTCTGGACCGCAGCCTGCATGCCTTCGAGAGCGGCCTTCTGAGCGGAAGCCAGATCCTGCATCGCCTTTTCACCGAACTTCGAAACGCTATCCGTAAAGGTCTGCTGCAACTGCGAAAGGTTCTGCTTTTGCACCTGTTCCATCGAAGCGAGGCTTGCCGACAGAGATTCGGAACGGGACGCTTCCGCCGCCTTCGAAGCTTCGACCATGCTCTGGAAATCCGCAGCACGAGCCGCATCCGAAGACTTCACCGTATCGATCAAACGACGGATTTCGTTTGCCGCCGCATTTTCTGCCGAAGCAGCCTTCGGGATCAAATAAAAGAGCGTAAATTCATCGAGTTCCGAAATCAGCTTTTCATGTTCCGATTCATACGAAGAATGGATAGAGCTCAAAACCAAGGAAGCGAACAAACCGCAAAGAGAAGATCCGAAGATACCCTTCATGCTCGCAAAAATATTCTGAATAATGCCGAGGGTCGTTTCGGAAGTCGCACTCGTATCAATTGCAGAACCCGCCGCATTGATCGAAAGCATCAAACCGAAGAATGTACCCATCAAACCGAGAAGCACCACAACGCCGCTATGGCTATGCACGACCACTTCTTCCTTCGAAGCCCACGTCGACTTGAGGAACGGAAGATCCTGTACCGTCACCACGACCTGCTTTGCAGCAAGGTGCTTCAAAAAGCGCACGCGGGAATTCAAAAAGCCTTCGCCTTCCACATCCGCATCCGAAGGGACAGAGCCCGCATTATAAACATCCGCAAGCTTCTTCGCCTGTTCCCTTTCCGCGTCAGTCGCACGGATTCCGCGGAAGATATTCCACGACGACAGAAGGTAAATTGCAAAAATCGCAATCATGATGAGCCAACCAAAAAGCGGGGCTCCAAAGTAGACAGCGCCCATCGCAAGAACGATTGCACCGATCAGGGAAATGATGAGAGTCCGAGAAGATTTTGTCATTGTTATCCCACGGTTTTATGAGTAAAAAGATCCAACTGACCGCGCGAGAATCCGCGCAGATATAAAAGCCATTTTTCGCGATACCACTTTCCGATAAAGAGCGTTAAGCCCTGGGCGTAATCGCAAAAATCATCGGTAAAGGCGAGGAACGCATTTTCGTATGCGATGTTCGCATTGTTTGCGCCCACATTCTTTGCACAGGAACGCGCCGTCTGAAAGTGCCGTTTGTCGCGAGGCGGTTTGAATTCCACCATAAAACGGTTACGGGAAATTCCCGCCAAGGACGCGCGCAAGCGAGATGTCAAAGCATATTCGCTTGAACGCAAAGCCGCTTCCAAAGCGGGCAAAATCTTGGAGGAGGCATCCACCGCGCTTTCCTTGTACCACAAGCGCGAGAGCTTGTCTTGCATGTGTTCCACGCGACCCGAAAGGTTCACGAGCAGCTTTTCCGCATCACCCACCATCAAGTGGATGGTCGAAAAGTACAGGTTGCGAAGCTTTTCTGCCGTCGCCGTATAGTACCAGCCGTTATCGTCGCGCAAAATGTACTGGTTCTGCGAAAGCATACGGGTGATTTCATCCGTAGCAAAACGCTGAATCCACTTGGCGCGGAATTCTTCAAACTTTTGACGGTATTCGTCGAGAATGATCGGGAAGTCTTCGGCAGCGATTTTCCATGCGGTCTTGCCGTTTGAAACCATTTCGCTGCCCGACATCATTTCTTCCGGATTCGATTCGGCAGCGTCCAAATGTTCGTAAAGCGCAATGGACCAGCGAATGTCCATCGCCTGAGAAAGACTCGCCAGTTCCGACGCGCGGTCCAAGCGGAAGCCTAGACCGAGCAAGCTCGTCCCCGTCATCTTTCGAATCGCTCTGCGAAATTTTTCTTCCACGAGTCGTTATCCCCTTAAAATCCCGATTCGATTCTCTGCCAAACGCTTCTGGAAACCTTGCGGCCCTTGCCTGCAAGTTCGTCGGATTCCTTGCGGACATCCGCTTCCAGGTTGTTCGAAATGGACTTGACGTCACCATCGAACGAGGTTCCCCTGTAAAGATAAAGTCCAAAAACGTTTTCGTGTATTTTCGTATTTCTAAAACGCACCGAGCCGACGCCCACCGAAAGAGCGAAGCGGTTTCGTTTGAATTCACAACCGACCAAGTCAAAATTCGGGGAGTTTTCTACCCAGAGTCCGTAGTAGTTGTTCACAAACTTCACGTTTTCAAAAAGTCCCTGCGAACGGATGACCGTGTTGCGGAAGGAATTTTCCACGCGCAGGTTCTTGACGTAGAAGTAATTCTCCCCCGTCGAAAGATACAGGCCGTTCCACGATTCCGAGGAGTCTGCATTCATAAAGGCAACCGGCTTTTGCACCGTCCCTTCAATGCGCACCGTTCCGCGCAAATAAAGCTTGGCGTAACCGCTAAAGAAAACTTCCACGCCCGGCTCGATCTGAAGTGTATCATCCATGCCAAGCACAAAGCTCGTTTCCAAAACATACGGAGACGAGACCTCGGTCAAGACAACCTTGTGATGCTTGATCGCCGGGAACGGGGTCACCGCGAACGTAGCACCGAAAAGGCAAAGGAATGCAAGGAGGAACCGTTTCATTCGCGAATGCTCCTCAGCGTGATCTTTTGACGCACACGCAAATCCGGGATGGTATCGCCGTCCTTCTTTTCGATGACGCGAACCTTTCCTTCAATATCGAGTTCCCCTTCCACGACCTTGCCTGCGGCAATATCAAAAAGGATCGTGCCCGAGCCCAAGACAAAATCCGGGCTTTCCATGATCTGCGCATCATCTTCGCTGTTCTGCTTGTAACGCACGTTCATGCGGAGTTTGGCAATTTTCACGCCGTCGCGGTCAAAGACTTCTTCCAGTTTGAACCACTTGTAAACCACGCTCTGCTTGTTGTTGTCATCCGTCAACATCTGCTGACGTTCCCAAGTATCGCCCACCGCAAGCGGACTGGACGGCAAAACCGGCTGAACCTTGAGGAAGATGCGACGGATATCGATATCGCCGACATCCGGCAGCGCGACCATTTCGTCGAAACGGACCGAGCTCATTTCCCCATCGCTTCCCATCTTGTACTGCACAAGCTGAGTCTTCAAATACCGCTGAATGTGATCCGTTTCTTCTACCGAGCGATTGTCCGAAGAATAGTTCGCGGAATCGACTCGCAACATAAAGCGTCCGGTTCCATCGTCGTACGCGGCAAGCAGTTCCGAATGCACGCGGACATCGACCTTGGCAGACATCGACTGTTGCACTTCGACCGGAACATTTTCCGGCACATTCAACAGCACGTTCAGCGAACTTTTCAGTTCATAGTCTTCCGGCGTCGGATTCTGAGTATTGAAGCCGAGAGAAATAGACTTATCTTCGCAAGCGACAAACACAGTCGAGAGCGAAAATAAAAGAGACAGGAGCGCAATACGGTTCATGTCTCAAAAATAATTTAAGAAATGGATTCTTTTGGAGGCTTGGCGCCGGAATCACCCTTCTTTAAGCGCATTTCCATAAAAAACGCCTTGAGGATGCCCAAACATTCTTCAGCCTTCACGCCGCCTGTCACCTGCACTTTTTGGCCGAGCGCATTGTTCGTGATGACGTCGATGGTCGTGCCGCAACCGCCAAAGCGCGTATCGGGAGATCCGTACACGATTCGGGAAATGCGGCTGTTCAAAATGGCGCCAGCGCACATCGGGCAGGGTTCAAGCGTCACGTAAAGCGTTGCCCCGGAAAGGCGCCAGTTTTCTAACGCCGAAGATGCGGCCCCGATCGCAAGCACTTCCGCATGCGCCGTCGCATCCTTTAAGGTTTCCACCTGATTATAGCCACGGGCAATGCAACGTCCATCTTTCACAATGACGCAGCCAATCGGTACTTCGCCCAGGTCATAAGCACGTTCGGCTTCACGGAGAGCCGCTTCCATCCAGCGGATATCTTCTTGATCAGTCAAGCTTTTTCCTCAGCAGAAACTTCTGCACGTTTGGGGAATACAAAGCGAAAAAGGTTCGCCATTACAAGAGTCGAAACGCAAGAAATCACCGGGTTCCAGAAGAAGTTAAAGACTCCACCAAACGGAGGAACATAAGACGGGAGCACCGGAATCTTGTTAAAGAGCAAAATAGACGCCATTCCGCAAATCACGCCCAGCACAACGGCACGTGCACTTAATTTGTCTGTAAAGAAGGCGAGTAAAAACAGCGCAAGGAGAGGCCCCGTAAAAAGCCCCGTAAAGAAGAGCGCATTCGAAAGCAAGGAGCTCTGCATATCCGCAGCGATAAAGGCGCACAGCGTGCTCAAAACAGCCCACAGAATCGTCCACTTCTTCGCCTTGGAAAGCGCCGACGCATTCTCAGAACGAATCAGCAAAATATCCTTGACCGATGTATTTCCAAGCGAATTGATCGCACTCGAAAGACTGCTCATCGCAGCGGCATAAATCGCTGCAATCACAAGGCCAGTCGCCCCCGGCGGAAGCACGTTCACAATAAAATACGGAAAAACTTCATTCAACTTGACCGTTTCCGGAAGAATCGCAACCCCTTTCACCTGGTAGTAAACGAACAAACCCGCACCCACCCAAAAGAACACGACCGACACAAACACGCCGAGAACCATGCTCAAAATGCTAGAAGCGTTCGCCGACTTAATCGAGTCACAGCTTAAATAACGCTGCACGAACTGCTGGTCGCAACCGCGGATCGAAATTTCAATGACCGCATAGGCAAGGCCCGCCGAAAGCAGATTTCGCGAATTGGACGGATCCCAATTAACAGCGTCAAAGAACTTCGTTTTTCCCGCCGCCGAAGCCAAGTCGAACATTTCCTGAAAGCCGCCAATGCCCTTGGCCAAAATGTAAATCGTGATGATTCCACCGCCAAAAAGCACTATAAATTGCAAAACGTCGGTCCAAATGACCGCCTTAAAACCGCCGTACCACGTGTAAAGCGTCGCCACAATCGCCGTCACAAGAATCGCCCAGTGGATATCGATTCCCAAAATCGGAGCGAGCACAAGCGACGGCGCATACAGCAAAATGCCCATGCGCAACAGCAAATGCAGGCTGTAAAAGATCGCCGCCAAACGACGAACCGACGGCGAGAACTTCACTTCAAAAAGTTCGTAAGCACTCGAAATCTTGGAACGGCGAATGCGCGGAATAAACACCAGCCCCACCACGACAATCGCGATCAAAGCGCCGATATTATTCATGAGGTAGCTCATGTCCGCCGCATAAGCTTCTGCCGGATTTCCAAGGAAGGTCGTAGCGCTCACCGAAGTTGCAATCAGGCTAATGCCCACTGCAAACCACGGCATCGCTCCACCGCCGCGCATGTATTCGCTAAAGCCTTTATTGCTTCCGCGCGAGGCCCAAAGTCCAATTCCAACTGTTAAAAGAATATAAGCGACAAGAACGATCCAATCGAGGACGGTGAACATTTATGCGTTCTCCGTCTGCGCATCTTCAGGTTCAAAGTCACGTTCCTGATATTCGACGACACGGTTTCTTCCGCCTTCCTTCGCACTGTAAAGAGCGTCATCGGCGTAGTGTACAGCACGGGTCATTTCACCCTGGAAACTTCTCGTGGCGAGGTAGCATCCAATGCTGACCGTCACCGGGATCGGAGATCCCTGCTGAATGTCGAACGGAGAAGAATTGACGGCGACGCGAATCGCTTCTGCCGTATCCTTCAGCACTTCTTGAGTTGCACCCGGAATCGCGACAAAGAATTCTTCACCGCCGTAACGAGCGAGCAGATTTTCACCCTTGTTTGCCACCGACGAAATACGAGCCGCAATTCCCTTGAGAATCGCGTCGCCCGCCTGGTGACCGTAGGTATCGTTGATATGCTTGAAGTGGTCGATGTCCATCATCATGACGCCGACGTCCTTTTCCTGATGGACGCGGTTCAATTCCGCCACCTTCGCATCGATCGTGCGACGGTTCAAAAGGCCAGTCAGAGCATCGTGGTAAATTTCAAACTGTTCATGTTCAAACTGCATTCCGCGCTGATAGGCGAAGTAAGCGATGTTCACCATAAAGCGGAGCAGGTCCTTTTCGAACTGTTCAAACTTGATCGGCTGGCGACGTTCAATGCAGATGGCGATTTCTGACGGGCGGTTGAGCGACGCATTGCGCATGGTCATGGAGCTCGGCTGTACAAAGAGATAGCGGAGCGAGTTGTTGCGCGGTTCGGTATCGTTCAGGCGCAGCACATAATCGTGACCCGTAAAGATGCGTTCCGTGGCGGTGTGCTGCATCATGGCGAGCGGCAAAATGCCCTTGTCCGAAAGCGAGAAGTGACGACCTTCAAAGAGGCGTTCATCTTCGCCACGGCAGAAGGCGACCGTTCCCTGTTCCTGATCCATGTTGTCAAAAACAAGAATCATGATACGGTCGGCGCTAAAGTTCTGGCTGACGTATTCGAAGATTTCCTTGTAGGTATCTTTCAAAAGCGTTGTCTTGAAGAACTTCTGCTGGTATGCGGAAAGCTCGTAGAACTTTTTCTTTTCGCGGTAATTCGAAGCCGATGTATAGCTCTTGTACGAGAGCATGTAGAACATGGAAGCGAAGCTGTCGAGAATCGGAATCAAGTTTGCGTTGAACGCATTCTGTTCAAGAGAGTCGATTACGAGTGCGCCCACACGCTGACTCTTGTTATTGTACATCGGAACGCCTGCCACCGAATGCACAGCGGGAATCGTCGAATAATAGCCGAGGCTCTTTCCGTTTAACAAATCCCCTTCCAGAATACGGCTCACATCACGACTGGCAAGCTGGCCTACAATGCCCAAGCCATCCGGAATGCGGGCGTTCATATTGATTTCATTTTCCGCAACCGCCGAGAATTGACGAATGGCAAAAGATTTTCCATCTGCTGCCTTAAACAGCAAGAGAACCGAATGCGTCTTCGGAATCAAGGTTTGGATGGAACGCAAAATAGAGCGGTAAATCGGATCCAAATCGCGTTCAAGCTTGTTCCAAATTTCATTGCCTTTGAGCTTATCAAGAGAAGATTCCCCGTCGCCCGGAAAGGCGCTATACGTATCGCGGGCAGAAAGAGCCTGACTCGTCTGGGTTACCGCCGGACGCAGAATACGGCCAATGGCAGTGGCATCGGTCGTACGCGTAGCACGCAGAACGGGCACCGTCGCCGTATTCGCCTTGGACGTCGGCAAGGTCGGACGATTCAACCAGGCAAGCACGAGTGCGATCAGCGCACCGGGAATCGCAAAAAGGAACAGGCCACCTTGAAAAGCAAGGCCAATCAGCAAACCGGAAGCGATGTATAAAATATCAGACATTCTAATCACCAACCATCAATTTCACAAGATCACAAGCGGAAGGAACGGCGAAGCATCCAAACAGCGACGACCGCAAATATAATGTGTCCAATCCATGCTCCTAGCATCGGAGTGAGCGCACCATTTTCCCCCATCTTGAGACCGATTCGTATAACTACATAATAACTAAAAACGAGCAGGATACCGATTCCAAACTTTTGGGAAAGGCCTCCATTCCGGTTAAAACGATGCGCAAGCGCCGCACCGATCAACAGCACGATAAAATTCATCATGGATCCCGAAAATTTGAAGAAATACGCGGTTTCCAATTTGTTCGTATTTTCACCCGAACGTTTTTGCACTTCAATTTTCCGCAAAATTGTCTTCGCATCCATTTCGTCGCCGCGCTGGCGTTCGTCCAAAAAATCTTCCGGGAGAAGGCTCGTTTTGCCCTTTAAGCTTTCCCGGATAAAGTGGCGAATTTGCACCGAGCCGTCCTTGTGGAAAACGCGTTGGTAACCTTCTTCCAAGCGCCAGTAGCCCGGTTTGATTTCTACAATGGAATCCTTTACTATTTCTTTTGATGCGGAAGACTTTTCCCGCTGAATGGAATCCATCTTCTGCTGAATAGATTTTACGACAGAATCTGGGGAAGCTTTCTCTTTTTTCTCGGCATTTTTCCGCGGTGCAGCGGTTTTGACAGGACCGTTTTCTTCTGCGTGCGCCAGGCGAACCGTATCCGGCATCATCCAACGCAGGCGCCTTGCGTCATAGCGTTCCGCAAGGTCCCCATCCCGATTAATGAGCAGAACCACGTCGCGACCGATCTTGTTTGCGCCTCCGTACATGCGCATGAACCAGCTCGTTTTATCGCCCGAGATATACACAAAATCGCGTTTGTCCTTGACTCGCGGATCCCTGCGCAGCTGCGCCATTGGTTCCATAATCTTGTAGCGGCGATGGTTCGCATCCGGAAGAACCTTTGCGTCGAGGTAGAACGAAATCGCCGTCACAATCGCCCCGACAAAAAAGATCGGGACCAAGGCGCGGAACGGGCTTCTTCCCGACTGCTGAATCGCCGTAAATTCAAGATGGCGGGACATGTTTCCCACCGAAGCGACAATACCTATAAACAGCGCCACAGGCGACACCAGGTAAACGATGTACGGCATGTAGGCGATGTAGTAATCCTTCGCATCGGCGATATCGCGGGCAAGCCACGTTTTGATGTTCCCCACGAAGTCGATCACGATAAACATGAAGACCGAGCCCAAAAGCACGAGCAGGAACATCTTCACAAAATTCCAGACGAGATACCGAGAGAATTTCATCCGCGATTTTCCTCCGGTAAAGGCGTCTTTTTACGGCGAATCTTTTTCCAGATATTGCCGAAGAAGTTTTTCACATGTCCAAGCGGTGTTGTGCCCGAATAGCGGTCGCGGACCATCTTCCACGTAAGAAGGATTCCGATGGTTCCGATGATGACATTCGAAATCCACATGGCGAGAGTCGGCGATACGATTAAGCGGTCGGCGAGGTTTTCGCCCCCGATCAAGCAGACCCAGTACAAGACGAAGAACGCGATGCTGTAAATGACGCCCGTGCCGATACCGCCCTTGCGAGCCATAATGCCAAGCGGCGCTCCAATCAGAACGAAAATGAGGCAGGCGACGCTCGTACTGAACTTTTTGTGGACTTCCACCCAGTACTGAGCCTGGCGTTTCCGTTCCGATATCACGCGTTCCGATGTGCGGTGGACAAGGCGTAAACGGGTACGTTCCGCCACGGCGACGTCGCGCAAGGCGCGAATGTGGCGTAACGAATCCGTTTGAATGCCCCATTTGCCGTTCTTTGGGACAATGGAATCTCCCAGGGCGAATTCCCGCAGATGCACGAGGTCCGGGAAGAGCGTTTGCTGCGATTCTTGTACGATCCGCGTTTCGTTCTTTTTCGCTTCTTCGATCACGTCGAGCATCATGTCCACGGGCATTTCGCGGTCGCTGCGGTGTTTGCGGTCGCGGCGTTCCAGGCGATCGTTCACGTTCTTGATAGCGAAGTCTTCCGAAGAGAATCGAATGCGGAAATATCCCGAAGGATCGTCCTTGTCCACCATGTGATTTTCACCGCTTTTAAGGCGCAGCATGAGCGTTGCCCCGTGATCGGCGTAGTCCATCGTGGCGCTGTCTGCGAGGACGACTCGGGGAGGGCCTTTGCCTTCCGTTTCAAATATCTGGATGCCGTAGAGCGTTCCTGTCGAAGGATCAATGCGGTCTACCCAAAGCTGTACCCCGGGGAACTGCGTCGTCAGCTTCCCTGCATCGATAAAAGCATGCGGCTTTTTACGCGAAACGGCACTCATCAGCTCCACGGAACGGTGATTCGCTTCGGGTAAAAGCCAGTTGTTAAAAAGGATCAAAAGCTCCGAAACGAGAATGCCGACCAGCAAAACCGGTCGCATCATCGCGAGAGGCGAAATTCCCGCCGCCTTCATCGCCGTAATTTCCTGGTCTCCCGAAAGGCGCCCAAAAGCCATCAAACAGGCGACGAGCACCGCCATCGGAATCGAAAGCGAAAGCATCCAGACGATATTTAACGCAAAAATTTCCAGAACGGTTGAAAGAGGCAAGCCTTTGGAAAGCACATTATCGAGGATCGTCACCAAGAAATCCACGACAAATAGGAATGTGATGACAAACAACGCCAACAAAAAGGGCGCTAGATGTTCCTTCAACACATACCGAACAAGAATCATAGGCGTTTTTTCAACTCGTTTTTGCTAATTTAGCAACTTGAAAACCGTTCCATCCTTTTTTAGACGGACCAATGCGCATAAACAAACACTTCTCGATTTTTGTTCTTCTTGCAGCAACAGCCTACTCTCTGATTGCTTGCGCCCCGAGTGACGGCGGTGGCGATCGTACGCAAATGTGCAAGAACCGCTTTGATGCGGCAGATAAAGACTTTAAGGAAGGCAATTACGGCCGAGTCAAGGAACCGTTAGAAGAGATCCTGAACATCTGTATCGGTACAGGCTATATGGAACAGGCCCAGTTCCTGCTCGCCGAAAGCTACTTCAATCTGGAAGAATGGCTCGAAGCCCGTGGCGAATACGGCAGCTTCATCAATAACTTCCCGAGTTCCCCATTCATTGAAACCGCAGAATACCGCAAGGGCGTGGCCGCCTTCAATATCGAATACGATATCGACCGCGACGAAACCAATACGACCCTCGCCATGCGCGACTTTGAAAAGTTCCAGTCCAATTACCCGGAATCTCCGCTGATGGACTCCGTGAACTACTACATGAACCTTTTGATCGAACGCCGCGCGGAACGCGATTACCGCACCGCCCGTCTCTACCACAAACTCGACCATCCGCAATCGACGGTCATTTACATGAAGGAATTCTTGGACCTCTATCCGAGAAGCAAGCGTCGCCCGGAAGCCCTGAACCTTCTCATCGAAAGCTATGCGGAACTCGACCAGTTCGAAACGGCCCGCTACTACCTGGAAAATTACCGCTTGACCGTTCCCGATAGCATTCAAAAGCGCATCGAAACCGTCGAAGACCAGGAAGCCTATATCGCAAAGCTCGAAAAGAAGTTCCTGAAGCGCATCGAAAAGGAAAAGAAGCAGAAGCTGATCGAAAAGCAGGAAGCGAAGGAAGAAGCCGAAGCGCAGCGCGATATCGATGAAGAAGACGAAGAAGAGGACGAAGATTGAGATTTTCCTTTGTCGCCATCGCCGTTTTTTGCACGAGCCTCTGCTCCGCGCTTTGGGCTTTACCCAGTGAAGGGCATCGCCCCGGCGTGACTGAATCGACGGACGACAGAAGCATTCTCTCGTTCTTTATCCAGCCTTCTATTTCTTTTATCGGCTTTGACAACCGCGATAAATTCCAGGCCCAAGTCGATACGGTTTACAACCATTACAAAGCCCAAGCCTTAACGGAAGCCGAAAGCAGCTACGTCGCCAAGCAAGACTTCCAAAAGGTGAACTTCTGCTTCCCGATTACCGCCGGTCTACAGCTCCAATGGAGAGAAGGCCATTTTGTCAGCGCGGGCTTCGGATACATCTACGACAACGAATCCGTGGTCATCACCGACCGCAAAGACAAGATTCACAATTACAGCTATACGCTCCAAGGATTTCCGCTGTATCTCGAATACCGCGTTGCGATTCCGACCAATTTGATTTCCCTTTCCAATGCAAGCCTCTTTAGCATTTCGTTACGCTGGTACTGGATGCTTCCGGGAACAGAAATCTATTCGAGCTGGGGACATATTTCGGCAGAAACAACTCCCCTCGGTAACGGTTTCGGTGTAAGCCTGGGCTACCTCGTGACGACGTGGAAGAACATCCACATTTACGGGGACATCGGATATTCAAGAATCATCGTGGAATCAAACGAGCCTTTTTCGGGCGTCGTTCCGGATGAAGATACAGACAAGGCGAAGTGGGACCTCGGCGGCCTGATGCTGCAATTCCGGTTCAGCTTCGGGGTACTGAACCGGGCAAAGTAATGTGGTTTGATCCTGACTATGCGGAGATGCATTACAAGTTCAAGCTCCCTTGGTCCTTGCTGTACAAAAAAGAACCCGAAATTCTGATCGACGCCCCCTTCCAAGTCGTTCCCGGCGAAGATACCAAGCTTTTTATTGTGGTCCGCGAAGCGAACCGTTTTCCCGTCACCCTGGAAACCTTTGAAGCGGTCTTCACCTGCGGCACGACCCGTATTACCAAGGCGCAGCCGATTCGGGAAGAAGTGCGCACACCGTTCCGATTTATTCCGCTTTCCTGTGGAAAGCTCCCCGCCGGAAACTACACCGTCGAAGCCTCGGTAACGATTCTTCTCAACGGCAAACGCAAGCGCATCCAGCGTTTTAACCTCACCGGCTTAAAGCAGAATCCGCTGCACATCGCAGTCCTTCAAAAGCCGATTCCAAAGCCCGAAGGCTACATCGCTGGCGAAACGCATTCACACACGTACATTTCCGCGGACCCCGTAGAATTCGGCGCTTCGCCCGCCGTTTTACAGCAGGCAGCCAAATCCGTCGGGCTCGACTTTGTCTTTTGCACGGACCATTCTTACGACTTCGCCTTCCGCGGCGACAATTACATGATCCGTACCGATGCAAACGTCCGTTACAACGAACTCTGCAAAGAAATCGCGGAGCTTCCCGAAGTTCCCAAGATGATCGCGGGCGAAGAGGTTTCCGCCGGGAACTCCCACGGTCAAAATGTCCATTTGCTCTTTCCCGGAAACCCCTTCTACGTTCCCGGCGAAGGCGACTGTGGCCGTAAATGGTTTCACAACAAACCGACCCTTCCCATTCCGCAGATCGTTTCACAGACAGAACTTCCCTGTTTTGCGGCACATCCCAAAGAACAGATGGGAAAGCTCGAACGATTCGTTTTTCGCCGTGGAGACTGGCACGCCGAAGATCTCTTGAAAGATTCCAAAAATCCGATCGCAGCGCTCGAATTTTGGAACGGTTCCCGCGACAAAGGTTTTGAACTCGGCCGAGAATTTTGGATTTCGGAACTCGAACAGGGAAACTTTATTTTGCCGCTCGGCGGAAACGACGCCCACGGCGACTTGAACGAATACACCGGAGTCAAAATTCCGCTGTTCAAACTCAAGCAGTCCCATGCCCACGTCTTTGGCTACGTGAGAACGGTCGTCCAAGGTTCTGACCCGATTTCTGCCTTCCGCGGCACGAACCTTTACATCACCGACGGCCCCGCGCTCTGGTGGACAGTCGAAGGGGAAACCGTTTCGTTCCACTTCCAAAGCACCGAAGACTTCGGCGCCCTGCAAACCTTGACCGTTTTTGCCCAAGAAAATTCAGGTGCAAAAAAAGAGGCGCCGATTGCAGCACCTCTTGAAAAAATTTCGGATTTCGAAGCCGTGGCAAAGGTTTCGCTTTCGGGCAAGAACTACGTCCGCGCCGAAGCGGAAACCGCCTTCAAGCGCTTTGCGCTTACAAGTGTCTGCCCTGCGCCGAAAGATAACGCTCGTACATAAACATCGCAAGCAGATTCTTGTGATCGATAAACTGCTTGCCCGCTTCTTCATACGGCAAAACGACGGTTTTGATCCATTCATTTTCATCCGTATATTCCTGATTTCGACCGTCCAAACGTTTGAGCTCTTCCGGCGTCACCGTTCTTTCAATGGCGTACAGGCGAATGCGTTCGTCTAAAAGTCCGCAGCTTCCGGCGTGACCGTCGAGCTTTCCATCGGTGTAGAATCCGGTCAGGTCAATCAGTTCATCATCCGTCGCATCGATCATCGCTTCTTCTTTCAGTTCCGAAAGGGCGACCTTGCGATAGTCCTGAGACCAGTCGAGAATTCCCGCCGGCATTTCCAAAGATTCCGGTTCCGAAATGGCAAAACGCGGCTGACGCACGAGCAACAAATACGGTTTGCCTTCACAACGTAACACCACGAGAACGCCGACCGCATTTCCACGCACAAGCACAATCCCGTGTACCGGTTTTCCATCGGGAAGCGTCGCCGTAGCCGTCAGCTTAATGAAAAGCGGCGAATGATCCTTAAAGCGGTAATCGACCGAAGAAAAATGAATCTTGGAAACGATGAACTTTTCTTGCGCATGCGCAAGCCAATTCTGAAACAAAAAACTGTTCAGAACCGCATCGCGGTCTTCGACAAGGACTTCGTCCGAAAAGGTGTATTCCACCGGTTTATTCGTCATCTTCTTCCTCGCTTGCGCCGACCGAAGCCTTTTTCCAAGCCGAAAGCAGTGTATCTGCCAACGCCGAATCGAGAACTTCTTCTTGAGCGCTCAAGTTGTAAACGACCCAATCCGAAAGCGCTGCAGGTCCGCAGCTGGATTCGTCGGAAGACGGAATAAAAAGAATGTGCTGCGTCGTAAAGTAACGCCCGTACAAAGCACTTCCTGTAAAGTCTCCGTGATCCACACTGGCACATTCCGGAATCTGTTCCACGAAATATTTGGAATTGTACCACGTCGTATCCAGATATTCAAATACGGAATCGCTGAGAGACGTCGAATCGTTTTCCCAGTTGGCCGTCAAGCAGTAAACCAGAGAATCGGCAGCGGTATCTTCGGCACAGACCGCGCGGATCGGGACAAGGTTCGTATCCGTCGCACTCCAGGAAGAACGCCAAACCGTATCCGGAACCGTTTCGCAGGAATCGTGAATTTCGACGCAGTTCGATTCCATAAAGCGGTAGAGGAACGTGTCGACATCCAAAGAGTCCGTGATAAAGAGAACGCCAGCGGTATCGCTCGACGTGCGACGCGGATACGTGTAAGGGTCTGCAAAAGAGGAATCGAGGTAAACGGAAATGCTTTCCGCGCGGAAGCTTCCCTTTCGGATCAAGATCGAATCCTTGAAAGTCGCATACGCAGCGGCCGCCGTGTCAATATCTTCGGTATAGAATTCATTGTGGGCGCTGCCTTCCACGCGAATTTCACGAACGCCCTTCTGCTTCCATTCATCGCTATACGCCAAGTACAGAACCGTATCCGGTCTAAAGGTCGGCTGCGGGCAATCCGTTGTACCGGTGTTGCCCAGCAAAAGCTTGACCGTAATCGTGAGAATCGTATCGCTAGAATAAGAGCCGTACAGTTCGATGTCTTTCAAAAAGCAGTTTCCGAAAGTCCACATGCTGTCCATCGCCAAGGCAAGCGTATCGCCCTGAATGTGAAAGCGGTAACCGGAATCGAGTTCCGCATACAGCATGTAGCCGTAACCGCCCACAGCAAAATCATCCGGATAAATGCTGATCGGACCATCATCCGATTCCGCACAGGCAAGAATCAAAAGCGAAGCGAGCAGTGCAAAAATCCAGCGCTTCATCTTAGAATTCAATCTCCGAAAGGAAGAGCTTTACATCTGCCGCATCGGCGACATGAGTCTTCTTGTAAAAATCATCCCAGCGCACAAAACGTCCATTGCGGAGCACTTCCAAAAAGAAGACGGCGCTGTCGTTCGGCGGAAGGCGTCCCAAGGCGTCGTCCTGTTCCAAACGCTTGCCCGCTTCGATATCGGCGGCGATCTGCGAAAGGCCCGAGACGCGGGAAAAAAGATTTCCACCGTGATCCAGATAAAGCTTGTAACCGAGCGAATCCTTCGAAACAGAAATCACACGGCCCGGCAAAATCGGATACACCGGAGCTTCCCCGATGCCCATGAACAAATCCTTCAACAGCAATTCTTCGCGACCGCCAAAGTCAAAGTCCGCTTCAATCGGAAGCGCACCGCCCTGCAACGGATTTCTTGGGCAAGTTCCCGGATAACGGCAACCATCGGCACGGACCCACGCAAACGAGGAATCCGCAAGCATCAGATGGTAAAAAGAAACCGTCGCCTTTTTCGAGCGCAAAATCAGAACCTTCGGATTCCAGAAATTCAACGAGTCCGCAATCCAATGCACCTGCAGCGGGTACTGCATTCCCGGAGCAGAAGCCGCATAGTGTAAAAAAGGGATGTCCGGAAGTTTGGAAACGTCTTTTTCGGATTTCACAATCCAGCCGCACTGTCCCAAGGAACCTTTCTTTGAATCGAAGCTCGCCCCTTCTGTTTTGGCACAGCCTTCGCGCCACGGCAAGTCCGCGTAAGTCGGTTCTTCGACGGGAATCTTTCTTTGATCTTCAATAAACTGGTAAGCCTTTTGAACCGCGCCACTCGCATAGACCGCATAGATCAAAGCGAGAACAATCAGCGTGCGCACAACCGGAATCCGCTTTTTCGGTTTCCAGTCCGACTTAAAATCTTTGAATTCGCGAAAGGAGCTCATTACGGCAGATTCATCACAACGACAACAGCCGCGGCTGCAACGACAACCAACCCCAGACCGATCCACAGCCACTTCGCGCCACCGCTCTTTTCTTCCTTGAACGGATTTTCGAGGCTGCCTTCCATTTTCTGGGTGTCTTTGCGAATCGCGTTGAAGCTCTTGGTAAAGCGACCGGTCACACGGCGACGGAGAGAATTCATCGATCCCGTTTCACGGCGATTGTTGCTCTTTGCCGTCGGGACTTCCACGCTCTCTTCGACTTCCGTCTTCGGATGGTGCATCGCTTCGTCTTCTTTCATCGAGAAGGCGACCATGTCGGCTTCCTTGCGGAAGATGTGAATATTCTTGTCGAGATTCGCTTTTTTCAAGCACGTGACGACGTCATCGTGATCGGTCAAAACAGCAAAGGCGCCGTTCTTTTCAGAAAGCTGTTGCTGCACCTGGCAAAATGCGCTGCAAGCATCGCTGTAAAGGAAGTCAAGACCTGTGGCGTCGACGCCAATAAAGGAAGAACCCTTTTCAAGCAAAGGTTTCACATCTTGCTTGAACTGTTCCGCATCAAAGGACCCGATCGGAGTGACGGGCGCAGAAACCAAATCAAATAAACCAACTGCACGACAATTACTTAATTCGCTCATAGGTTTAATATACCTCTCATTCTTCCCAATAGGTACCACCTGCGGCTTCTTCTTCCACAGGTTCTTCCGCTTCTACAGGCTCCATTTCGGAGATAGAAGCCTTTTTGACTTCTTCCGCCTTCTTCGCTTCCGCTTCCACCACGTATGCAGGCTTCGACGCCGACTTCTTCTTCGGGAAGAGGAAAAGGCCCGGGCTCACTTCAAGACTGACACGGTGCACCGCAGAAAGCGTCGGATGCGATTCAAAGGCGTAATCGACCCTCAACCAATTCGAAAGGGCAAATCCAGCGCCAGCGGTCCAGCTTTCAAGTTCTGAAAGGCTCGCCAAACCGGCACGCAAAGAAAGTCCAAAATCAAAAGCAAATTCCACACCTGCGCGACCGCCTCCCAGCCAATCGACGGGATGTTCCCAAAAACGGCCACCGCGTTCTTCACCGTCCCAGTCCAAGTCACGGTTTTCACGGTGTAAAATTCCAGCACTCTGCCAATAGGCGCTCGCCGTTCCGTAGAAGTAAGAAATCGGCTGCTGCACGTTCAAGCCCAAGTACCATTCCGGAGAGCTGTATTCAAAGGTTCCTTCTTCCCACGTCGTCGCCGACGAAGTCCAGCCTTTGAGGAACGACGACACCGTCACCTGTTCATGCACATGGTAATTGGCGCCGATATCTCCGCGGAATCCCCAACCGCTCTGGTCGAGTTCGCGGTAAAGACCGTGGAACGAAATACCCAAGTCCAAGCGATCGTTCAAAAAGCGACGGCCCCACGCGAGCGTAAAGACGTAATCCGCAATGGAAAGGGTCTTGTAATCCTCGCCTTCCGGCAAAGGATCCCCTTCCGCAATCCAAGGAATGTCATTCGCACCAAAGCGCGAAAAGGCAATGCCAAGACCGCCCATATCGCCGAGCGGGAACTGCACCGCACCGTAATCGTACTGGGTATCTTCGTAATAAACGACGTGGCTAAAGGCGACCCAGGAATTTTCTGCACTCGAAAGCTGCTGCGGATTCGAAGTGAGTTCCAAAAGATCGTGATCGACCGCAATCGAAGCACCGCCAAGCGCAGAAGAACGCGCACCGGCATGAATATCGAGAGAAGCGTTTGCACCCACGACACGTTCCGCTGCCCACGTTTGCGTGGCAAACGCGCAGAGCATCAGAGTCACTGCTGTATAAATTCGGCGGAACATTTTCCACAAGATAAAATTTTCCACCGAACAGCGCCCGTAAAAACTTGTAGATTTAAGGCTAATGGCACTTCTTTCGGAACACGTAGAAAACTTTTGCAAATACATTGCCTTGGAACGT
Source organism: Fibrobacter sp. (assembly GCA_024689485.1). Classification (GTDB taxonomy): domain Bacteria; phylum Fibrobacterota; class Fibrobacteria; order Fibrobacterales; family Fibrobacteraceae; genus Hallerella. The sequence goes on from JAILDK010000073.1 coordinate 25,476, forward strand.
CGATTTTCCAAGCAAACGGTGAGCACATACCAAAAATCGCTCGCCAAATTTTTGCAAACCTTACGTCCCGAAGCCGACTTGCAAGATTTTACGACCGAAAAAATCCGAGCCTACGTTTGGCAAATGCGAAAAAATGAGGATTTGGCGATTACAAGCATCGATCTGCACATCGCGAGCCTCAAAAGCTTTGGCAGCTACCTCGTGCGCAGCCATCTTCTCGACAGCAATCCCGCCGAAGCGGTGCCCATGCCCAAGCGTCCGAAAAGGCTTGTTTCGTTCCTTTCCCAAAAGGACCTTTCCGCCGAAAAATTTCCGGAAATTGAAAATCCGACGTTTCCCATGGTGCGCGCCCGCGTACTGCTCGAACTCATCTACGGTTCAGGACTGCGCATTTCCGAATGCCAAAGCCTTACCTGGTCCCGCTTAGACATTTCCGCCAAAGCCGTGCGCGTTTTAGGAAAGGGGAACAAAGAACGCATTGTGCCGTTGACCCAAGATTTGCTCCGTTGGATTGATACGTACAAATTAAAGCTTGCAGAAGTTCAAAGGCTCGTTTCGCCGAATGCGCCTGTCTTTGTGAACGAACACGGCCAAGCCTACGACGTGCGCACTCTCCGCAGGGATATTCACGACCTCCTGCGAAGCATCGGCTGGGAAGGCAAAGCAAGTCCGCACGTCCTGCGTCATAGCTTTGCCACGCACTTGCTCGAAAACGGTGCAGACCTGATGAGCGTCAAAGAAATGCTCGGGCATTCGAGCCTTGCCACGACACAGGTCTATACGCACGTCTCTGCGGAACGCTTAAAGGAAGCTTTCAAAAAAGCGCATCCGAGAGCGTAGAATTAAACAAAAAAACGGCAAGCCGATCGCTTGCCGTTTTTCAATTCCTTTCAAAAGAAGGATTAGTCGCCTGTACGATAGTTCGGAGCTTCCTTCGTGATCGTCACATCGTGCGGATGAGATTCACGGAGACCTGCGCCCGTAATACGGACAAACGTTGCCTTCTTGTAAAGTTCTTCGAGGTTTGCAGCACCTGCATAACCCATTGCGGAGTGAATACCGCCGATGAGCTGGTAAACGGTGTCGCGGAGCGGTCCCTTGTAAGGAACGCGGCCTTCGATGCCTTCCGGAACGAACTTACGCGGTTCCTGAATGCCACCCTGGAAGTAACGGTCCGCGGAGCCAGCCTTCATGGCACCGAGAGAACCCATACCGCGGTAGCTCTTGTAGCTACGGCCATCGGCGAGGATCACTTCACCCGGAGCTTCTTCGGTACCGGCAAAGAGCGAACCCACCATCACGGCGTGACCACCGGCAGCGAGAGCCTTCACGATGTCACCGGAGAACTTGAGACCACCGTCAGCGATAATCTTCACGCCCACCTTGCGAGCCATCTTACCGCATTCCATCACAGCGGAGAACTGCGGATAACCCACACCAGCCACGATACGGGTGGTGCAAATGGAACCCGGACCGATACCCACCTTGACGATGTTCGCACCGCACTTAGCGAGTTCTTCGACAGCTTCCGGCGTGCAAACGTTACCGGCGCAGATCGTGAGCTTCGGATACTTTTTGCGAACGGTCTTCACCATGTTACGCACACCGATGTGGTGACCGTGAGCCGTATCGATAATGAGCAGATCGACGCCCGCATCCACGAGGGCGGCAACGCGTTCAAGAGTATTAGCAGAAGTACTGACAGCGGCACCCACGAGCAACTGACCATTCTTGTCGAGGCTTGCATTCGGGTTGCTTTCGCGCTTCAAAATGTCGGTCATCGTCACGAGACCCTTGAGAGCGCCGTTCGAATCGACGAGCGGAAGCTTTTCAATACGGTTTTCTGCGAGGATTTCCTTCGCCTTGGAAAGGCTCACCTTCGGAGCTGCGGTAATCAGCTTCTTCGTCATGACGGAGCTGATTTTCACATTCATGTCGCTAATCGTGCGAAGGTCGCGGCTCGTCAGCATACCGACAAGCTTGCCCTTCGAAAGGATCGGAAAACCGCTGACCTTGTTGATGGCGCGCTGTTCAAAAGCGGCAGAAACCGGCTGGTCTGCATCGAGGGTCACCGGGTTCGTCACAATACCGGACTGCCACCGCTTGACCTTGCGGACTTCTTCAGCCTGAGCTTCAATGCTCATGTTCTTGTGAATGATACCAATACCGCCCTGCAATGCAAGAGAAATAGCGAGAGGAGCGGTCGTCACCGTATCCATGGCGGCACTGATGATAGGAATGTTAAGCTTAATATTCGGAGCAAGCTGAGTGCTCACGTCGGTCTGAGCCGGCAAAACGGAGGATTCAGCGGGGACAAGCAGAACGTCATCAAACGTCAAAGCTTCTGGCAAAAGTTTCATAAGTACCTCTTTTTGCGTAAAAAAGATAGAAAATTTTGTGTTTTCAGCCAACTGGGAATTTGCTTACGAAAGGCTTTTTTCGCGGATTCACACGCCTCGGGCTGAGGGGTCCCAAATGATTTTGTGCAGCTGGACCTGAAAGCGGGCCGAATTCCGACGCAAAACCTCATTTGCAAGGATCCAGTTCACCATTTCCGCATACGGCATTGTTCCAAAAATCGGGGAAACATAGAACACCGGAAGCGGGCGTTTTTCCTTGGCAAATTCCCGTTCCAAGGTTTCCACGATATGCGCCGCATCTTTTAAATCCTCGGGCGTTCCGACGACAAACTTGAGCACATCCCGGGCTTCAAGCGTGAAGAGGTTTTGCAGGTTTTCCGGTTTTCGCATGCCGCTGCTCGGAATCTTCCAATCCATGGTGCAAAAAACGTTCTTGTATCCGACAGGCCTTGGGCGCGTTCCGTTCGTTTCGATATTGACTTCAAAGCCGGCGTCGTCCAAGAGCTTTAAAAGCGTTTGCACATCTGCATGAATCAGCGGTTCCCCACCGGTGAGCGTCACATACTTTGTACGAAATGACTGCACTTTTTCGAAGATTTCTTCGGGCGTCATTTCCGCAAAATCAGAGCCTTGGATCGCATACAGGGAATCGCAATAGGCGCAACGGAGATTGCAGCCAAAAAGGCGAACAAAAACCGCAGGCGCCCCCGTTCGAATGCCCTCGCCTTCGATGCTCAAAAAGATTTCAGAGACTTTCATCACTCACCGTCGACTTCGTATTCCGCCACGTTGCCTTCGCTTTCTTGGACGGAAACCTTATAGCAATTCGGAATCTGATCGCAGATCCATTTCGCCATATTTTCCGCGGTCGGGTTAAAACTCACCACATCGTTCAAATACTTGTGATCGAGTTTTTCTTTAATCGCCTTTTTCACATGCGAAAAGTCCACGACCATGCCTTCGGCATTCAACGTTTTCGATTGGCAAAAAACGGTGATAATCCAATTATGTCCGTGAAGTTGTTGGCATTTGCTTTCGTACGAAAGCTGGAGTCGATGTGCGCCAGAAATTTCAAAGCGCTTAGAAATTCTATACATAGGGTACCTAGTTTTGTTTTATGACAGGAGGTTTTCGAACTGTCCACCGGTTCGGTACCCCTAATATAGAAAACGCTACGATTTTAGAAAGACCCCACGCAGAAGGTATCCGTGCTGAAATCGATGTAAAAACGGCGATCTTCCAAAATCGAAGCCCCGAGTACACCCTGCACAGCCTCTTTCGCAAGACCCGTCACTTCCATGATCTTCGTCTTCAAAACATCGGGCATCACCCCGTATTTCACCTGGTAATTGCGCCCGCCGAATTCCGTCAAAGCGCGGAACACCGGAACCGTGTAATAATCCGCCAAAGGATGGTAATCAATGCGGCGCCCCTTATCCGCACAGCCGTCGAGCCAAACCCTGTCCGCATAAGAAGACGTAATTCCCGTATCAAGCAAAATCTTGCGCGGCACTCCGTTCAATTTCACTTCAATGCCCATGCAGTCGCCGAGCTTGACCGTCGCAATAGACGTACCGTCAAATGGGATTTCTTCCGTGTCGAACATGATCTGATTTCGAATCTTGTCAATCACGATTTTGAATTTGGAAAGGCAATCCGTGCCGAGAATCGTGGTGATTGGAACGCCGACATGCTTTGAAATGGCATCGAAATCGATGCCTAGAACCTTGGCGGTCATTTTCGCATCACCGTCATGCGCCGCCTTAAGCGCTTCAATATTCAGCCCGAGCGTTTTGGCCAAGGTTTGACCGTGGCGCGAGCGGAAGAGTCCAATCAAATTTTCCAAGCTGAAGCCTTCGATGAGCGTGCGAAGCGGTGCGAGTTTTGCATCCTTTTCAATCACATTGTGCAGGCGTTGCGACATTTCAGAGATATCGCCGTCGCTTCCCGTTACGCAGGTCGTGTAGCAGATCGAAAGAGGTTCCGGTCCGCAGTGAAAAGAGAACGGCGATCCTGTATCGACAAGGACCATATTCTGACCCTTTTCAAAGACGAAATAGCCGTTTACATCGTCGATCAGCTTGTAAATTTCCATCGAAGATCCTCCTCAAAAGATTGTATGATTCCCTCTTTAAAGAGATACATCCTTTTGCAGAAAAAGACCTCGACCGGGGCAAAAAATTTTGTTTTAACTTGGAATATCAGGCCTTATTTGCCGTTATAGCGTTCCATACACTTGGCGATTCCATTCTTAAAATAGCATTCCACCAAGGCGGGGACTTTTCCAATCGCTTCGTCAAAAACAGGGCGATCTTCCGGCGGGAACTTGGCAAGCACCCAGTTCGAAAGATCCCACTTGGGCGGGCATTTTCCCACGCCAAAACGCACACGGGCAAACTGATCGCCCACATGTTCAATAATATTGCGCAGTCCGTTCTGACCGCCGTGACTGCCGTTTGCACGCACACGGATACGGCCTACGTCCAAATTGATATCGTCCGAAAACACGAGAAGCTGTGCCGGCTTTACCTTGTACCAGGTCATCAGAGCCTGTACCGCTTCGCCAGAAAGATTCATATACGTCTGCGGCTTGGCAAGGAGCACTTCTTCCCCGCCGACCGTCACTTTTTGCGTCAAAGCCTTATATTCCGACTTCCAGCTTTTGCCCGGATCGGCAAGCTTTTCAACGGCCATAAAGCCCGCATTGTGATGTGTATTTTCATACTGGTTTCCGGGATTTCCAAGTCCGACGATCAAATACATACAGCACTTCCTTAATGTTTTTCACTTTCGGACTTTGTCAAGCCGCGAAAGAACTTCAAATCTTCAAAATCGTTTTTCAAAAGATCGATTGTTTCGCCGATCATGTACAAGGAACCGGTCACAAGGACAGGCGCATTGGACTCCGCCTGGACCTTTTCCAAAAAAGCCTTGGACATCGGAGCCGAGGTTCCCACCGTGCAGCTCAAAGACTTGAGTTCCAAAGCCACATCCTCGATTTCGCGGAAACGTTCATAAGGGGTCCGCGTTACGTGCCACGTCGAAACATGAGGCGCCATCATCGGAATCATTTCGTCGATCGCCTTATCCTTCAACGCACCGAAAATGCAGGGGAACTTTTGATTTGGATAATAGGTCTCTAAAGCTTCTGCAAGGCGCTTGACCGCATGCGGATTGTGAGCGCCATCGAGCAGCCAACAGAACTTTCCGTCTGCATCCAGAAGCTTTTGCATACGCCCAATCCACAGGGACTTTTGAAGCGCTTCCCGAGCCGTTTTTTCAGAGAACTTTTCACCTAAAAAGGACTTTGCCGCCGCCAAAGAAAGCGAAGCATTTTCCACGTAATGATGCCCCGGATTCGGAACCTGCAAATCTTCCAAAATCTGCGGTTTATCAACTGTCGCCGGAATGCTTTTTACAAATTCTTCCGCATCGCGGACTAGAGCGTCGCTGATGCCGCCGACGAACATTTTCGCCCGCGGAGAAAGCACCCCGAGCTTTTCATGGAGAATCGCGGATTCCGTTTTACCGAGCAGTTCCGTATGCTCTAAGCCGATGCTCGTGAGAACGGCGAGTTCACCGCCAGCCGTTCGCGTCGAATCCAAACGGCCTCCAAGGCCCGCTTCCACGACCGCCGCGCCGACCTGCTTTTCTGCAAAATACAGAAAGCACACCAGCGTCACCGCTTCAAAAAAGGACACATGCGTATCGGTCTTTTCAGCAGCGGACTTCACCTGCAACAGCAAACGGTCAAAGTCATTTTCTGCAATCGGAACATGATCGATGCGAATGCGTTCCCGAACGTTCACCAAGTGCGGACTTGTATAAAGCCCAGCCGGAACGCCGTGGGCGGTCAAAATATTTGCCAAATAAAAAGAGGTCGAGCCCTTTCCATCCGTTCCCACCACATGAATCGTGCGGAACTTTTTTTCGGGATGGTCCAAAAACTCGAGCAGGCGCTCCATGTTTTTTAAGTCACCTGTCATTCCAAGAGGCGCTAGGGAATGCAGATATTCTAAACCAGCTAGATTCATGAGAGTATTAAAGAATGTCTCGATTCTGAAGAACGCCGTGCGAAAGCGTCAAACGGCGGAACGGACTGTTCATGTAAAAGTCCGGATTGTGCGTCGCCATCAAAACCGTTGTACCGCGTGCGTTGATTTCCTTGAAAATCTTAAAGACTTCATTCGCATTTTCCGGATCGAGGTTACCCGTCGGTTCGTCCGCAAGAATCAGGTACGGGTTGTGCACCATGGCGCGAGCGATGGCTACGCGCTGCTGTTCACCGCCCGAAAGCGTGTACGGCATCGCGAGTCTCTTTTGGGAAATTCCCACGAGAGCGAGCGCTTCAAAGACTCTTGAATTCAGCTGCTTTTCGGGAGTTCCCGTGATGCGGAGGGCAAGCGCTACATTTTCAAAAACGTTGCGGTCCGGCAAAAGCTTAAAGTCCTGAAAGACGATTCCCATGTGGCGGCGAAGTTCCTGAACCTGCTTTTCCGTCGCGGTTTTCGTATCAAAGACAAGGTCCTTGTTGAACTGCACCATGACTTCGCCACCGTGAAATTCATCGGGGCGTTCATCCATATAAATTAACTTGAGCAGGGTCGATTTTCCAGCACCGCTGTGACCCGTCAAAAAGACGAATTCACCTTGGTTAATGCGAAGCGTGACATCGGAAAGGGCTTTCCAATTGTCCTCGTAAGTCTTCGTCACATGCAAGAACTGGATCATGCGGAATTATTCCTTCATGCGAATTTCGATATGCACTTCTTCGCGCCATTTTTTCACAAATTCGCGAAGCTTTTGATCTTCCATGTAGTTGATCGCAAACATTTCCACTTTCATGTAATCTTCGTCGAGATTGTAATCGCGGACCTGTTTCATATCATCCATGCGGATCAAGTGCAAAGCGTCCCCTGCCGGGAACGGTTCCGAAATTTCTCCGACCGAAAGACCCGAAACGATCGGGGCGAACGTCGAGTCCACGTCCGTCTTTTCCAGCCAGCCGAGGCGGCCGCCGTTAAAGTTCGTTTCCTTGTCGGAACTGAACTTTTTCGCCGCTTCCGCGAAGAGCGTGTCCGTCGTCAAAGAGGTACGCAGGGAGTCTGCAAGCTTCATCACGCGAGCGGTATCCTCTGCCGTCGGAATGGTCTGCAAAAAGATCTTTGCCGTGCGAACGCCGTCTTCCTTACGGCCGATCACGCGAATGATCGTCCAACCGCCATCCGTCTTGACAGGCTTCGGCGTGTAGGCACCGTTATCGACCGTCTTAATGGCACGTTCATAGACCGGATCCAAAAGACCCTTCTGGAAGTAGCCGATGTCACCGCCCTTCGCCGCAGAAGAATCCTGCGAATGGTTCTTGGCGAGAATTTCCCAGCTCATGCCGTGGTCCAAGGAATCGATCAGCGCTTCGGCAATTTTCTTCACCGAGTCCACAATCATCGGGCTCGGTTCAATCTTCAAAGCGATATGCGCAAGGCGCATGCAGTTGTACTGACGCGGAATGGAATCCTTATAATGTGCGTAGAATTCGGCGACTTCCTTGCGGGTCGGTTTGATGCCTCCGACGTAACGTTGGCGGATACGGCCAATCGTCATCTGTTCACGAACCTGCTTCGCGAGGTTTTCACGGTACTGCACCATGCTCATGCCGAGCTGTGCACGGATCGCGCGTTCGAGAATTTCCATGCTGATGTTCTGGCGAGCGGCAAGGTTCTGCAAGTGCTGCGTCACACGCAGATCGACTTCGTCGTCGGTAATCTGAATCGAGTCGCGGTCCACACGGGAAAGCAGAACCTTGTCATCGATCAAGCGGTCGAGCACAAAGGCGATCTGTTCCTTTTCCGATTTTCCCGAAGCTTCTGCCGTATTCTGGAACTGATAGAGGTTTTCCATCACCTCGGAACGCATAATCGGTTTGCCGTCGACGATTGCGGCGATGGATTCAAAAAGTTCCGGAGCTGCGAAGAGAGAACTTGCAGTCCACAAAACGAGAGCGATTAAATTCGATTTCTTCATAAACATTCTCAATGGGTCGCGGATTTGGCAATTTCTTCCGGATAGACGAAAATCGCCTGACGCTTCTTGATATCATCCTTAAAGTTCGCGATAAATTCTTTGCGTTTGCCGTTTGCGGCAAGAACCTGTGCCAGTTCCGCCACATCCGCAAAAGGACGCACCGAGCCGGAATCCTGCTTGGAAAGCACGATCACGCTCTTCAAATACTTTCCACAGGTCTTCGGCGGAGAAATCTTGCCCACCGCAAGCGAATCCAGCTGAACGCTCGGGCAATCAAACGGAGCGACCGTCACCGAGTCAAAGGTTTCCACTTCGCGCACAAGCCAGTTCTTGGAAGGCGCTTCCGTAATCGTCTTGCGCGTCGCCGGACCGTAATACTGCCAAGCAGTCGTTCCGCTCATGTACGTCACCACGGCGAGGTTATAAACATTCGCTTCCAAAGCAAAGTTTTCCGGATGTGCGTCGTAATAAGCGGCGACTTCCATTTCCGAAACCGAAATCGTATCCGTCACCTGGGCAAAATAGGCGCCCAAAATGATCTTCTTTTTGGCGTCTTCAATCAGGCGCTTGATTTCAGGACGTTCGTCAACCCGGTCCTCCAAAGCGCGTTCATAGACCGATTCCCGGGATATCCAATGATCCACACGGTTCGTCCGTTCTTCGATCGAAAGGGAGTCCCAAACTCCTTCTGCCTGCATTTCGGACAATTTCAATTCCGAATTTTCCACACGGGCAAGAGTCGGGTCCGAAGCCGTACCGGGAACCTTGCACGCGACAAGTCCCATCGTCAACAAAAGGGTCGGTAAGAGTAAAAAACGCATCGCGTCCAAATTAGAAAATTTGGATCTCAGCGACTCTTGAATCGCGCCCGAAGTTTCAAGAGATCGTTCTTTTCGACCTTTTCTTCGGGAGCCTGGGCAAGGAAGGAGCGTTTATAGCGCAAAAGTTCAAAGTTTTCGAGCAGAATCTGGAGCGAAACGATCGCATCGAAGGAATCCGCGTCCGAGCGCACTTTTTCGGCGAGCGAAAGCGTATCGCGAGCGTTTTTCAGCTCATGATCCTTCAAAAAACGGCCTGCAAAATACGGGGAGAACTTTTCGCGCAGATTTTTGACCGTCGGAAGCGAAAGATTTTCTTCCCATTCGCCCCATTCCGAAGCCTTTTCGGGCAAAACAAAAGCGGAAATCAGGCGCAAACGGGCGTAAAGGTTTTCTTCTGCCGCCAAGCGAGACGCCAACTGGAGAAGCTTTTCCGAAACCTTGGTGCCGCGACGGAAGGCGACGAACGCTTCGCGGAAAGCATCCCACGCCCGCACAAAAGCAGTCACACCGAGATACGCCGCGTCAAAGACCAGGCGGAAAAGCCCTTCACGGGAATTCGTCTCCGCGGTCGTTTCCCTAGACGAAATATCGGCAAAGGAGCGCACCTTGTGCGAACGCGCAAATTCAATCCCAGAGAACCTTGCCAGCGCTTCGTCCAAGTAATTAACGGTAAATTTTTCCTTTTCCGCATCCGTCATCGCAAGCAGAGAACGCAAGGCCCAGCCCGATTCGTCTTTGCGGTTGAGGAACGCAAACCGGGCTTCTAACAAGGACTTGAGCGCGGAATCTTCTAAGCTCACCAGGCGCGTTCTGCGATAGAACTTTTGCCAAAAATCCGCTTCTTCCGTTTGCATCGCCAAAGCGCCTTGCGGCTTCCAACCGTAAGAAACGCCGAGCACCGGCAACGCCAAAGCCGCTTTCTGCACCATCGGACGGATCGCGTCAAAGAAGCTGCAGGTGCCCCATTCCGGAGAAAGCTCCAAAGGGAACTTTTCGGAAAATTCCGAAGAGGTTACAGACAAATGAAGCATCAGGTGATGTTCATTCTGCGGATTCAAAACGGGAAGGGCGCCTTCCGAAGTTCCAAAGCTTTCAAAGGCTTCGTACAGCGAAACGAGCGGCGACTTTTGCGGATTCTTTTCGAGGAAATCCACAAAGCGATCGTCCAAATCATCCTTTTTCTGTTCGAGTTTTTTACGGTCACCCTTGGGCAGTTCCCGAATGAACGATTCCACCATCCAAGCGCGCCACTTGGAAACCTCATGGGCAAAGATCGCCGGGGAAAGTTTCGATAAAAAGTCCGCCGGGATTTCAAGCGAAAGACCGTCCCAAGTTTGACTCGAATCAAAGACGAGTTCCGATCGGATTTGGCGGTCGAGAATTCTCTGGAATTCCACCACACCGCCGTGCTGAGCCGCTTTGCGCTCTTCTTGCGCCTTAGCGAGCTTTTGACGGTACGCCGCCGCAATCACCGGATTGTTCTTGAACGATTCAAAGTGTTCCATCCCCGTTTCCGAAGCGTGGAACCAATCCTCTTCCGTATAACGGAGCGCCTTGTCCGTATTCTTCGCAATAAATTCTTTGAGCGTCTGCATGGAGAACACGCCCGGAGCGCGTTCCATCAAATAATCCACCTGCAAATCGTCTGACGGGCAAATTCCCCAACGTCGCAAGCGCACTTCGCTTGCGCGCAGCGCTTCCAAAACGCGTTCGTTGTGCTGCATAAAGGGGAAAGGCCTTGGCATATCGCCTTCGACGACCGCTTCGAGGAAGAATATCCGAGCCGCTTCTTCCGGATTCACACGTCCATAATCGACGCGGTGAGAACGGGAAAGGACCATGCCGCGGAAAGAAACCTCTTCGACCGCTTCCACAAAGCCGCGTTCCGGATTCCAGCGCGGTTCAAACCAGCGGTAGGTGCAAAAATCCTTGGCGACCTTGATGATCCACTCCGGCATAATCTCCGAAGCTTTCGTCAAAAAGACACGGCTCGTTTCACGGACTTCCGCCGAAAGCACAAAATCCGGGAACTTTCCCGCGAGATCGCTACCAGGGAAAAGGTACGCATCCCGACCGCCGACAAGACGGTAACAACCGTTATCGCGGTCCCTGCGGGCAACGCCGCCGAGGAATCCCGTCAAAAGGGCAATGTGCAAATTGTCGCGGTGGAAAGAATCAAACGGGCAAACATAAGAGTCGAACTTGACCTTGAGAATGCGCGAAAATTGTTCGTAAAGATCGATCCATTCGCGACACCGCAAAAAGTGCATAAAATGCTTTTCACAGTATTTGCGAAGCGAATTCCAAGTAGTCCCGTTCCATTCGCGGCAAAAACCGTTCCATTCCGCAAGGAAGGTCAAAAAATCGCTCTTGTGACCGCCCATGCCTTTGTGCATCCGACGGGCTTTTTCCTTTTGCGGTTCTTCCGAGGGAAAGAGCCTTGGATCCTGAATGGAAAGCGCCGAGCAGACGATAATCGCCGGCTGTAAAACGCCCGCGTTCCGCGCCCGAAGCAAAACCGCCGAAAGCGCGACATCCATCGGCAGGTGCGCCATTTCTGCGCCAAAAGGCGTCACACGCGCACCGCGTTCCACGCTCGAAAGCGCGCCGAGTTCAAACAGCGACTTGTACGCGCCGCGGAAAGCGGATCTCGGAGGCGGCTGAATGAACGGAAAATCTTCCACGGAAAGGTTCAAGCTGCGAAGTTGCAGCACCACGTTCGAAAGGTTCGAACGGCGAATTTCCGGTTCGGTAAATTCCTCGCGGTCGTTAAAATCTTCTTCCGTATACAGGCGAACGCAAACGCCCGGTTTGACGCGGCCCGCACGTCCTGTACGCTGACGGGCGCTCGCCTGGGAAATCTTTTCCACCGGAAGGCCCTGAATGCGTGTCTGCGGATTGTACCGCGAAACACGCGCCATTCCTGTATCGACCACATACGCAATTCCCGGAATCGTCAAAGACGTTTCCGCAATATTCGTCGCAAGCACAATACGCGTCTTTCCGGAATTGCGAAAAACCTTTTTCTGCTCCTGCGGACTCATCCGTCCAAAGAGCGAAAGCACATCAAACTTTTTATCGTCGAGCTTTTGAAGCAGCTCCGCGCTCAAATCCTGAATATCGCGTTCCGTGGGAAGAAAACAGAGCAGGTGGTCTTTCTGCTCTTCTTCCAAAGCGAGAATCGCATCGCGGGCTTCTTCGACAAGTCCCGAATCGCCTTTGCTCTTCGAGGAATTTTCCTGCGGATCGGCAAAGATGATTTGCACCGGGTACATGCGCCCTTCCGCTTCGAGAACCGCGGAATTTTCGTAGAACTTTTCAAAGAGCTTCGCGTCGAGAGTCGCACTCGCAATCACCAGGCGAAAGTCCGGACGTTCCTTCAAAACGCTCTTGAAAATGCCGAGCAAAATATCAATGTTGAGCGAACGTTCGTGCGCTTCATCGATCATGATTGCGGAATACATTTTGAACAAGCGATCCCGGCGGAATTCCTGTAAAAGGATACCGTCCGTCATCACCTTGATCGGAGCGTCTTTAGGACCTTCTTCCAAAAAACGGATTCGCGTCGAAACAAGATTTTCGTCTTTCAATTCTTCTCGCAAGCGGTCAGCGATAGACATCGCCGCAAGCCTACGAGGTTCCGTCACCCCGATTCTGCCGTTTGCGGCAAGTCCGCTTTCGAGCAAGAACTTGGGAACCTGAGTCGACTTACCGGAACCCGTGTCCGCTTTGACGATCACGACCTGATGCTTTTTTAAAAGCTCTAAAAACTCTTCCCGCTTTTTGACAACGGGAAGGTCCGGATATTCGATTTTCAGCTGTGTATAATCCGCGGTCACAGACGATCGATAAAGTCAGAAACGTCTTTGCAGGTTTCGAGGTCGATGCGGAGATTGTCCAAATCTTCCTTCGAAATCTTGTCCGCCTTGGCATTGTTTTCTGCGGAAGACGGTTCGGGCTGCGGAGCGGTTTCAAGAGCTTCTTGTTCGCTTGCTTCTGCCGCTTCACGGGCCTTTTCAAGCAGCGGAGAAATGTCCTGATGCGTCTCGGCGTTTTCACGCAAAGCATCGACGACGCGCGAGAGCTTTTTGCGAAGCGTTTGAAATTCTTCACGGTCGAGTTCAAAAACATCCCCGTCCATCGTAATCAGCGGCGACTTGCAGCGACCGCAGACACAGACGACAAGGGAACTCTTTTTCCCATGAAGCGAAACATCCATTTCGTTTCCACAATGAGGGCATCGGATATGCATTTCTTCCATACCCTCAATGTACTTTTTTTCAATCGAAAGAAATGGCTCTTTTCGAAAAATTTCACCGATTTAGGCCGCACTCAGGGCCGCCACATTTTTGTATCGGGAAGAAGTCGCCACCCAAGTTGCCAAAAGCACCGCAACGCCCCCCGCAAGAATCGCAATCGCAAGCGTTTGGAACGTATCGCCCACACCCACGAGCGGCGACGCGATGCTTCCCATCACAAAACCGAGCGACCCCATCAAAGCACTCGCCGTTCCGCCATTCGCGCGTTCCGTGCGCAGGGTCTGCGCCGTCGCCGGAGGCTGCAAAAGGCCAAACGAAAAGAGTAGCACAAAGAACGAAGCTTCCACAAAAATCGGCCCCGCCTTCACAAACAAGAGCGAGAACGTGACAACCGAAGCCAAAAGCATCAACGCCGCCCCAAAACGGAGCGCCTTCAAATCATCGCCAAACTTGCTCGAAAGCGCACAGCCAACGCCAATTCCAATCGCATTCAGTGCAAAGACAAAGCTGAACATCATCGGCGAAAAACCGTATCCCACCTGAAAAATAAAGGGCGACGCCGAAATGTAGGCAAACAGTACAAAGCTCGATGTCACAAAGATCATCAGGTTTCGCACGTATTCCCCATTTTTCAAAACCTTGCCATAAAGCGCAAACGTCGAAATCAAAGACTTTTGGGAACGACGCCTTTCCGCAAGCGTTTCCGTAAAGCGGGAAGCGAGCACAAGCAGCGCAACACCTATCACGAACAGGGCGACAAAAGTTCCCTTCCAACTCGTAAACTTCAAAAGAATTCCGCCAAATACAGGCGCCGTCACCGGGGCAATCCCGTTAATCGCACTCACCAGCGCAAGGAACTTCGAAAGCAGTTTTCCGCGAAAAGAGTCCGTCGTCACCGAACGCGAAATTACAAGACCGCCGGAACCCGCCATGCCTTGAAACAGGCGGTAAAAATTAAAAGTCCAGATATTCGGCGCAAAAAGGCAAAGAAGAGTCGTCACCAAGAAAACCACGAGCGAACCGATCAGCAATTTTTTACGTCCATACTTGTCGCTAATCGGCCCCACCAGAAGCTGTCCGCAGGCAAGGCCGAGCATGCTCATCGTAAGGCTCATCTGGACCGACGAAGCGCTCGCGCTAAAGTAATCCGTAAGCGACGGGAGCGCCGGCAGATAAAAGTCCGTCACGAACGGTGCAAACGCGGTCAACATACCAAGCATAATCGCCAAATAGGCGTAACCGTTCGGATATTTCTTTTGTGTGGTTGTCATTTTTACCTCTTTAAAACAAAAAAAACAACGATTTCGTTTTGCAACTGGACTTACGTTCGTTACAAACAGCGCGTTGTTTTCGAGGAGCAATGTAGGAAGATTCTTTTGGAATTCAAATATCGCCGGACGCGTTTTTTTTCGCACCTTTTTTAAATATTTCTTTACACTTTTCTCACCCTTCGCGCAAGTGCTTTTCATCACAAAGCAAACTTACTTTTTTGTGACGACATTGGCGTTTTTTATTAAATTTCAAGAATTAATGCATCATCCGCAAGTAATTGCATATAGATTTATATCATATATTGCTTGTTTTTTTTGATTTATCAGGAGATTGCAATGGCCCAAAAACTTTTTGTGCGCATTTTTGCTGTATTACTGCTCGCCGCAGGATTCGTTGCAGCCAAACCACTCGAAGTTTGGATTATGCCGAACGGAGCAAACCCGCAAGGGATGCTCGAACAACGTCTTGCCCTTTTTGAAAAAGAGACCGGTTTAAAAACCAAAGTCAATGTTCTTGACTGGGGTGAAGCCTGGAGTTCGATTACCAACGTTTTGGACGGCAAGGCGGAAGCTCCTGATGTTTTACAGCTCGGTACCACCTGGGTCTCTTATTTTGCCTCCCGTGGCCAGCTCGCCAAACTGGATCCTTATCTTCCCGACATCAAACCGAATCGCTTTATGAAAGTCAGCTGGAAGACCACCGGTACGGATGGTGATCCTTCGACTTACTCGATTCCTTGGTTCATTGACGCCCGCGCTCTCATGGTAAACAAGACCATTTTGGCGAAGGCAGGAATCACCGCGAAGGACGTTGCTACCTATGAAGGCTTCTATCGCGCCTTAGAGAAAATCAACAATCTCAACCTGCAGCGCAAGGACGGTTTCAAAGTTCGTGCTTTCGCATTCCCGGGCAAGAACGGCTGGGATATTCCGCACAACTTCGCTCCGTGGGTCTGGTCTGCAGGCGGATCCTTCGTGAAGAAAGATGAACAGGGCGTTTGGCATTCGAACCTCCTCGATCCGAACACGATCGAAGGTATCGCCTCTTATCTGGACTTCGTCTTGGATTCCCTGGTGGACAAGGCGAGCCTGCGTGACAACACCGCACAGGTCGTTCAGCACTTTAACAATGGCGAACTCGGCTTTATTCTGAACACGGCAGAACTCGTGATGCAGATCCGTTATGAAGCCGCCGTCGGTGGTCTTGCCGCTTCGCAGATCGGTGCTGATGGCATCGACATTATGCCGGTGCCGGCAGGCAAGGCGGGCAGCGTCTGCTTTATCGGAGGAAGCAACCTCGCAATTCCGGCCTCCAAGGCGAAGAACGACAATGCCATCAAGCTTTTGAAGTTCCTCATTCGCGACGACAACCTGGACGCTTACACAAAGCAAATCGGATTCCTTCCGCCAGTCGCCGACGTTTTGAATACATGGGCAAAGGACTCCTCTTATAAGGTTTTGATCGATCACTTGGAAGATGGCCGCAACTATCCGAACATTCCGGAATGGACGCTCGTCGAAGGCGCTTTAATCGATCTCTTTAGCGACATTTGGAGCTATCTCGATATCGGCGGTCTCTATTCCGAAGAAGCGATGTACAGCACGCTCCTGACTTACAACCAGAAGATCAACGACATCTTGCACGCTCCGGCCAACACAACGCCTCCGATGCAGCTTGACGAATTCCTCGCTCTTTGGCAAAAGGTTACCACGCACCAGGTTGACGAAGTGGATACCGTTGCCGACGCACCCGAATCGGTAGAAGAAGAGGAAGGCTTCAACAAGCAAATCGGCTTTACCGTCTTCATCTTCCTGCTTGCCGTATTCTCCGGTTTCATCGTGACGTTCATGCGCAAACGGAAACAATAAAGGTTTAGGGTTTCATGTCAAAAGGTAACATCAGTAGCAATATCCCGCTCGTAAACACCATCGCTTTCCGAAGTTTGATGGCGTTTACGCTTGCATTCTTTGTCGTGCTTGTCGGCGGTGCAATCTTTGTTATTTCGAACCAATTGGATGATGTTCAAAAAGAAGCCAAGGAACAGAATCAGCTTTCCCTGCACCAGGTGATGACTGTCATCGAAGGGCAATATGACCTCTTCCTTGGACGTCTCACCCTTTTGGCAACGACTCCCTATATTGAAAACCAGGACCCGACGGAAGCCGGCGGATTCTTAAAAGGTTTCAATGTGGCGCCGCTTTTCATTCCAGGCGAACACGTTGCCCTTTACAATTCCAAGCATGAAAAAGTCGCCGACAACTCCATGGTGGGAATCGCGCGCGTCAATACCGCTTACCATGAACTGAAAGACTTCAAAGCCGTAGAACCGCAGCGCCCTTACATTTCCCCGCTCTTCTGGGAACAGCACACGCCGAAAAAGATTATCGCCGTCCTCGTCGAAAACCGTGCGAAATCCGACGGCTATCTCGCCGCATCGTTCTCGTTCCGCCGTCTGTGGGAAATCTTTGAATCTTACAAGCTTGGCGACAAAGGCTTTTTTGTCATCGTCGACGAAAGCGATGTGATCGTTTACCATCCGAACATTCG
The DNA here is from genome assembly GCA_024689485.1 of Fibrobacter sp. Classification (GTDB taxonomy): domain Bacteria; phylum Fibrobacterota; class Fibrobacteria; order Fibrobacterales; family Fibrobacteraceae; genus Hallerella. The sequence continues at coordinate 42,756 of JAILDK010000073.1, forward strand.
CCAATGGGTAAACGGACGTGCCCGCGCCCAAGACCTGGGACTTGAAACATTCAATGCCAAGAGCTTTGCCCCATCGCAAACATACTTCACGTTGAAAGACGGCAAGGAATACTTGGTCAATTACGAATACAATCCGCGAATCAAGCTCGGCGTTCTCGCCGTTCAACCGAAGTATGAAGTGGAAGCCTCTGCAAAAGCCTTCAGCACGATCTTCGTGTACATCGGCATCGTCTTCTTGATCGCAATTCTCATTATGGCAGTCTGGTTCTTCAACCGAATCGAAGCTCCGATCCAATCGCTCATCAATAAGATGCTTGTGATTGCAGACGGTAACTACGAAGAATCCAGCGGCATCACGAGCACCAAGAACAACGAAATCCATGCACTCGCCCGCGTGTTCGACAAAATGCGTTTGACCATCCGCGAAAAGATGACCGCACTCTCCGAACACCAGGCTCACTTGGAACAGGAAGTTTACAAGCGCACCGAAGAACTCGCCAAGGCGAACGATCGGCTCAAGATGATCTCCCGCACCGACGAACTGACAAAGCTCCCGAACCGTCGAGATATCCGCGAAAAGATCAGCTATGAAATTTCCCGTTTCGACAGATCCAAGCGCAAGTTCTCGTTCCTCTTTGTGGACATCGACAAGTTCAAGGATTTCAACGACCACTACGGACACGTCTGCGGCGACTTGGTGCTGAAAACCGTTGCCGAAACGATGAAGACAAGCCTGCGCAAGCAAGACATCATCTCCCGCTGGGGCGGTGAAGAATTCCTTGCACTCTTGCCGGAAACGCCTCTTGGCGGTGCAAGCCTTGTCGCAGAACGCCTGCGTAAAAAGATCGAAGAAATGGAAATCAGCTTTGCCAATCAGCAGTTGCACGTGACCGTAACCGTGGGCGTTGCCGAATACGACGAACGCTTGGGCATGGATCACAGTATCAACCTCGCTGACCGCGCCCTGTACGAAGGAAAGCAGACCGGTCGAAACAAGATCGTTCTCTTCAACCCGGAAGACATCAGCGAAGCCGATTTGAAGGCCGCCGAAGACGAATTGAAATTTGCCAAGGGCCAATTCAACAGCGAAAA
>JAILDK010000092.1 GCA_024689485.1 Fibrobacter sp.
CTCGGCGATCCGGACAACAACGGAGATACCTACTTTATTGGCGCAAAGGTAACCTGGACGTTCCTCTCGGAAAACCAGAAGAAACTTCGCGACAAGCTTTAATCTTCATTCTCGGAGATAGAAAGAGTTCTTGAGCCAGCACATCGGTGCTGGCTTTTTTCATGACCTGTTCCATCGGTACAAAGTAAGTGGCGGTGCGTTTTAAGTCCTGATCCGTGTGCCAGTGGACTTCGCGGTCGCGGTTGTGATAGACAAAGTTCCAACCGAGCAGAAGCGTCTGGATTCCCATGGCGGCCAGCGATTGCGGAATGGATGTAAACTGCCCCTGTGTACTGACAAGTACAAGCGCATCGAGCTGATGGTACTGCGCATACAGCATCACGTCTTCTTTGAGTTCTAAGTTCGGGCAAAGATCGTTTGCATAGTTGATGCCTGCGAAATGCACGTCGTAGCCCGCCTTTTTGAGTTCGTCCGAAAAGTACATCATGCCACGGTGACGGTAATCGTTATCTTCTTCGGGATTGCGGTAGGGATGGTAATAATGCGCCATCATTTCGATTGCACGTCCAGGCCAAAAGTAGCGGCTCGCTTGAACGGCAACCCAATGCTTTAAGCCCAGAAAGTTGATGCCCGAACATTCCGGATTCGCGCTCCGGTAATATTCGTTGACCTTGCGCATGGTAAAGCCATCGACAAAAAGCCCCACTTTGAGCGGGGCTGTGTTACTTTGGAATTTGGATTCTAACATAAAAGGGTTCCCTCCTTGTAAAGTGGAACCCTCTTAGGGATAAGACGCTTTTCGCGGCGATTTGTCCACCGCGAAATAAAATTTTACAAAACGCCCGGAGTCGGATCCTTCGCTTCCCAGTTAGAAGGTTCATAACCCGAGACCGTGTAATCGATACGGTTCAAGCTGTAACCTTCGCCGTCCGCTTCTTCCGGCCAAAGGCCGCCGTCGGAGTAGAGGATCGCGTCAGAGACGTGGTAGTAGACGATCGTCGAATCCTTCAGGTTCTTCGCGACTTCGGAAGGTTCTTCGACCGAGACCTTTTCGCCGCGGTTCGAAAGCTTACCCGTGTACTGGAAAACCTGAACGGAATCGGCGAGTGTGCCTTCCCACTTTTCGCGGAATTCGTCTTCGGTAATGCTCACCGACGTGTAACCGTCTGCGGCCGTATAAACAGACGGAATGAGGACTGCGACTTCGCCCGGTTCGAGCGTATAGTTTTCGCCAAATTCAAAGCCGATACCGCCGACCTTCCAACCGTAGTAGCTCAGGTTGAGCATGGTGCGGAGCGTTACCGTCGAATCGCCCTTGTTCACAATTTCGAGGAATTCCACGTCGCCGTCGAGCGGATTGTAGAAGACTTCGCTGATGTAAATCGGGCCGAGATCGATTTCCGAATTCTCGGAGCCTTCGGTCGGTTCCTGCAAAGTTCCCTGCTGGGTCGAACTGTCAGAAAGTTCAATCACGCCGGCAGAAAGTCCCGTCGGAACAGCGGAATATTCCATGCCCGATTCCACACCGGTCACTTCACCGTCCTGCACTTCACGCAGATAAACCGCTTCACCGCGGGCGACAAAAGAAACGCTGTCTTCGTCACCGTCTTCCGTAAGGAGTGTGTGCAAAGAAAGATAAGCGCCTGCCGCAATCGTCGTACCGCTCGGAATGTAACGAACGCTGTCTTCTACGTCGGCACGCACAATCTTCCAACCGCCGATATCCGTTTCCGAAGTTCCCGCATTGTAGAATTCAATCCAGGAGCCGGTTTCGTCGCTGTGGTACGGCATGATTTCGTTGATGCGCACCGAGGAGGTTGCGTAATAAGAATCTTCGGTCGAACCCGGATTTCCGTTCACGGTCTGGCTCGCTGCCCAAGATTCCGCATAGGCAGGATTTTCTCCCATGTAAACGAGAGAGCTTCCATTGCCGTCGGCAAGGCTCGGCCAAGGAGGATTGTTGTCGTAACGGGCATCAAAGTCGCCCTTCCCGTCGAGCTTCACTTCCAAAACATCGCCCGAGTTCGAAAGTTTAAAGCCTGCGTCCCATTGGAAAAGGCGGCCCGTGTAATCCGGATACATTTCACGGAAAAGCGTCGAGTCTTCCGTCACCACAATGATTTCGCCCTCGTCGAGAGCTTCATCGGGGAACGTGAATTCCACAGCGCCGTCCAAACGCAAATTCACGTCGGACATGCTGGAAAGGGAAGTTCCCGAAAGGGTGATTTCCACAAATTCCGGATAGCCGTCCGCCGGGTGATACATAAGTTCCGTCACGGTCATCGTCGGGATCGAAACGGTACGCGTTTTTCCACTGCTGCTTTCGGAGCAGGCAGTCATGGAAAGCGCGGTGAGCATGGCAGCGGAAACCGCTAAAGGCATCATCTTTTTCATGCAAAGACCTCCTTCGAGTCTTCAAAGTTACCCGCCAAATACGGGAAGCGCGCATCGCGGAAGTCTTTCGGATTTTCGTAAACGCGTTTCCATTCGGCAGCTGCATTTCCGAACTTAGAAAATGCGCCATGCTTTAAATTAAAATGATGAATCAAATCGAGCATCCAATAAGGTACCTGCAAAGCCGGGCATTTGAGCTCGAGCACAGCATTGCAGTCCTTTTGGAAGAATCTCGGAATGCCCGTGGACCACATTTCCTGCGGATTCACGGTATAATCGAAGCCGTTTTCTTCGCGGAAGCGCATTCCCACGTCAATCGTCACACGGGAATATTCTTCGCGAGTGCCGAACCAGGCACGACGCTTGTACTGCGTGAGCAGTCTCGGATGCGCATTGTGCAGCCACGTCTTGTTCAAGAATTCGCGGATGTATTTGCGATCCTTGTCCGTTTTGCACGGCCATTCCTCTTCCGGATGATCCCAGGCAAAGGAAGGGTTTACGCCTTTGAGCGTTCCACGGCTCTTGTAGCAGACACGCCCGATTTTGCGTTTGCATTCAAAGTGAAAAGACCCGTCATCGGTCGGATGTTCCCCATACGTGCGAACACGCATGTTGAAGCGGTCCAAAAGCCCCGCCTTTTTCCAGCCGAGAAAAGTCCAGCGCGGCGAATCCAGGTACAAGTTCGTAATCCAATAGAATTTACCCGGTGTGATTTTGGAATAGTAGTCCTCTTCACAGTACGGCTTCAAGAACTCGCCGATCTCGTCGGCGAGCGATACTGGAATGTGATACTTGAGCTCGAATCTTTCGAGCAAGCTGAATCCGCGTGCTTCACTCATTTTGCAGGCCCCGCTTTCAAATGGTTCGTCACATCGGTGCGTGCAAGCGCACCCATTCTATCGAGCATATCCAGGTAGATGGTAAAGATGTCCATGTCGAGCTGAACGATCTTCAGCTGGCTCTGCAAGGAGCTTTCCTTGGCGCGCAAAAGGAGGAGAGGATCGTTGCCCGCCTTCGTCGCAAAGTCTTCGAAGAGAGCGCCCTGGTCCACCTGTTCCACGAACTTCTGCTGCACATCGCGTTCCGCGATCAAGCCGAGGATTTCTTCACGCAAACGTTCCACCTTCTGGGTCAAATCGCGCTTCGCTTCCTGGTAGTCGCGTTCGCTTTCGAGAACGTCGATCTGACGCTTCAGATTCGAAGTGTTCTTGCCCGAGAAGAACGGCAAACGGATCGCGATCGAAGCGTAGAACTTGTCTTGAGTTCTACGGTCGTCATCGGTACGCTGCAACTGCCATTCTTCTGTACAAGAGGAACCGGAGCAAGACTGCGTCACCCATTTGTACTTGTACTTGGCGTGCACGTACTTGTAGCCGACACCGATCTTTGAAATGTAATTGCGTTCACCGGCCGCGTCCTGGCCCGCCTTCTTTTCGTTCACCTGCCACTTGGCTTTAGCGGCGGCGACGTCGGCGTACTTTTCCGCGTCCATCGGCATGTCCTTCAGAACGCTCTTCAGCTCATCCATCGTCGGAAGGAAGTTCGAATCGATCGAAACGGAATCGTAACCCTTCACGAACGACAGCAGCTTAAGCTTCGAATCGTTCATCGAGTTCGAATCCGCCACGAGCTTTGCACTGATCGCAGCCTGTTCTTCCATGGCCGCCACCAGGTCCTGCAAACGGAAAGTTTCGGAACCCGTCATCGCCTGCAGAACTTCAATACGGTCCGCGGCAATCTGAGCGAGCTGTTCATGGATCGAACGGATCTGCTGGCGCAGCACGTAACGCAGAGCGTGTTCATAACGTTCAAACATCACCGAAGAACGGTCGTAGTTCATCAGCGCACGCTGATACTCCGCCTGGCTCTTCCAGTAAGCTTCATCCGCGGAACCTTCGCCAAACGCCTTCGGCTTGATCTTCAACTCGAAATCGTGTTCAAGGAATCCAAAACCGTCGAGCGTATATTCAAACTCGAGATCATCCCAAAGTCTGGTGCCGGAACGATCCCCGATTGCAGTCTGCTTCTTTTGCGAAGCCTGAATAACGGGATCCTCATCCGCGGAAGCAACAAGCTTGTCCCACGTGAGAGGCTCCGCGACAGCGCATGCCGCGAGAATCCCGCACCAAACTAAAGTTTTCATTGCTGACCTCCCTGGATCGCAGAGTTTTTCAAGATCTTAGGCATTTTGCTCTTTTCGGCAATCGTCACCTTTTCGCCGAGAAGGAGACCGTTCTTGTCCGGAACGCGAATCATGACTTCACGACCGTAGAGCGGCATATCGATGAGCTTCAGCAAGCGAACCGGATACGGAACGATGCGGCTCGACATACCGAGCACTTCGCCATCCATGTGTTCGCCAGAACCGCTGATCACTTCGATAGCGTCGCCGACCTGGATGCGGGTGAACACCTTTTCGTTGATGTAGCCGCGCACGAGAGTCACCGCCTTGTGCGTCAAAGTGATGATCGGGTTGTAGCTCGAAATCTTTTCGCCGTCGCGGGCTTCCACAGTCGCCACGACCCAGCCTTCCTTGGCAATGATCGTCAGTTCCTGCTGTTGCTTTTTCAGCATGTCCATTTCGCGGCGGAGCGCTTCAGCTTCCGTCTTGTCGCTGGACTTGGCAAGGCCCTTGCTGCCGCGGAGAAGACGGATCTGGGAAGCGGCATTCGATTCCGCAATCTTCAGTTCCTTCTTCAAGTTGCGAATCGAAAGAAGAATGCCGTTCGAGCTGTCGGTCTTGACCGAGGTCGAAATGCTCTTGAGCTTCGAAGAGATAGCCTTGTTCTGTTCATACTGCTGTTCGAGCTTGTTGATTTCAAGAAGGATCGTGTTGCGCTTGATGTTCAAATCCGACTGGACGCTCGCCACCTTCTGATCGATGTCCGCCGAGTTCAAATTGGAGCGGCCTTCGAGAGCGTCGAGTTCGCGGGTCAGTTCATTCATGCGCACGGCAAGATCCGGACGGCTGAGTTCCACGAGCGTATCGCCCGCCTTGACTTCCTGGCCCGGGATCACGTGAATCTTCACGACTTCGACCGCTTCCGGCATGCTGATCGTCGTTTCCGCCGCTTCCGCAATGCCCGAGAACACAATCTTCTGGCCGTGGAAGAAGTAACCGAGGGCGACGATCGATGCGACCGCGAGAACCCAAGCAATGAGCATCTTGTGCGATTCAATCGCATGGAAACGCGAAGAGTTCAAATCTGCCAACTCATCTAATTTTTTAGAGAATCCCATGATAGCCTCCTACACTTCCGTCGTTGCATCTTGCATCATGAAGTGAATATCCGAAATGCCCGGAACCGCAGTCAGCTCCTTCAGCACTTCATTTGCCGGGCGCTTGCGACGCAGGCGAACCTGGTAGGCAACGTCAATACGTTCACCGCCGTCCACTTCGCGCATCGTAATCAGCACAAAGGTCTTGATATTCGCCCGCATAATCTTTTCTAACTGGGCGCGGGATTCCGAATTATTCGGCATCGCAAAACGGAGCATACCGTCGAAGAAATTCTTGGTACCGAGTCCCGAACGGGAAAGCACAAAAGCGATCACACAGAAGGTCAGGGTTCCGCCCGCAGCGATACCCCAGGCAAACACGCCGCAGCCGATACCCGCGCCGAGTGCCGCAAACAGGAACATGATATCGCGCGGATCCTTGAAGCTCGTTCTGAATCGAACGATGGAAAGCGCACCGAGCATACCGAGGCCGCGGCCCACATTGTCACCGATCGCCTGCATCACCGTGGCAGCGACCACAGAGCTCAGCACGAGCGCCTGGACAAAGTTCCTCGAGTACGAAAGACCGAGGAAGGTATGTTCGTAAGTAAAGCCAATCGCTGTAGAACAGACGAAGGCGAGAAGCAGCGTATACGCCATCGTGATAACGGTCGGGTAAGCTGCGCTGGATTGGACTGTGAGAAGGTCTAACATAATACACTCCAAAGGGTTATATCATGAAATTAGATTTAGGCAAAACGGAACGAATACAAATAAAAGTTTAAAAAGCGATTTTTTACCCCGTTCACAAGGCAAAAATTCGCGCTTCGGGAATTTTCACCCCTTTAACACGCACTTTCGGGATCTTGTTACGAGAAAGGGGCGGTATAATCCGCCCCTTTTCATTGTTAATTTTTTCAGATTGGAACTTTTATACCCAATCCCTAAGCCGGTTCCACCGCATCGGCGCTGGATTCCTCCGGCGCATTCGTCGGTTTCGAAACGAGCTTCATAAACAGAATGCCAAGGATCGCCGAGGCAAAGCTGCCCGTCAAAATACCAACCTTCGCACCGGCAAGATACGTCGCATGCGCCGGATCGCCAAAGGCAAGGCCCGCCACAAAGAGAGACATCGTAAAGCCGATACCCGCAAGCATACCGCCACCCAAAAGGATTTTCCAGTTCACACCGGTCGGAAGCATGCAGATCTTTGCCTTGATCGCAAGGAAAGACACAAGGAAAATACCGAGCGGCTTACCGACCACAAGGCCCATCGCCACGGAAAGCGTCACAAGGCTCACCGCGCTCGGTTCAATGACCACGCCCGCATTCGCCAAGGCGAAGAGCGGCATAATCACAAAGTTCACCCACGGCTGCAAATGCGTATTCAAACGGCCCTGCAACGAGCCGCTTTCACGGGAAGTCTTCTCGAGCATCGCAAGCACTTCCTTGCGCTGGTCGTTTGTCATCGGGCGGTTTTCCTTCACCGCGTCGCCGACCGTCACAATCAACTGATCCATGTAAGCGCGCTTCACCATCGGAGCCACCGGAGTCAAAAGGCCAATGATCACGCCGCAAATGGTCGGATGCACACCGCTCTGCACAAAGCAGAACCAAGAAATGATCGCCAAAACGCCGTGCACGAACAGGTTGCGAATGCCCAAGCGGAACGAAAGCCAGGTCAAGGTGAGGAAGATAACGGCAACGCCCAAAGCGCTCCACTGCACACCGCTCGAATAGCCCACCGCCACCACGATAATCGAACCGATATCGTCCGCAATCGCAAGCGTCAAAATCATCACACGCAGGCCGTGCGGAATACGCGTACCGAGAAGCGCCATACAGCCGACCGTAAACGCAATATCCGTCGCCATCGGAATGCCCCAACCGTGGTGCGCTTCACCCGGGCAAATCACCAGGTAGATAATCGCCGGGAAAATCATACCGCCGATCGCCGCAAGCACAGGCAAAAGGGCCTTGCGCACATCGTGCAGTTCACCGTGAACGATTTCGCCCTTCACTTCAAGACCGACCGAGAAGAAGAAGATGGTCATCAAGGCATCATTCACAAGCCAGCCGAGGGTCGGCGCATGGTGAAGAGCCTTATCGATGCTCCACGGGCCAATCGTAAAATTGAACGGAAGTGACCAGAAAGCGAGATACGTTTCATTTGAAAGGTTCGCCCACAAAAGCGCGACAATCGTCACGGCAATGAGGCCGATACCAGCCGTCGATTCAATTTTCAAGAAACGTTGCACTGGCGCCACGAACTTGTCGATCGCCTGCAACGGAACCTTTGCACCAAGGACTTCTCTTTCTGCCATTCTGTTAAACTTCCTTATAAGAAAAGAACAACGGGGATTTTAAAATTACAAAAAAGTCGAGAGCATAAAAAAAGGCCTCATGAAACATGAAGCCTTTAGAATAAATTAATACATGTGCGGAGGCGGCCAACGCGGGTTCTTGGAACTCATATCGACCTTGTAGAAGTTCTTGTCGAAACGACCGTCATCTTCACCGTAAAGACGCATCACGTAACGGGACATCCACTTCGCGATCTTCAGAACGGTGAGCTTGTGGCGCAGACGGCCCTGACAGTCACGGTTCATAATGTCCGGGAGAGTGTTCGTCGTAAGGATTTCGTCGATAGACGGGCTGTTGAGCTTTTCACGGGCTTCCGGGCTCGAATTGAAGTGAGACACGCAGAAGCAAACGCGGTTCGGCTTGCCGGTCTTCAGGTAGTCGCAGCAGCGCACGATCGTCGAGCCGGTACGGACCATGTCGTCGAACACGATCACGTCCTTGCCCTTGAGGTAGTCGAGCTGGACTTCGCTTTCCGGAGAAAGGGACATGCTGACTTCACGTTCGCCAGTACGGACCTTGCTCATGATCACACGCTTGCACTTCGGCAGCTGGAGAGCGTCAAACATCGCGTTCACGAACGGAGTTGCGCCCTTATCCGGTGCGACGATCACGAGGTTGTCGCCGTCCTTACCGGTCTGCACAAAGTTAGAAGTCTTGATGTAGTGGGCGTACACTTCCGTCGGAATCATATTGTGGAAGTGGCCACCGAAAATTTCGCTGTAAAGGTTCTGGACCTTGACCGAGTGGTTGTGCACCGTCACGACTTCGTCCACGCCTGCTTCCTTAAGGAGCTGGGCAAAGAGAAGAGCGGTGAACGGCTGACCGTCGAACTTTTTCAGGTCTGCAACCGGGCGATCCTTTTCAAGGTCGCCGACGCGGTGGGCACCGCGGTCCTGGGCACTGTAGAACAAGTCCGGTTCCACAAGGACGACGCCTTCGGCACCGTTTTCCTTAGCGGCACGGGCCAAAATGCAAACGCGCATGGCGAGGTCGTTACGGCTCCATTCGTGCGAAGTCGACGAGCAGATGAGGACGATCTTGCCCTTGAGACGCTTGCCGATGTTTTCGTCGTCAAAAACGTCGAGCATGTAACGTGGACAGAATTCGGTATTCGCATACGTTTTGAGCGAAACCGTATCGGAAATATCTTCACGAAGACCGATGTATTGAGCGATGTCAATCGCAAACGGGTCGTCAGTGAAGGTTCCAGTAACAATGAATCGATCTTGCATCCAAGAATCCTTTTTTGGGGGTATTCTAAAGATAGAAAATGATTTCTTTTGTGTTAAGGTAAAAGCTCCGCACGAAAGACTTACACAAAAATGTCGGTTTTTGGGCAAAAAACGGGGGAATTTACCATTCAACACCAATTACACTCACACCAACAGTCTAATTTTCCTATGATTAAAGCCATGACATCCTCCGCCGACAAGGTCACGGAGAATTTCACAGGAAAAGAGAAGGACGATGAAATCGAGCTGAATTACTTCGGGGCGAGATATCTCGACCCGATGCTTGGAATGTGGATTTCTGTGGATCCGGCACGATTTTTCTTCAGTTCGTATGTATACATGGGAAATGGATATAACTCGATAAGATTCGTTGATTTGAATGGTCAAGCTCCCGGAGATGTCTATTTGTTCTATCCCGATAAAAGTGGTGGTAGTACTCTTATTGCTGCGGAACCGTTGCTCTTGGGCGGGAAAAAATCTACGCCAGGCTTTTCACATACGGCAGTCGAAATAAAAAATGGGGAAATTTTTTCTGCGGATTTGGTAAAAGGCGTGTTTATTGAAAAGGTCGACCAATCTTTAGCAAATAGAGATGGTGTTATCATGCGTCCAAAGGCTAATCTTGATATTGATGCTTTGGATTCGTATGCACGTAATGCTGAAGGAGGCAAGTATTTGAAAGATGGAGTATGTTCAAGTGAGGTCTTAAATGCATTTGAAGCTGGAGGGCTTGATTTACAGGTTAATCCATCTGTAATGGATTGGATTACATCTCCAATTGAATCTCTTGAACGTTGGGTTCCTCATCCATCTAATTTGGCCGATAATCCATCTCTTGAAAAAATTGGTGAATTTAATAATGAATAGTTTTTTCTTTACAAAAAGATTTATTGCTTTTATAATAGTCTATCATTTATTTTGGGCTATTATATTGGGAATGTGTCTTTTTTTTGAATTTAAAATAGGAGAATTGTTAGTGTGGATTTATATGCTAACAATATCTCCACTTCTTTCGCCGGTTGTTTTTTGGAATTTGTTTATAGATGATTTTCTTACTTTGCTAATAATATCATCTATTTCGTTTTGTTTAATAATGGGTTTGGTTGTTGACTTTATTTTATTTTTGAAAAAACGTTTATTAAACAGGTACAAATGATTAGAACAAAGGAACGCCGTAGAAGAGAACAGGTTTTAGATGAAGCGGTATATTCTTTTTGCCGGTTGCAATGGTGTAGGTAAATTTACCCTATATCAAACAAACGACTTGTTTCGAAATATGCCTCGGGTGAACATGGACGAGATTGTTCGCTAGTTCGGTTCCTGGAAAAACGAGTCAGACGCATTTGATGCTAAATTGCAAGGTATGATGGAAAATCCAGAGGACTACCCGGAGTAAATAATGTTAGTACTAAAACAAGGATTGCTGAAATTTGTTTGGTTTTTCTTTATTGTATGGACGGTCATCTTTATTACGATGATTGCATATACATCTGTAGTTTATTTTAATAGCCCTTATGCTAGTAAATTTATTGAATGTTATGTTTTCTTCATATTATTCGTGTTGCTAGCGTATTTTTTAACATCAAAGTATATCCTTCTTCGTTTAGCCAAATCTGTTGAAAAAATAGATGAGGACAAATATCGGGTGCACACCTTGTTGAGTCATTATGACTTTTGCAAGAAAGATGTTCGTCTTTGTAGATATGGTCAAATAAAAATTGATGTATATAGCGGGAAAATACGATTGAAACCTGATGAATATATTGATACTACCCCAAAAGGAAATTTTTTAGAAGAAATGTTATCTCATTAAGAAACTAATTCAAATGCTTTGTTTTTTCCAAAGGTCGCCCCAGCGGCCTTTTTATGTATATTAGCGGTATGGTCAATTCAAAGGCGCTTCTGTCGAAAGACGGGAGGTACATATCTTTCTCGTTTAACGGACGGACAATCCGGTTCAAGGGCCCGTATAGTCTCGTTCGGATAGCGAGGGTCAAGGAATGGGACAACGGCTACCTTGTGGTCGATGCCGTCTATAGCCATAGCCAGGATAAACTTGTCGAAGATTATATTGACTTGGTTCCGGTACTGGAAAACCTTTATATTGATCCGAAGCTTTTCTTGAAACCGATAAAGTCCGTCGAGGTGGAAAATGTCCGAGCTACAGCTTAAAGAGATTGCCGACAACGCCGACATGATTATCGCAAACTATTCGTTTACCGTTACGGAAAACGGCGACGTCAAGATACTTTATCTAAGCGATCCCGACCAAGCCTGCGTGCTCAACAAAGATGGCGACATGATAATGTCTTCGATGGATGATGGCCGCCTCGCTCTTGTACAAGCCTATTACTTGAAAAACAAGGACTTGATTGGTAAAGACTGATGCCGAAGTATTTCCCTTTCTAAAAGAAGCAAGAATGATGCGTGGGATTGACAGGTCGTCTGAACGTGACATAATTGAATTTCCTGAAAGTCCTTTAGACAATACAAATGTAAAATAAAAGATATGCCGTTTGTCTTATTTTGTTTGTCAACCTTTTTTCTAATCGAGGCGCTTATAAAAAAGCAGACGAAGCTTTGGGGGGCTCCGATTGTAACAAAAAAGGATCGTCCAAAAACGTATAAACTCTATTTAATTTTTTATTCTATTCTTATATTATTTTCTCTTCTTTGTATGATTGGCATATTTGATACAACTTCATAAAAATTTTTAGAATTATGCAAGGTCGCCCAGGCGACCTTTTCCGATACGATTCCAAGGAAAACTGATTGCGATTTTCTCCAAGGGCTTGACAATTTCCTTTGATTGAATAGGTGCGCCTATACAGGCCCGCTGTAGAACGTGACCAACGCATTTAAAAAACCTTTAGACAAGGTCAATCGTTTTATGTATCCGTTTTTATTATATTCATAATATGTTTGACAAGTACAAAATTCCGTACGTAAATATGTGCATAAGGCTTTTTGCCAAACGCTTCCAACTCCCGTTGCAGAATGCGGCTGGATACTTGTGCCAATTTAAGGGAATACGTTTTCTTGATGAACATTACGCTGCAGAGCATCTGCTCCCGATCGAAGATACGCTTGACGATCTGGTAGCCGTTTGCAAACGGAACGGGGGCGCGCTCGGATGATTCTATATCACGGCACAAACGCCGATTTTGACAAAATCAACTTGAACAAGACAAGACCTTATAAGGATTTTGGCAAAGGCTTCTACCTTACAGACATCCGGCAGCAGGCCTTCGACTTGGCAAAAAAGCGCAGCGACATCTGGGGCGGAACACCTGTCGTTCAGGAATATCAGTTTGACGAGAAAATCCTAACAACGGATGAATTGAAATTTTTAAGGTTCGATAAACCGACGGCAATGTGGGCCGACTTCATTTTCAAGAACCGAAGCCGCTCCGAAAATTTTTTGCACGACTACGATATTGTCCAAGGGCCAATTGCCGACGATGGCGTCGCATACCTGTTGAACCTGTACGAAGACGGCTTAAGAACTTTGGAAGAACTCGCCAAAGAACTCGAATACAAGAAGCTGAACAATCAGTACTGTTTTTTAACGGAAAGGGCTCTTCTTCAACTGCGGAGGATCAGATAATGACTGCAACACAAACGGAGTCGCTTGTATCACGAATCGTTGAAAAAAACGTACAATTCCTCATCAATGAGTTTTCCATCGATCTGGAAACAGCTTTTGACTTTGTCTACAGTTCAAAAACATTCGCTTCGCTGAGCAGGGATAATTCCGGATTGCGCGCACGGAGCGCAGACTATATTTATGAGCTTGTACGAAATGAGTTCATGGCGCAAAAAGATACAGAAAAACCCTAAACATTCAGCCATGTCCAAAGAATTCCCAGCTACAACCTACGCGTGGTTCTTGCATGACCACCTGGGAAGTACGGTCGCCGTGTACGGCTCTTCGGAAAACGGCGAAGGGCAATTGGATCTCGAGCATGCCTACGAATACAGGAGCTTCGGCGAAATGGCCGAGCTGACCTCCTCCGCCGACAAGGTGACGGAGAACTTCACTGGAAAGGAACGCGACGATGAAATCGAGCTGAATCACTTCGGGGCGAGATATCTGGATCCGATGCTTGGAATGTGGATTTCCGTGGATCCGAAGAGGCAATTTACGAGCCCGTATTTGTATGCTGGGAATGGGTACAATCCGGTGAATGGAGTGGATGAAGATGGGAATGAAGTGGAAATAAAAAATGAGCAAGCAGCCATTTTGGGGATGATTAATCAAGCTTCTTATAATCAATACGAATTGGAGGGTAATACTCTTGTTGAAAGTTCTACTTGTTATGAAAAAGGAAATAGCTATTTCAGCGAGAGAATGGACGCCGCAATTTATTCTGATAATTTGATAACAGCAGAAATGGATCCAACAAATAAAGATGCAATCAATAGTGGCGAAGGTGTTACATATATGACGGGCGATTACGGAATGCCTGGAGCAAATGCACGAATAGTAATTACAGGACGCCCATATGGGATGTCGTCCGCTGCACAAAATACTGTTCATGAATTTGTAAGTCACGCAATTCCATTTATTCTTGGCGATCGACCTCAAGGTGGTTCTGCCCTTGAAGAAGAATATCGGGCTATTAAAGGAGTGTTCCCTATTCCAGAAAGCGTTGACGACCATCCCATATACAAATAGCTATGATGAAGAATTTAATTTTGCTTATACTCATTCTTTTCTTTATATCATGTTCTCAAAAAGAACACGATAAAGTAAATGTTGCTGAAGATTATTGCCGTGGTAAAATCGCAAAGACGGAACATAATTATTTTGTGATTTACCTAGATTATTATAAGGCTGAAAAATGTTTTATATGGAGTATAAACAAGCCATACTCTGTTAAGAGGCGTGGAAAAGAAATTCATTATAAGCTATTACCGCCATTTCGACAAGTCATGTATAAGTCTTTGAAAATGACATGGGCTCCTAAGGTATTCCCTACTTCTAAGCCTTTTTATTTAAAAGGACAAGATTCCCTGTGGCTTCCACGAAATAGAGACTTAAATATTTTTAACGACCCTGATTTTGCGGAAGAATCCGGGTTCGCAAATTTAAAAAGGATAAACCGCGGTGATTCGCTTATTCTTGATATTCCATGCGTGGATAAAGATTACGTGAAAGAAGTCCCTGCATTTCAAATCGGCCAGACAGAGGTTCCGGTCATCGAATGCAAAATAGATCCCGTTGATAGAGACTATCCTGTGTATTTTGATTCAACGGATATTTGGTAGATAGACTATACTAGATATTAATTGTGTGATGCTCTGTACGATTTCACGAACAATCCTTTCACTAACAATTTAAAATCCACAAAAAAAAGACTCCCCCAAATGGAGGAGTCTTTTTCAAGCTTTTGAAAGCCCTTACTTGAGGGAGATCGGGCAAGCCTTGGCGTGCCAAATTTCCTTCGCGTACTGGTCAATGGTACGGTCAGAGCTGAACTTGCCCATGCGTGCCACGTTAAGGATCGCCATCTTGGCCCACTTATCCTGATCTTCGTAAGCCTTTGCCACCTGTTCCTGGCATTCGATGTAGGAACGGTAATCGGCAAGAAGAAGGAACGGGTCGCTCGAAAGGAGCTTGTCGACGATCGGGCGGAAGGATTCCGGATGATCCGGGCAGAAGAAGCCGCTCGTGATGAGGTCGAGAACGCGACGGAGATCGTCGTCCTTTTCGTAGTAATCACGCGGGCGGTAACCCTTAGCGAGAAGATCCTGAACCTGTTCCACGGTAAGACCGAAGAGGAAGAAGTTGTCTTCGCCGATGACTTCGCGCATTTCCACGTTCGCACCGTCGAGAGTACCGATGGTGAGAGCGCCGTTCATCGCGAACTTCATGTTGCCTGTACCGGAAGCTTCCGTACCTGCCGTAGAAATCTGTTCGGAGAGTTCTGCAGCCGGGATGATCTTTTCTGCAAAGCTCACGCGGTAGTTTTCGAGGAACACCATCTGGAGCTTGCCCTTGCAATCCGGATCGCTGTCGATGATCGCGCTCACGGCGTTTGCAAGACGGATGATCTGCTTGGCCATCCAGTAACCCGGAGCAGCCTTACCGCCGATCATGATCGTACGCGGAGTGATCTTCTTGCCATCCTTGATTTCAAGGTAAAGGTGAATGGCGTGGAGAATGTTCAACAGCTGGCGCTTGTATTCGTGGATGCGCTTCACCTGGATGTCGAACAAAGTATTCACGTTGATGTCGACGTTCTGGGTGCGCTTGAGGTAAGCGGCGAGGCGCTTCTTGTTTTCAAGCTTCACCGCCATGAATTCCTTGCGGAACTTGGCGTCGTCAGCGAACTTTTCGAGCTTCTGGATTTCGTCGAGATCCTTGACCCAGCCGTCGCCGATCTTGGAAGAGACGAGTTCAGACATAGCCGGGTCAGCCTTGCGGACCCAGCGACGCGGCGTCACACCGTTCGTCTTGTTGTTGAACTTTTCCGGCCAGAATTCGTAGAAGTCCTTGAAGAGGCTCGTCTTGAGCAAGTCGCTGTGGAGAGCCGCAACACCGTTGACAGCGAACGAACCGACGATGGACAGGTAAGCCATGCGGATCATCTTTTCGTTGCCTTCCTGAATCAAGGACATGCGGGTGAGGCGAGCGGTGTCGCCCGGCCACTTGAGAGCGACCTTGGCAAGGAAGCGGGAGTTAATTTCGTAAATGATCTGGAGGTGACGCGGAAGGAGCTTTTCGAAGAAGCTGACCGGCCACTTTTCAAGAGCTTCCGGCATGAGCGTGTGGTTCGTATAAGCGAACGTGTGCGTCGTGATGTCCCATGCTTCGTCCCATTCGAGACCTTCTTCGTCAAGGAGAATGCGCATAAGTTCCGCAATGGAGATCGCCGGGTGCGTGTCGTTCAACTGGATCGCGACCTTTTCCGGGAAGAGCTTCCATTCGCCTTCGTGAGACTTCTTGAAGCGACGGACAATGTCCTGCAAGGAAGCGGAGCAGAGGAAGTACTGCTGACGGAGACGGAGAATCTTACCGTTCACGGAAGTGTCGTTCGGATAAAGAACCTTCGAGATCGTTTCGGAGAGTTCCATGTCCTGCACGGCGGCGAGGTAGTCACCGTTGTTGAAGTATGCAAGGCCGAATTCGTCGGCGCTCTGGGCGCTCCAAAGGCGGAGGTTGTTCACCGTGTTGTTGCGGTAACCCGGAATCGGGGTATCGTACGGGAGGGCGATGACGTAGTCCTTCGTTTCCCAACGGTTGCGAAGCTTGCCCTTTTCATCGGTCCAGGAAATGACGTAGCCGCCGAACGGAACCTTGATTGCGTTTGCCGGGCGAGCGATTTCCCACGGGTTCGGGAGACGGAGCCAGTTATCCGGAAGTTCTTCCTGCTGACCGTCCTTGATCTTCTGGTTGAACATACCGTATTCGTAACGGATGCCCATACCCGTTGCCGGGAGTTCGAGAGTTGCCATGGAGTCGAGGAAGCAAGCGGCGAGACGGCCGAGACCACCGTTACCGAGACCTGCATCGACTTCTTCTTCGCGGAGTTCTTCGAGAGTCATGCCGAGTTCATCGACAGCTTCTTCCACAGCCTTTTCCACGTCGAGGTTCAACACGGAGTTGCCGAGGGTACGACCGATCAAGAATTCGAGGGAGAGGTAATAGACGCGCTTGACGTCCTTTTCGTAGTAGGTTTCCTGGGTCTTGATCCAGCGGTCAATCAAGCGGTCACGAACGGAGTAAGCGACTGCCAAAAACTTTTCATGCTTCGTCACCGTATGTTCGTCACGGGCGAGCGTATGATGAATGTGATCGTCAAAAGCCTTCTTGAAAGCTTCCACGGTATTGCCCAGAACTTCAAGATTGCTTTTAGCCTGTTCCTTTTTTGCCATGTTTCCGCCTATTTAAAGTGAAACGATTTGTTTACACAAATACTAGCAAATATTTTTTGAAAATCTGAAAGATTTCCCGATAAATTGTCAGTAAAATCTCAGCAACAGACCCCAAAAACGAAAGTTTTAAATCACGAAGGCTTCTAGGGGTTCTTTGTTACATTTATGATGTTTCATTCTGTTTGGTTAGGGACCTTTATGAAAACGATTCGAATGATTTTTCCGCAATGGCAGGGCTCACGCATGCAGCCCGGCGCAATTCCCGATGTCCCCGATTTGAAGGACGCAAGCCTCGGCTACATTCTGGCCGCCAAACTTTTGCAAATTCTCATTCCGGAAAATTCGAATCAGAAGACGGTCCAAATCCCCGTCGACACGACCTACGGCCAGCGCCCGATTATCTACGGCATTTCCGACCGCAGCACGATCGTCAAGCAGACAAAGATCGCCCTCGACACGCTCAGCATCGAAAATCCGGACCGCATCATCACCCTCGGCGGTGAAAGCTCGGTCAGCGTTACCCCGTTCACCTACCTCGCCAAAAAGTACAGCGGCGACGTCGCCGTTCTGTGGATCAGCGCCCTCCCGAACCTTTCGCTCCCCGGCGAAGCGGACCCGGGCTACCACAACATGGCCGTGACCGCGATGATGGGAAAAGGCGACGAAGAAATCGTTTCACAGCTGCCATACCAGATTCCGCCGGAACGCATTCTCTTTGTGGGACTGCGCGACTGGGAACGTGCGGAAATTCGCAACCGTCAAAAAGAACTCGGCATGCAGAACATTTCAAACGAAGACATTCTGCAAAACAGCGACAAGATTCTCGAATGGATCCGCGCAACAGGCGCAAAGCACATCCTGATTCACTTCAACCTGTGCATTCTCGACCCGGCAGAAATTCTCGTTTCCGCCTGCAACATCAAGCAAGGTTTGAAAATGGAAACCATCACCCGCATCATCAACGACGTTTCAAACGCAAACGACGTGGCCGCCTTGACGATCGCCGAAGCGATGCCGAGAACTTCGATTCGCTTGCAAAAGATGCTCGACGGAATCCAGATTTTCAAGGACGCCTAAAATTTTGAACACAAAGAAAAAGCCGCAGGACCCTGCGGCTTTTTTCTTAAACTGAATTAACCTTTGAACTTGAGGAAGCGATACAGATACTTGCTCGTTTGAATCGGCGTCTTGAGGAAGGCGCGCTTTTTGTATCCGCTGAGCGCAAAGCCTTGCAGAACCTTGTAAAGTCCAATCTGGTCCGGCTTGTTCAGCGCAAGCAGGAACTTGCGGAACTTGAGTTCAAAGTCATGGACGCGGCCGAAGTAGCTGTAGCAGTGTTTTTCGTAACCCTGCAAGAACTTTTGGCTTAAGTCGTGAGCCTTGAAACCTTCATCGACCCGCTGTGCGCAGAAGCGACCGGCACGCATGGCGGCCGCGATTCCGCCGCCCGTGAGCGGGTTCGTGTGATGCGCCGCGTCACCGACAAGAGCAAAGCGGTCCAGCGTGTACTGCTTCAAGAATCCCGAAACAGGAACGAGACCGCCGACCGTGTGGTTGATCTTCGCACCCGGGAAAAGCTTTTCGAGCCATTCGAGCGTGACTTCGTAAATGTTTGGACCGGGCTTGTTCGGCACAATAAATCCTGCGCCAAAATTTGTCACATTCGAACGCTGCTTGGGGAAGCTCCAAATGTAGCCGTCGTTGATAAAATCGTGTCCCTGCCAAAAGGTCAGGTAATCCGGTTTCGTCAAAAGTCCCTGAACTTCAATATCGACGCCGGTGCAGGTCAGGCTCGGAATCTGGGCGGTTTTCAATCCCACCATGCGACCGATCTGGCTTTCGACGCCATCGGCACCGATGACCATCTTCGCGCGGATTTCCTGCGTCGAAGTTTCCGTCACCTTACCGTTGCCGTCGCCCTGTCCAAGCGAAACGCGGACAATGCGGGAATCCCCCAGCACATCGCTGACCGAAGTCGCACGCGCACAGGTGACCACTTCCACGCCGTCGTTTGCGGCAAGGTGCGCAAGCCACGGATCAAACTTGAGACGGTTCAACATCAAGCCCGTATTCGGCTTGGGAACTTCAATATTCACCCCGTCCGGACCGTAAATGAAAAGACCGTTGATGATCGTTTCAATGCAGTCTTCATCGATCGGACCGTAGGTCTGCAAATCGGCGAGGTTCGTGCTCGCCTCTCCGCAGCGCACCGGATAACCGATGCGTTCACGCTTTTCCAAAAGAAGAGTTTTATAGCCCAAACGCGAAAGGTTGCGGGCTGCGACAGATCCGCCGGGACCTGCTCCGATGACAATGACGTCGTATTCGTTATCCAGCATCGCCGACCTCTTGGAGTTTTAAAGCCCCGACGGGGCAGGCGCGCGTGCAGAGACCGCAGCGTTTGCACTTTTCCATATCGATTTGCAAATCCAGCCCGAACATGTCGAGCGCGCCAAACGGACAAACGCCGACACAGCCCGCACATTCGAGGCACTTTTCGCGATCATGCACAAGTCTCTTCATATAATCCACAATATAGATTTTTGCCGACCGCGAATCCAATCCGACGCGTTACTTGACACGCACGCGCAGCAGATAACTGCCCTGGCGTACCAAATAAACGCCCGAATTTCCGAATTTGGCCCGCAGAACGCTGCCGATTTCCGTTGTCCGCGGCGTCACACTTCCTAGGAAGCGGCCCTGCATGTCAAAAACTTGGACAGGTCCGTTCCAATTCACCTGGTGGAATTGCATTTCCGCAATCGCGGTCGTCCCCTCCGCAGAGCTAGAACTGTCATCGCGAATCGTCGAAGACGATGAAACGACCTCACTTGAGGAGCTGTCATCGCGAATCGTCGAAGACGATGAAGCGATCTCGCTCGAAGAAGAGCTCGTTCCGTTACAGCTTTCAGAAACGGTAATCGTTCCGCTCTTTGTCGCATTCGTCGAACCACCCGTCGTCGTAATCGTGTAGACGTAATCACCCACCGTATTATTCGTAGAAACCGTTCCGGCGATCGTAAAGTCCAAACCGGAAAGCGATCCCGAAACGCCGTCCGGAAGTCCCGTTACCGTAGCGCCAGTCGCATTAGCAATCGTATAATAGAAGCTCACGATTTCAGAGCCCAAATCCACACACTGCGAAGACGATCCCGCGCCATGCTTGGTAAGCGTCGCCGCCGCTGCACTTGAACTGGATTGCGTCGTTTCACTCGCAATGACACTCGACGAACTCGCAATG
>JAILDK010000064.1 GCA_024689485.1 Fibrobacter sp.
TCCTGGGTCGTGAGCTTTTCCTTGAGTTCGGCAGGAACGTTCACGGCTTCGAGGAGGGAGAGAGCCTGCTTGGCATGCTTCGTGATAGCGAGACGCATACCGAGACCGAATTCGGCGTTATCTTCGAAGAGGGAGTTCGCCCAAGCCGGACCGCGGCCTTCCTTGTTCTTTGCCCACGGAGTGGTCGGGAGGTTACCACCGTAAATGGAGGAGCAACCCGTAGCGTTAGCAACGACCATGCGGTCGCCGAAGAGCTGAGAAACGAGACGCACGTAAGCGGTTTCGCCGCAGCCTGCACAGGAGCCGGAGAATTCGAACAACGGTTCGAGGAGCATGGCCTGCTTGACGAGGTTCTTGTTGACCTTGGTGCGGTCGAATTCCGGGAGATCGACAAAGAAGTCAAAGCACTTGCCCTGTTCTTCCTTGATCGGTTCCTGCGGAACCATGTTGATAGCCTTCTTCGTCGGATCAGCCTTGTCCTTAGCCGGGCAAGCCTGAACGCAGACGCCGCAACCCGTACAGTCGTAGCTCGACACGGAAATGGCGAACACGGCTTCGGCAAAATCGGTCTTGTAACCCTTGGCGGCCGTATACTTGAAGCCTTCCGGAGCATTTGCCACAGAGGACTTGTCCACAACCTTCTGACGAATGGCTGCATGCGGGCACACCATGGCGCACTTACCGCACTGCAAGCAGACTTCCGGATTCCAGGACGGAATCATCAAAGCGAGGTCGCGCTTTTCGAACTTCGTCGTACCGGTCGGGAAAACGCCGTCCACTGGCATCTTCGAAACCGGAAGCTTTTCGCCGTTGCCCTTGATGATTTCAGCAGTGACTTCATTCACAAATGCCGGAGCGTTGCCGTGGATCGGAGCGCGGAATTCCTTGGTGCTGGTGACAGCGGCCGGAACCTTGACTTCGAACAAGTTAGCAAGAGAAGCGTCGATAGCGTCCCAGTTCTTCTGGACCACTTCCATGCCCTTCTTGGCATAAGTCTTTTCGGCATACTTCTTGATGTACTTGATAGCGGTTTCGGCATCAAGCACGTTACCGAGCTTACTGAAGAAGCAGGTCTGCATCACAGTGTTGATGCGGCGGCCCATGCCGGTCTTTGCAGCCACAGCATAAGCGTCGATCACATACACCTTGAGGTGCTTCTTGATAATGACATCCTGCACCGGACGCGGGAAAGTATCCCACACGGTGTCAGCGGAATGCGGAGTGTTCACGAGGAACGTTGCGCCATCCTTGGCGTACTTCAGCATGTCCACAGATTCGAGATGCGGAGTATGGTGGCAAGCGACAAAGTCCGCCTGATTTTCTTCGATCAGGTACGGAGCGTCGATCACGTTCATACCGAAACGCAAGTGCGAAGTCGTCATCGAGCCCGACTTCTTCGAGTCGTACACGAAATAGCCCTGCGCATAGTTTGCGGTTTCGTTACCGATAATCTTGATGGAGTTCTTGTTCGCACCCACGGTACCGTCAGAGCCGAGACCGAAGAACATGGCCTGGAAGAACGCATTGTCCAAATGGAAGTTCGGATCCACGTCCAAGCTCAAGTGCGTCACGTCGTCGATGATGCCCACCGTGAAACGATCCTTCGGAGCGTCCTTGGCGAGTTCGTCGAAAACAGCCTTCACCATCGCCGGAGTAAATTCCTTCGACGAAAGACCGTAGCGGCCGCCGATAATACGCGGCAAAGTGATTTCGCCGTTCATCGCAGCAGAAGAAACCGCCGTGATGACGTCCTGCAAAAGCGGTTCGCCTGCGGAACCCGGTTCCTTGCAACGGTCGAGAACCGCGATCTTCTTCACGGTCTTCGGGAGAGCCTTCACAAGCTGTTCTGCCGGGAACGGACGGAACAAGCGGACGATCAAAAGACCGAGCTTTTCGCCCTTCTTGTTCAAATATTCAATGGTATCCTTTACGGTCGAAGCCGCAGAGCCCATGACAACAATCACGCGGTCTGCATCCGGTGCACCGACGTAATCCACCAAGTGGTACTGTCTGCCGGTAAAGCTTGCCACCTTGTCCATATACTTTTGGACAATCTGCGGGAAGGCGTTGTAATACGGGTTGACCGTTTCACGACCCTGGAAGTAAACGTCCGGGTTCTGAGCGGTACCGCGCATGGTCGGACGATCCGGCGTCAAAGCGCGGTCGCGGCATGCCTTCACATACTTGTCATCGATCACCTGACGAATCACATCGTCGTCCAAGGCTTCGATCTTCATCACTTCATGACTGGTACGGAAACCGTCAAAGAAGTGCATCGTCGGGATGCGTCCTTCGAGGGTAGACGCATGAGCCACGAGGGCCATATCCTGACATTCCTGCACCGAAGAAGAGCAGAGCATCGCAAAGCCCGTCTGACGGCAAGCCATCACGTCGGAATGATCCCCAAAGATCGAAAGGCCCTGTGCGGCAAGAGAACGTGCCGTCACATGGAACACGGTCGGGGTAAGTTCGCCCGCGATCTTGTACATGTTAGGAATCATCAAGAGCAAACCCTGAGACGCCGTAAAGGTCGTCGTCAAAGCGCCCGCCTGCAAAGCTCCGTGCACGGTACCAGCGGCACCGCCTTCGGATTGCATTTCAAACACGCGGGGAACCTGTCCCCAAATATTTTTCTTACCAGCCGCACTCCAGTTATCCGCATGTTCAGCCATCGGGCTAGACGGAGTAATCGGGTAGATTGCCGCTACCTCGCTTACCTGAAACGCGACACGAGCAGTCGCTTCATTGCCATCGACTGCAATCATTTTTTTTGCCATAGACATCTCCAGAAATAGGATTTTTCCAATCTAGGATTGAAAAAGTTTCCCCCCTTAAATTACACAATTTCTCAACGAAATTGGAAAAATTTCTGAAAAAAGCTTTCTTTTTTGTTGCATTCCTCACATTTTGCCAAAACGAGAAAAAAAGGCATTTCGGGGCTTTATTTTGATATATTAAGAGCATGAAGGAATACGCAAAAGATTTTCACGCCAAGCACTTAGGAAATTGCGCCATGTCCGTGGCTGCAGCCTGGTTAAACGCTCACCAGGGCGATATGTCCGAAGTGGAAAAGTTTCGGCCCTGCGGTGGCGGTCGAGCCGAAGGAGGCCTCTGTGGCGCCCTTTACGCGGCAATCCAGTACTGCCCCGTCCAAAAAGACAAAATCACCGAAGAATTCCGCAAGCGCTGCAACGGTACGCTTTGCTCGGAGCTTCGCTCCTCCAAGGATTTGACCTGCAACGACCGCGTCGGCATCGCGGCAGAAATTCTGGACGAACTCGAAGAATCTAAATAATGGCGAAATTTTTTCATTTTCCCGTTTTTTGCGCAGCTGCCCTCGCTGCGTTTTTTGTAGGCTGTAGCGACGCCTCTTCGACATCCGCCGAAGATGTTTCAAGCTCCAGTCTTTCCGAATCTCAGTCCAGTTCTAGCCAAGCCGAAAATCCGTCCAGCTCTAGCGAATCGGATGCGTCCTCTTCAAATGAATCCTGGCGTGATTCCTGCGTCGCGATCATCAACGCCTACCGTGAATCGGTCAGCGCAAGTTCCATCACACGCAATACGGCAAAAGAAAGCTGCACCGACAGCCAAGCCGCTAGCGACCTTTCCGAGAACTCCGCCCACGGACACTTCGGAAGCTGTGGCGAATTTGCGCAGAACACAGGCCCGAACATCACGACCGCCTACTACAGCAACGAAGTCGACATCGTCAGAACCTACCTCGACATGATGTGGAAAGAAAAGGAACTCGCTGATGCGGGCGATACCGTGTACATGCACATCGGCCACTATCTGAACATGAAAAATTCCCAAGTGGAATCCGTCGCCTGCGGAATTGCTAAAAGCGATGACGGAAAGACCGCCTGGCTGAACGTCAACTTCTTCTGATGCTCGACTTCCACGTTCACTTGGCACGTCTCCCCGAAGCGGCTCTCGTCTGCAGGGAACTTCAAAGGCGCCACATTCAAAGCGTCCTCGTCGCCTGTGAACCGTGGGAATGGGACGCCTGCGCTCCCCTCTTCCAAGAATTTCCGCAAACGCTC
The DNA here is from genome assembly GCA_024689485.1 of Fibrobacter sp. Taxonomy (GTDB): domain Bacteria; phylum Fibrobacterota; class Fibrobacteria; order Fibrobacterales; family Fibrobacteraceae; genus Hallerella. The sequence continues at coordinate 4,044 of JAILDK010000064.1, forward strand.
ATTCCGTGCATCGGCATTCACCCGATGATCGCGGAACAGGTTTCAAATGAAAGTTGGGAGCAGCTTAAAACCTGGCTTCAAAAGTTTCCCCAAGCCTATGTCGGCGAATGCGGACTGGACAAGCGTTACCCCGGCTACGCGCCGAATGAAGCCCAGGAAAAGCTTTTGACATTCCAAGCGAAGCTCGCCCTGGAGTTCAACCGTCCGCTGATGATTCACGCCGTCGGCGATCACCGCCGCATTCTGAAAATTCTCGAGGACCTCGGATTTCCAGGTTCCAACGCCTTCCCCATTTTTCACCGTTTCGGCGGCGACAAGGAAGTCGTGAAACGAGCCCTCCGCATGCATGCGCTTTTTTCCATTCACCCGGATTCCTTCCGCAAGGCTTCAACAAAAGCCTCCCTCAGCGCCATTCCCCAAGAAAGCCTACGCCTAGAGACCGATGCGGACGAAAGCTTTCCCATCCAAAATCCGGACGGGACACAAAAAACGCCTGACGAAATTGCACAGGCGCTCATCCAAAGTTTGCAGACTGTCGAAGAAAGCCTGAAAAGCCTTTAGTCTTCGAGCGAGAAATCGACGGTCGTCACGACGCGCACCTTTTTGATGTACGGCGTATTCTGGTCGCGGTCGTCAATGCTGAAATAGCCTTGAGAAGCCGAACGGATTTTGCCGAGTTTGCTTTCGGAATCCTTCGCAAACTTTTCCGCCACTTCGCGGGCATTGTGCGTTGCATCTTCGATCATCTTCGGTTTTACGGCATTCAACCCGGTGAACTGGAAGTCTGCATAGTTCGCACGCACCGTGATTCCCTGCGAAACCAGTTCTGCGATCGCAATCTGGAGTTTTCGAACCGCCTCGATATTCGTCGATGCAATGGAAATATACGACGAGACCGTATAGCGGAACTTCGGCGCTTTTTCCCGATAGAGGTTTTCTTCGTTATCCGTCACGTCCGGAGCGTTCACCGTGATTTCCGAATCCTGAATACCGAACTTTTTCAAGAACTCTTTCACGACCGCATTCTTTTCCGAAATCTTTTTGTAGATCGTCGGAATATCATCGCCGAGTTCATTAAAGTTCAGACCCCAAAAAACCTTATCCGCAGGGACTTCTATTTCGGCAAGACCACGCACATGCACCACGCGATCCCGATTGACCATTTTATTCATGCCGCAGTAAATGCAGGCGCCGAAAAAGACCACAGCCGCGGCCAAAATGAGAGCTTCTGGAATTCGATTTTTCATACTCCACTCCTTCGATTAGATTTTACTTTGCTTCCGGAAAATAGCACACGTCCGGCAAAGCGCGGTATTCTTCCGCATAATCCAGACCGTACCCGACGACAAAAAGATTCTCGATCGTGAATCCCCTGTAATCGATATCAAAATCCACTTCACGACGGCTAGGCTTGTCGAGCAGCGCACAGGTCCTGACCGTTTTTGCGCCACGATCCTTTACCGCTTTCGAAAGATTGCAAAGCGTGTGACCGGTATCGAAGATATCATCGATCAAAAGAACGTTCTTTCCCTGAACGTCCAGCTTTTCGATTCCCGAAACCGTAAACGCAGAACGTTTCGTGCCGTTCCCATAACTGCTCGCCTTCACAAATTGCACCTGGAGATGCTTGGAAGGCATCGCACGCACAAGGTCCGCCACAAAAATGAACGCACCCGTCAGCGCACCGACCACCAGATCGATTTCTTCCTTCGCAGAAATTTCCGCCGCGAGTTCCGCGACGCGCTTTTCAAGGTCTTCTTTCGAGATTAAAACTTTTAAATCGCCCATCGTCATTATTATACCAAATTTTATATGTCAAAAAATGACAAAAATTAAAAAATCCGCACTCTTTGCAGAATGCGGATTTTATCGAATTCAAAATCTTACTTGTACAGCAAGTTCACGCCGCAGAAGATCGCGCGCATGTTCGCCTTGAGCGTATCGCTCGAAACGCCACGGCCTTCGACTTCCTTGTCGTTCACCTTCAGCACAATACGGCTCAAGCCGCGACCCGCCCAGAGCTTGTCCTTTTCGGGCACGACGAGCTGACGGTACTTAATGAGTTCCACCGGCATGCCGATTTCGCGCATCAAAATGAGAGCCGCTTCCACAGGACCTTCTGCCGTCACCGACTTCACCATGGCTTCGCCATCCTTCTTGAAGTGGAAGATGAAGCGGTTTTCGTCCGGGATCACTTCGATGTTGTTGAAGATCAAACGACCGTTCACATTGATGAAGTGTTCGCGGAAAATGTCGAGGACGCGATCTGCAGAGAGTTCGCCTTCCTTTTCGCTCGCTGCCTTCAGAATCGGCTGCAGTTCAGCCGCTTCCGCAAGAGAGAGCTTGTAGCCGAACTTGGTCACAATTTCATAGACCGCAGTACGGCCGCTCTGGCTGGTGAAGCCCAAGGAATCGTTCTGATGGCGACCGATGATCGAGTAGTCGATCGGACGGTAAGCGCCCTTCTTCAGATCCTTCGTCTTGCTTGCGCCGTCCTGATGGATACCGCTACGGTGGACAATCGCTTCGGCCCCGATCAGCGGTGCGCGGCTGTAAATGTTCACGCCCGACCACTGCGAAATGAGAATGGCCGTTTCGTAAATGCGGTCGAGATGAATATCGACAGGCGTTCCGGAGTTCGCGAGAGCGACGACGACTTCATAGAAGTTCGTGTTGCCGCAACGTTCACCCAGGCCGTTCAGTGCGACTTCCAACTGAGTAGCGCCCACGTAGAAGCTTTCCACGGTGGCAGCCGTCGCCATACCGAGGTCGTTATGGCAGTGGACAGAAATCGTGACGTTCTTCGGCAGAGCGTCGTACACCTGCTTGATCTGGTTCACATACAGAGCCGGACGGTAACGTTCCACCGTATTCGGCAGGTTGATCGTCGTCGCACCGGCTTCGACCACAGCCTTCAATTCATCGATCACAAAATCCATGTTTTCGAGGCAGTCGCCAAAGTGTTCCACGCTGAATTCCACGTCACCCTTGTCGCCGACCAAAGACTTGGCGAGCTTCACGCAGCTGACCGCGCGTTCCTTCACCTGTTCCGGGGTCATGTGCAGAACGTGTTCCATCGAAAGCGGGCTACCCGCGATAAACGTATGAATACGCGGATGCGGAGCGTATTTTACCGCGTCCCAGCAACGTTGAATGTCGCTCGGAACGCAACGAGCCAAGCCAGAAACAACAATGTTCTGAGCTTCGACATTGCCTTCTTCCGCCATCTGGGCGGTGAGCATTGCCAGTTCCTTGACCGATTCAAAGTCCATTTCGGAAGAAGCCGGGAAGCCGACTTCAGCGCCCTGGACGCCGAGCTTCAAAAGTTGCAGATAAACGTCTTTTTTCTGTGCATTATTCCACGGATTCGGCAGAGCCTGATTTCCGTCACGCAGAGTCACGTCATAGATAAACGGTTTTCTCTGATTCTTTTCTTCAGTCATTTTGATCTCCTTGCCGCCCCTTCCGGGCTGCAAAGTCTTTTTCATTTTTGCACGAAAAAATTAGAATTTTATGCAAAACAAAAGACCCGCGCCAAGAAGGAGCGGGCCATTTTTGTTTAAACCTAACGTTTCGCGTTTAAACCAAAAACCTATCCAAAAACGGATACCGCTCCAGAGCTAAGGCTCGGAAGTCGATCGTTTAGAAGGTTTAGGTTCAAAGTCATTCTCATATTAACGAATATAGTAGGAATTCATCCATTTGGCAAGTAAAATCTTTAATCTTTGAGACAGCGCACCGAAAGTCCGGAATCCTTAAAAGAATTGCCAAAACCCATCGTATTGATCATCCCGCTCAAGCTTCGAATGTAGGCCGTCGTACTGGTCTCCGACTCACGTGTCCAGTAATAAGCCTTAAAGCCCCTATCCGAAAAGGCTCTAAAATAATAACGCCCCGAAGCCAGAGCCCTAAAACCGAAGACATCATCCCCCGGCGTCACAAGTTCCGAATCCCAGGATTCCGTACTCCGCAGGGAATTGTTTTCGTCCCCCGCCGTTTTTAATGCGTAAGCCGCCAAAGAATCCCATTCATCCCGGGTCGGCAAATGAAAGCCTTCCGGGCAAGCCTTTACTGC
>JAILDK010000066.1 GCA_024689485.1 Fibrobacter sp.
ATTGGACTTTTCCGTCAATGCTGGCACAAGGAAGAAGGCCGCAGCGCCCGTAAAAATTGTGAAGCGACTGATCCGGAATTTGCCATAATGGAAGGGGACTTGCACAATCTTTTGCCGAGCATTGGCGAAGTCAACGGGGACCGCAGCAACTTCATGTTTTCACAGTGGACGAATTCCCCGGAACCGATGTACGGCTCCTGCGAATCGATCGTCGATTTTAAGAATCGCAAGTTCCAGCCGCGAAAAGAAGTGCGCGGGATGCTCGCCCGGATTTCCTTTTACATGGAACAGACCTACGGCATCAAGCTTTCCAAGGAAAGGCGTCGTCTGTTTGAAATCTGGGATCAGGAATATCCGGTGAACGCTTACGAATGCGAACGCGATGCGCGAATTTACAAGGTACAAGGGGATCACAATCCGTTTGTTTACGCCAAGTGCCGTGAAGCAGGTCTGATATGACGACTCTTGAATTTCCCGAGTTTTTAGCTTCCCAAAATTTTGGACGCCTTTCGTCTTTTGCGGAACTCCGTTCCGGGATGCTGCACGTCGAAGGTTTGACGCCGGCGGCTTCGGCGTTGATGGTCGCGGATCGCTTTAACAAGTATCCGCAGAGCATTTTGGTGGTCGTAGACGATTACCGTTCGGGCGAAGTTTGGATGCAGAACCTGCAGAGCCTTTGCGGTGAAAAGAACGTGTTCTTTTTCCCGTCGCTCGGAGTGAAGCCTTATGAGCTCAAACTCCCGTTTGCGGGTATTTTGGAAGAACGTTTAAAGTTCTTCAGAGCATCCCAGGGCAAGCTTCCCTTGATTGCGGTTTGCCCGTTGGATTCCTTGCTGCTCCGTTTGCCGGAGCCGAAAGCCTTGGAACAGAAAAAGCTCGTGTTCCGCAAGGGCGATGTAGTGGATCCGCTGTCGCTGCGCAAAACGCTCGGCGATATGGGTTATACGGAACAGCCCGTGGTGAGTACGGTCGGCGAATTTTCGATCCGCGGCTGCATTGTGGACATCAACCTGTTCATGCAAGATCACCCGGTGCGTTTTGAATTCTTTGGCGATGAAATCGAAAGCATCCGTTCGTTCGATATCTTTTCCCAGCGTTCGATCGAAGAACTCGAAAAGGTCGAAGTTTATCCGCACGGAGAGTTCACCCTTTCTGTCGAAGAAAAGTCCAAGGTTCCGCTCGAAGAAGAAGAGCTCATCTGGTGGCGTCGCCCGGAATATGAAAGTTTAACATCGAGCATCTTCGATTACATGCCCGATGCGGCGATTGTCTTTGACAAACTTTCCGTTTTGGAAGAGTCCGCGGCAAAGCTCGGCGCCGCCCATGTGAAGGCTTACGAAAAGGCGATTTCCTTTAACCAGAAAGTTTTTCCGCCGATCGATCTGTGGTGGCGCATGGAAACATTCCAGGGTGAAATCGCAAAGCGGGTCGCTCTGGATTTGACCCGCGCCCGCATGGAATCTCCGGACTGGATTTCGATTGAGGCGCGGCAGCAGACCAAAGGCGTTTCGGGGACGAGCGGCCTTGTCAAGGAAATCGAAGGCTTTGATGCGCAGGGCGGTTTGGTTTACCTCGTCGCCCATTCCGAAGGGAGCGCCCAGCGTGTACAGCATTTGTTCGACGGCGCTCCGATTGCGGGCATTTTAATCGGCGATCTTTCGGACGGCTTCTGGGTTGAATCCGAAAATGTCGCCTTTCTCACGGAAGCGGGAATCTTTAACCGCACAGGCAAGGTGCGCCGTAAACGCTCCGTCTCCGGATCGATTTCGGACGCGCTCCTCGTCGAAAGCTTGACCCGTGGCGATTTTGTCGTGCACGAAGATCACGGCATTGGCCGCTACATGGGACTTGTCCGTGAAAAAATCAACGGCGGCCTCGTGGACTGCATTCAGCTCGATTACGCGGACGGTGACCGCTTAAAGTTCCCGGTCTCGGATTTGCGGAAAATTGAAAAGCTTCCGAGTACAGAAGAAGAAACCGTTCCGGAACTCGCACATCTCGGCAGCAAGAGTTGGGAAAAGCTCAAAGAACGCGTCAAAAAGCGCGTCATCAAAATCGCTCGCGAACTGGTGCAACTTTATGCCAAGCGCGAGCTCATCGAGGGCTTTCCGTTCCCGCCCGATAGCCGTATGCAAAAGGAATTCGAAGACGCGTTCGAATATGAGCCGACTCCGGATCAGGTGCGTGCAACCAAGGAAATCAAGGAAGACATGGAAAATACCCGTCCGATGGACCGCCTCGTTTGCGGTGACGTCGGATTCGGTAAAACGGAAGTGGCGATGCGCGCCGCTTTCAAATGCGCCTCTTCGCAAAAGCAGGTCGCGGTGCTTGTGCCGACGACGATCCTTGCCGCCCAGCATTACGAAACTTTCAAGGAACGCTTTGCCGCGTTCCCGTTCAACATCGCCTTGGTAAACCGTTACAAGACGGCCGCAGAAAAGAAGAAAATTTTCAAGGATGTTTCCGAAGGCAAGATTGACATTGTCGTGGGAACGCATGCGCTTCTTTCCAATCAAAGCGCCTTCAAGGACTTGGGACTTTTGATCATCGATGAAGAGCAAAAGTTCGGGGTGAAGCAGAAGGAACACTTGCGCGAATTGCGTTTGACGGTCGATACGCTCAGCATGAGCGCGACGCCGATTCCGCGTTCCTTGCACCTTTCGCTGACCGGCGTGCGCGATATTTCGCTCATCAACACGCCTCCGATGAACCGCTTGCCTGTGGAAACGAAAATCATCCAGCGGGACGATACGGTTCTTGCCGAAGCAATTCACGACGAACTGGCCCGCGGCGGTCAGGTGTTTGTGGTGAACGATCGAGTGCAGTCGATAGAACATTTGGCAGAAGACATCGAAGCGATGGCTCCGAATGCCCGTGTGGCGGTCGCGCACGGTCAAATGGAAGATCACGATTTGGAACGTGTCATGGACGCCTTTATCAAGGGCGACTTCGACGTGCTTGTGAGTACGAGCATTATTGAAAGCGGCCTGGACGTTCCGAATGCGAATACGATTCTCATTATGAATGCGCATCATTTTGGCATCAGTCAGCTGTACCAGATGCGCGGACGTGTGGGACGTTCGGATGTGCTCGCTTACGCTTACCTTGTGATTCCGAAGAACGAAGCGATTTCGGCGGAATCGACAAAGCGTTTGCAGGCCTTGGAACAGTTCACGGATCTCGGCAGCGGCTATCAGCTCGCGATGCGCGATTTGGAAATCCGTGGCGCAGGAAACCTGCTCGGTTCGGAACAGCACGGCTTTATCGCCGAAGTTGGCTTTGAAACGTATGTGCGCCTTGTCCGCGAAGCCGTCGAAGAATTGCGTGGCGGTGGGGAAGAATCTTCCAAGGTGCAGCCCCGTGTGGAACTTTCGATCGACGCCTTCTTGCCCGAAACGTACATCACCGATGGCCTTTCCCGCATTTCGATTTACCAACGCTTGGCAAGAACGACCAAGCCCGAAGATTTGCCACCGCTCCTTTCGGAACTCGAAGACCGCTTTGGTCCAGTGCCGGATGCGGTGAAAAAGCTCTTCCTCGTAACGGAAGTGGCGATGATCGCTGCAAAGCTCCGCATTCAGGGCATCGAAGCGCGCCGAGGAATGCTTGTGTTCACCTTTGTGGAATTCCCGCCACCCGATCCGAAACTGCTCGCCGAACTTATCGCGGTATCTCCGTTCGGCATGCGCTACGTGGGAAGCTCTCCGCTGCAAGGAGCCGTGGAACTCGGGCCCGCCCTTTCGAATGAAGCCGCTGCCGAAGCGGCTCTCAGGCTCTTCCGCGCCTTTGCCACGGTCATTCCAGAAAAGCCCGCAGAAGCTCCGAAGCCGCTTCCCAAAATGCCTGCAGTCGAAACACCGGCCCCCGCGCCGAGTCCGAAAAAAAAAGGCTAAGCGGCGACCGGCTGTAAAAATCGCTTTCAAGGAACATCCGTCCCGCTTTGAACAGAAGTTCCGCTCGGAATGGTTAGAACATCAAAAAAACGCTCGGTAAAACCGAGCGTTTTTTGCTTTAAGCTTTGAAAACGGATTACTTTTCGTCTTCGTCCGCGTAGGCTTCCTGCATCTTCTTCAGAGCAGCCTTCGGGTCGAGTTCGATTTCTTCCGAAGCGTCTTCCACGAGGGATGCGAATTCATCGTACCAGTCGGTGTAGATTTCCACCTGGAGATGATCCGGACCCGGGAGGGTCAGACGCACGCCGCATTCGTCACCGATGCGTTCGTTGTAATTGTCGAGTTCCGGCTTCAGAAGAGCGAGGTCCATGCCGTCGAGATCTTCCGGGTCGAGCCAAATCGGAGCTTCCTTGCCTTCTTCGGAATCGTCTTCCACGACTTCGCCGTCTTCTTCGCAGCTCAGGTCATCTTCTTCTTCGTCGATGCCTGCGTTGTAATAGAATTCTTCGTCTTCCAGATAGAGCGTTTCCACGAAAACGCACTTGGAACCGAGAGCCTTGGCGACTTCGACGAATTCCTGGAAATTACCGCCGAAATAGCGGCAGGTTTCTGCGTCCGAATTGATTTCCTGAACAGGAACCGGCAAAAAACCGTAGTTCTTCAGGTTTTCAAAAATTTCGTCAGTCACAGTCTTTTCTGCCATGGTAAACTCCTTAGCCGTGATACTTGAGAAGGGAAGGTGCCTTTTCGCGGATGAGCTTCATGATGCGAGCTTCTGCTTCGTCACCACGGGCTGTATCGCGGACGCTGCACATCGGCTGGAACAGCGGGCTGTTGAACATCGTTCCGAGAGGGATCGGGTTCTTACGGCAGAACGTCGATTCCACGTAGTCACGAGCTGCATCCTGCAGATCGTCGCACTTCTGGGCTTCACCCTTCTGGAATGCGTTGTAAAGGTCGACAAAGATCTTTGCCGCTTCCGGAATGTTCGCCGTGGCGCTCACGAGGCCCGTGCCGCCGAGTTCGAGCATGTCGATGAAGAATCCATCTTCGCCGGAAAGAACGGTAAAGTCGTTATTCTTGGTTTCCTTGATCACGCGAACGGTGTCTTCGTGATACTTTTCGCCGATGCGGAAATCAACAGCCTGCTTGAGACCGATGATGTTCTTGTCTTCGGAGAGGGAAATCAAGGTGTCCGGATGGACGTAGCTTGCGGTACGGCCCGGGACGTTGTAAATGATGATCTTGGCGCCGGTTTCGGAGCTCAAGGTCTTGAAATGCTTTTCGATGCCTTCCTGGGACGGGTTGTTGTAATAGCCCGTGACGCAGAGAACGGGGACTTCGGCAATCTTTTCCACTTCCTGAATCATTTCAACCGATTCACGGGTGCAGTTGGAACCTGCACCGGCAATGACCGGAACGCGCCCGTCCACGTAGTCGAGCGTGAACTTGATGATGTCCAAATGCTGCTTGTGGGTAACCGTCGCACTCTGACCAGTGGTGCCGACAGGGAGAATGCCGGAAACGCCCGCGTTGATCAGGTCGTCGATCATCTTTTTCATTTTTTCATAATCGATCGAATTATGAAGGTTCTTGGGATCGTCGTCCTTGAGGGGCGTAAAGAGAGCGGGAAAAACCCCGCAAAGTTGAGAAGCGTTTGTAATCTGCATAGGTAGCTATAAAATAGACAAAAATTAGGGTGGATTTCTCACATTTTTTGCGGAAAATGAAAAATATTACGCGTTTTTTTACTTTCAACTCGTCCAAGTTGAAATATTTGGAACAAAAGGGTATAAATTTAGTTCGGATACCCTAAAATTAATAGGTGGTGTGTTATGATGAAGATTGGGAAGTCCCTGGCTGCTCTTACGCTGGGAACGTGTGTGGCATCTACTTCTTTTGCTGCAGATGCGGATTACAAATGGAGCAATGTGAGCATGGGCGGTGGCGGTTTTGTGTCTGCCGTGCTCGCTTCTAAAATTGAACAGAACGTTTTTTATGCTCGAACCGACGTGGGTGGCGCATACCGTTGGAACGAGTCGAGTGCCCATTGGGAATCGATGATGGACTGGGTCGATTTTTCGGAACTCGGTCTTTTGGGTGTTGAAGCGATGGGCATTGACCCGAAAACGGAAGGCGTCGTTTATTTGATGACGGGTACGAGCTACTTTAGCAGTGGCCGCAGCGCGTTCCTGCGTTCTTCGGATTACGGTAAAAGCTGGGAAATCCTCTACACGTGGGATGAAACCGGTGAAAAGGGCGATATCGTAAAGTTCTTTGGCGTGCACGGTAACGGCATGGGACGTGGCAACGGTGAAGCCTTGGCAATTGACGAAAACAATCCGGATAATTTGTTCTACGGTTCTCGTCGTTCGGGCCTTTGGAAGTCGACGAACAACGGTTCTTCTTGGAGCCATGTCGACGCTTGGACAACGGCTGCGGGCAGCGATACGACTTGGAACGGTTCGGGCTTTAGCTTTGTGCAGTACGCGCCGGGTTCTTCCAAGGTGCTTTACGCCGGTTTCCTTCGCGACGGTACAAAGTCCAACGGTACTTTTGAAAACGTCTTTACTTCGACGGATGGCGGCTCTACTTGGAAGGCTTTGCCGATTCCGGATTCGTTGCGCAGTACGTCTGGCGGAAGCATTGTGCGCCTGATGCCGCAGCGTGCGGTCGTTTCTTCGGATGGCTCGAAACTGACGGTGACTTTTGCCGACGGCGCTGGTCCGCACTCGATGATGTGGGATGAAGGCTGGGGCATGATCTATGATGGCTTCGGTCGCGGTGCCGTGTTGCAGTACGATGTGTCTGCGGGTACCTGGTCCGATGTCTCGCCGGAAAACTTTATCGATGACGGTGGCGATGCGCAGTATGACAACGTCGACGTGCAGGCGATGGCGGAATGCGAAACGGCCGGTGGCGATGACTGTGAAAACAATTACCCGTATATTGCTCCGTATGGCGGCATTGCGATCAACCCGAATAATTCCGATGAAATGGTCGTGACAACGGAAGGTTATCGTGGTCCGCAGTTCTGGTACACGGCTACGAGCGACACGAGCGGTACCTGGAGCGATCAGTGGGGTACAAATATTTACCACACGACCGATGGCGGTAAAACTTGGGTGGCAAGCTTCAAGTACTACTGGATGGAAGGCGGCTACTATCCGACGACCCAGCAGATGGATGAAAACGGCGTCGGTTGGATGCACAACGGTTCTATTCACTGGTCCGGTAGCGTGGCGATTGACCCGTTCAATCATGACCGCGTTTTTGTAAGCTCGGGTAACGGTATTTTCCGCACCGAGAATATGTCGGATTACACGGTGATCCCGGCTGGAACCTACGATACTACGACAAACTACTACTACTCCAGTGATGAGGCTGTCCAGAATCAGGTCTGGAAGTTCTCGGCTCACGGAATTGAAGAAACGGTTCCGTATGAAGTGGCAAGCATTCCGGGTGGACCGCTTATTACTGTGACAGCGGACTATGATGGCTTTAGACACGATGATATTGCAAAGTATCCGAGCCATCGTCATTTGACGAGCGTGAGCGGCAAGTATGTTTCTTTGGGCTCTACCTGGGGTCTTGCTTATGCTCCGGTTTCCGGAACGCTTGTGAAGGTGACGGATGCGCGTTCGTATAAGGACACTTATAACACGATTCCTATCGATCCGGTGCAGTTCTCGACGGACAGCGGTAAGACTTGGACCGTGGAAACTTATGTAAGCCTCGATGAAACGCTGAAGGGCGGCACGGTTGCTATTTCTGCGGACGGTGCAACTACGCTTTGGGTGCCGGGCAATTCGGGCGCGGCGGTTTATCGCAAGGCAAATTCCGCTTGGAATAAGGTCTCTGGTATTGATAACAACTCTTTTGTGGTGGGCGATGCCAAGAATGCGAATGTGTTCTACGCTTACAACCGCACGACGGGTGTTTTCTACAAGAGTACTGACCAGGGCGCAAGCTTTGCCAAGGTAAGCGAACCGGGTACGAGCAATGACAAGAAGTTCCGTTCGATTCCGGGTTATGAAGGCGACTTGTGGCTCCCGGTGGCTGTGCGCGATGATAACGGCAATCCGAAGAGCGGCTCTTTGAAGCATTCGACGGATGGCGGTGCCACTTGGACGGATGTCAGCGGCATGGCTTACTGCGAAGCGGTCGGCTACGGCATTTCCAAAACGGGCACTGGTTATCCGGCCATCTACGCTTTCGGTAAGGTGGATGATGTTCTGGGCGTTTACGTGAGCGATGACCAGGGTGCAACTTGGACGCGTGTGAACGATGACGCTCACGAATACGGTGGACTGGCAAACGGTGAATTTGTGATGGGCGATATGAATACTTATGGTGTCGTTTACATGAGTACCGCAGGTCGCGGCATTGCAGCCCGTGTCCCGAGCGATTGGGAAATGGGAACCTCGGAATCTTCTGCCGCTGTGAAGTCCGTTCCGCAGCAGGAAACGACGGTGAAGTTCAGCAAGCTCGCGACTCTCGAAGGTTCGAACCTGAATTTGACGGTGAACAATTCCCGCGTGAACGTCGCCCTGTTCGATCTCAAGGGTAACCGCATCTTTAGCAAGAGCTACACTTCTTCGACGGTGCTTCCGCTGAATGAAATGGTGAACTCCCGCGGCGCGTACATTGTCCGTGTCACGAGCGGCTCGACCCAGATGTTGACAGCGAAGGTGAATTTGCACTAGGAATGATCAATTAGCAATTATCAGGAACTTGGAATGGACTTTCTACTGTGGAATGGACGTTGTACAGTGGAAGGGAAATTCTGAGAGAATGATCAATTAACAATTATCAGGAATTCGGAATGGATTTTCTACTGTAGAAGATCTCTTCAGAGTTAAATTGTTAATTGTTAATTGATAATTGTTAATTGATAATCGATAATTTCCCTTTTGAATCTCGGAGTTTGCATGTCTTTTCGGAAAATAGGAATCCTTTCTTTAGCGGCGGTGGCGAGCCTTTTTGCGGCGGGTAAAATCGCTTGCGTCGGTAACAGTATCACGTTTGGCTTTGGAATTGAATCGTGGCCGGATCAAACTTCATACCCGTATCACTTGCAAACGTTCTTGCGGGCGGAGGGCGATGATGCAGCTTCCGATACAGTCGGGAATTTTGGCGTCAGCGGGCTGACCGTTCGAAAGGATGATAATTCTTCGTACTGGAATGGATACAAGTTTACTCCGGCGATCGAGTTTGCTGCCGACACGGTCATCATTGAACTCGGCACGAACGACGCTAAGAATTATACCGAGTGGACTACCGCGGAACAAAATGCAAAATACGACGCGGAAATTCAGGCGGATTTCGAAAGCATGATCGATACGTTCCAGGTCAAATCCAAACCGCGCATCTTTATTTGTCTCGCTCCTTATGCGAATAACAGCTCATGGGGAATGTACGACACGGCCATCGTGAATCATGTGATCCCTGCGGTTTTGAAGGCGGGCCTTGAAAAAGGTGTGAACGTGATCGATTTGCATTCGAACTTTAGCTACCTCGAAAATCCGAGCTGGTATCTTTCGACGGATACGGTTCACCCGTCTGTGGAAGGGGCAAAGGAACTTGCGAAGATTATCTACGGCTACGTGCAAAAAGACAATCTGACGATTTCGCAGAACAAGACCGTTTTGACGGCTCCTGCGGGCTATGATTTTCAGTGGTACAAGGACGGTGAAAAAATCGAAGGCGCGACGGAACAGTCCCTGACGATTTCGGAAAACGGCGAGTATAAGGTTTCGGTGAAAATCGAAGAAAATACGCTTTCCCGCATGGTGACGCACCCGTACACGGTGACGAACCTGGAAACGACTTCGCTTTCGCAGTTAAAAACGCCTGTTTCGAATGTGCATTATGCGGACGGCATCCTTTCGGTTTCGCTTTCCCAAAAAGAAGTCTTTGCGTTCAAGGTGATGGACGTTCAAGGTCGCGTGTTGCAGGCTCGCACGATTCACGGTGCCGCAGGCGAAAATGCGATTACGGTCGGGCGTTTGCCGGCTGGGCGCTATATGGCCTTGGTGCAGGGAAAACCTTATTCGTTCCTCGTCAAATAAAATTTCCATTTGCGGTTAAATAAAATCCGTTTGTCAAAGGTTTGCTTGTTCGAATTTTTGACGGCGGATTTTTTTCTATTATACGGATTATGAAATGGGTATGGTTTTGTCTGTTTTTTGCCATTTCCGCTTGGGCTGCGGAAGGGGATACGGTTTACATCGATCTCGTTAAACGGGATACGGTGTATATCAACGTTCCGCAGAAAATCGATACGGTTTATTACGACCCTGCAGAACTCATTCATAAGGATGAACGCTCTCCTTCAACGCCTGCTTCGTTGCATACGGTGTACCTGCATTATGATTTGGGAAGCCTTTTGGCTACGGCGGTATGTGAAAGCCCGATTCTTGTGGCGCAGGTGGAATTCGCTTTGGGCAGGCGTCATTCTCTGATGGTTCCGGCTTCTTTTTTGAAAATTTCACCGAATTCAAAATTCACCAGCAGCTTTGATTCGGACGATTATTCGGGATCCGTTTACCAGTTTACGGTTGGACTTGCGTACCGCTATTACACGACAGAAAAAAAGTTTGCCGGCTACTGGAACTTGGAAGCGCAATATGTGCAACGCCATGCGGATTATTCGCATGAGGCTTACAATTACTACAGCGAACAAAATGAGTTTTATGGCTCGGACGATGCCACGTATCGCGGGTTACAGCTCGCAATTCGCAAGGGCTGGACCACTCGCGGTTCGGTCAATTTGGGCATTGAACTCGGACTTGCTTATAATTTCGTGGAAGAATTCCAGTACGAAATTTTAGAGGAAAATCCCATGCTGTATATGACGGATGATATCCAGCTGGAATTCCGCTTGAACTTGGGAATAGGGGCGTTCTAATGAAAATTCGCTCTTGGAATGTTCTGCTTTTTGCACTCCTTTTGAGTTCGGCTTCTTGGGCAGTGGATACCGTGTATGTGCAAAAGCGTGTGACAGATACGGTCTATGTGATGCAACGCCCAGATACGCTTTACCTGCCGATTTCCGAAAAAAGAGCGGCTCCAGCAAACCCCGAAGAGGCGAAGGATACGGCTTTTACGCTTCCGCCTCCTGCGACGATCGTTTACCTTTCTCCGATGATGGCCGCGAATTTATTGATGACTCCTATTTTCCATTATGTGATATTGGATTTTGGATTGGGCTATGAAAACCTTTACCGGGGTTCCCTGATTTTCAATTTTGCATCCGTCCATGTTTTTGGCGATGTGGAATTCATGGATGATAAAGAATGGGAAGGATTTCGGACGGTTACGAGTTTTAGCGCGGGATATCGCCAATACATTGGCACGATTTGGCTTTGGGAGCCTCGGAAATCATTTTCGAGAAATACCCCGGCGTGGGCGACATCCTTGTTTGTGCAGGCGATGATCCATCCGGCATTCTTTGCGTCGTATGAAGCACCGATTGAAGATTCTAAAACGGGGAATTACAGCGGTCATTTTAGACCGAGTATCGGTGCATCGGCGGGTGTCGGCTATGCACTCGGGGCGAGCGGTTCTGTTTATGAGTTCGGTATGTCGGTCGGGTATCAGTACTGGCATCATTCCGCTCCGGGTTTATTCAAGGCCGATGATGTGAGCTATGCCCTCGTTAACGGCTATGCAGAAAATCTGTTTGTTCGTTTCGATATTCAAATGGGATTTTAAGGAGGAATGATGAAACGTTTGTTGTTTTGGTCTGTTTTATTTTTTGCCGTTTCGAGCTTTGCCGCTGTCGATACGGTCTATGTGGATGAGCTTCCGAAGCAGGAACCTGTCAAGGAAGAGCCTATTGTGGTGAACAAACACTTTGTTTTTGCCAGTTGGAATCTTTACGGCGAAGCGATCGGCATCGGCTATGAAAATTTGTTCCATCCGAAGTTTGCGGCGCAAATCATGTTTGACTATTACTATACCACCGATATTCAGGAATCGAGTTGTGACGGAACGAAGGGCTCCCTTTACGCGGTGGACTTGCCGATCGCATTGAAGTTCTATGTAATGCCGTATCGTGGCTTTGGAAAGGTGAAGACGATTGGTGTCGATGGAACGGTGAGCGAATCTTATACGCGAAAGATGGCAGTTTTTGTGGAAGCGAAAGCGATTCCGATGCTGGGAAGTGTCTATGCGACGCGCAAAGCCTCTTCTTATGCGAATGAATTGAAATTGGATGAAAAGGAATTTGCACTTTCGTGGGAAATCGGCTTGGGTTATACGCTGATGGGCGAACACTTTTTTATGATGCCGTCGTTCTTTTTTAGACGCTTTGCGGTGAGCCCGGATTGGTTAACGGAAGTCGAGTATGCAGACGATACAAGCTACCACCGTTCTCCGGCGACGTTCAAAAAACAGGATTTTGGTTTACACTTTACACTGGGCTACGCGTTCTGAGCGAGCTGAATGTAGTCGGCGTTTTGCTCGACTTCGTTCTGCTTGACCCATGAAGCGTGAATGCCGAGCTTTTCGGCCGCTTCGCAGTTGTCTTCGCGGTCGTCCCAAAAAAGGCTTTCTTCCGGAATCATGTGGGTCTTTTCGATCATCTGCTTGTAAATGCGAGGGTCGGGCTTTGCAATTCCCATACGACAAGAAAGGAAGATTTCGTCAAAGAGATCGGGGACGGTGTATCCCAGGTTCATCATGCATTGGACGCAATTTGCCCAGATGACTTCGTTGATGTTACTCAACAGGTAAACCTTGTATTTTTTGCGAAGCTTGACAATGGTGTGCAAACGTTCGGCGGGAATTTCGCCCTGGAGATCCGTAATGATCGCCCGGATTTGCGGCAGCGTAACTCCGGGTTTGCAGTAAACAAGAATATCATTCAGCACATCGTCCATGGGACGAATGCCGTCGATAAAATCATGCATCAGATGCTTGATTCTGTCGCGATGCTTGGCCTGCGTTTCTTGCGTAATGCCCAAATCCATAAAGATCTTTAGGATCGTTTCGGGCGGGATATTCGCAATTACGTTGCCATAGTCAAAGATGATATTCTTGATGCTCATGCAAATAAAATACACTATTCGGCAGAAATCATGTCCAACAGTTGCTGAATATTTTTCTTGCCGAAATTCGGAGATCCACCGTTAATCACGAAGCAGGGCACGCTCATGACATTGTATTTGTCCTTCCAAGCGGGGAAGTGGTTCAAGTCATAAACTTCTGCCGTGACATTCGGATTTTCGGCGGCGATCTTTTGGGCTGCCATGACGAGTTCCGGGCACATGGTACAGGTGAGTGAAACCATAATGCGCATGTCCACCGGCTTTTGGATCGCCTGAATTCGTGCCTTCACATCGGCATCCAACGCTTGGCCTGGACCCGCGGCGTTGTAAAGCCCCAGAACAAAGGATGTGAATTCATGACCGCCAGGAACTCCGTGGAATGCAAGCCCTGTCGCCGAACCGTCCTTTTTGCAGACGCGGACAAAAGGCTTGTCTTCCGCAGACTCGGAATCGTTTGCGACTTCTACCGTCAATTTGTCGGTGAGCTTCGCCATCTCTTCCATATAGGTTTTGAGCTCCTGCGAAACCGGACGGTCGTCCAGATAAAGCTTGAGCGTGAGAGCGTTCTGCATGCGACCGAAGACGGTATTCAGCTGGGCAAGAATATCGCCCGTGAAAAGTCCGCCTGCGTTCGAAGATGGCTGTGAAGCCGTTTCGCTCAAGCTTTTTCCCGAGGTGCTTTCTGCTGGTTTCGTAAAGTCTGGGATAAGGCCCGTTTTTTCTTGCAGAACTTTGGCGTAATGTTCGAGTTCGGTTGCCGCTAAGGCGCCGTCGCCGACTGCGGTCACGACCTGGCGAAGCGATTTGACGCAGACGTCTCCGGCGGCGTAAATGCCTTCCACGGATGTTTTTTGGGAACGGTCCGTGAGAATGTAGCCGTGTTCGTCCAAGTCCACAACGCCTTTGACAAGGTCTGTGGCTGGCTCATAGCCGGCAAAGACAAAGACGCCGAAGGTGTCGCCGTTTGCCGGCGTGTAAACCGTTTCTTCGCCTGTCTTGTTGTTGCGGTAAACGAGCTTTTTCAATGCGCTATCGCCTTCGACACGAACGACTTCCGTATTCGGGACAATCGTGATGTCCGGATGCTTTTTAGCCGCATCGGCGGTTGCCTTGGCGCAGGAAAAATCTTCCTTGCGCACGAGGACCGTGACATGCTTAGCGTACTTGGTGAGGAAGACGCTTTCTTCTGCGGCGGCAAAACCTCCACCGACGACGAAAACGTCCTTGCCGGTAAAGAATTCGCCGTCACAAGTGGCGCAGTAGGCAACGCCGTGTCCGCGGAATTCCGCTTCCCCTTCAAAGCCTACCATGCGTGGGTGCGCACCTGTCGCAAGCAAAATGCCAAAACAGTTCAGCGTGCCGCGACTGGTTTCGACCTGTTTTACATCGCCGTTTACGGAAAGGCTTGTCACTTCTGCCAGCATGAATTCCGCGCCAAAGCTCTGGGCCTGCTTGCGCATGGTATCCGTGAGAGCGGTTCCGCTGGTTTTGTCGACGCCCGGGTAGTTCACCACTTCAGAAGTGATCGTGATTTGCCCCCCGAACTTTTCCTTTTCCAAAACGACGACGCGGTATTGGGCTCGTGCCAGGTAAAGTGCTGCAGTCAAGCCCGCAGGGCCACCGCCCACGATGACGACGTCATAAAAGTTCTGCGGTTTTTCCATATAAGTTCCTCGGATTAAAGCATACCGACGAGATCGAGACTCGGCTTCAGGGTTTCTTCACCCGGTTTCCATTTGGCCGGGCAAACCTCGTCGCCGTGTTCACGCACAAATTGCAGAGCCTGCACTTTGCGGAAGAGTTCTTCGGCGTTACGGCCCACATTGCCTGCGTTTACTTCGTAGGCGACAATCTTGCCGTCCGGATTCACCACGAAGGTTCCGCGTTCCGCCATGCCGTCGGATTCGATCAGCACTTCAAAGTCTTTGCAAAGGGCGTGAGTCGGGTCTGCGAGCATCGTGTATTCGAGCTTCTTGATGCGTTCCGAGGAATCGTGCCAAGCTTTGTGTACAAAATGGCTGTCCGTGGAGACGGAGAAAATTTCGCAGCCGATCTTTTGGAATTCGGCGTACTTGTTCTGCAAATCTTCGAGTTCCGTGGGGCAGACAAAGGTAAAGTCTGCCGGGTAGAAGAAGAAAACGCTCCATTTGCCGAGAATATCAGCCTTGGAAACCTGTTTGAAAGCTCCGTTTTGGAAAGCTTGCACGGTGAAATCAGACACTTCTTTGTTGATGAGAGACATATTTTGCTCCTCTGAATGGTTTAAGTCTTTTTTTAGTATACAATTTTAAACCGCACATTTCTCACGAAGTGCGCGTTTTTTTTGAGGTCTTAAAAAAGGAATTAGTCCGAATTTACTGTAAAAGCTCCAAAGCGACGGATTCAGCCATTTTTTCGTAGGCTTTTGCGCTCGGATGCAGATGATCGCCCGAGTCCATGCCGTTTGCAAAGCATTCCGGCTTTTGGGAATCGCGGAGAGCCTCGTCAAAATCGACGCAACCGTCAAAGGCTTGGCTTGTGCGAAGCCACGCGTTGAATTCGTTGCGAACGGCGTCTTTGCTTGCGTTGTAGGTGCGCCATCCAAAAATTGGGAGCAGGGTTCCGCTCCAAACCTTTAACCCCTTTTTTCGGGCGAGAGGCAAGTAGAATTTTTCAACGCCTTCGATCAAATCTTGGGCGGTCGGCATATCGCTCATTGGACGGAACGGGTTGATTTTGACTCCGACCGGGTGAATGATGTCGTTGATGCCGTGCTGAATCAAAACGGATTTTGCACCCGCTGTTTCGATTTCGATCGGAAAACGCGTTTCGCCTTTAAGACCGTATGCCGCATAAGTAATGCAGCTGTATTCGCGGAGAATTCTTGTGCCGCAGACCGCACGGCGAATGATCGAAACATTTTCAAAGCCTTCGCGCTTGGCGCGGAGCTTCAAATAGTCGGGCCAGTCCTGCGCCGTGATGGAATCTCCGTAGCAGACGAGGGCGAAATTCTTTTCTTCGGTCCAGATGTCGACCGTGTTCAAAAAGTAGAACCAGTTCGTGGAGCGGGAAAGATCTTTCGGAAAATCCTTTGCGTCGGCAAAATTTCCGTAGCAGAAAGAACCTTTGGAAAGCGGACCCGTGACGAGCGTTCCCGCGTTCATCTGGGTGAAGTCTTTGAGGTAGAGGCTCACATCAACGGTTTCGCCCGCAGAAACCGCAAAGGCAATTTCATCGCTCAGAATTTCTTTGCCCGCAGGGATTTCACCGGCAGCCTTTCCGTTAAACGTAATGGCGATAGGCTCGTAAGAATTGGAATCCTTTTTTGCCACGCAAGCGTTTGAAATTTGGACCGGTTCTGTTCCTGTCAGGTTTGAAAAATGAAAGCGCAGCTTGGAACCCGAAAAGCAGATTTCGATGGGGTAGCGGAGCGTAAGATCCTTTGCATAGGTCGCTTCCTTGCGATCCGTAATGGAGGTGGCGTTGCCCCAGCAGGCGACCCATTTCGTGTACTTTTCTGCGGTCATGAAAATCCTCGCGATTTCAACTTTGCCGCAAATTTAGTTTTTCAAAAAAGTTCCAAATGGTTTCGCCTCGCATGGAGAGGGCTCTCACAAGAATTCCCTGGGAAAGAGAAGATACTCCGATGGTCCCTTGGAATGATTTTGCGAACGTTCGAATTTTTTCTTGAAGAATGGATAAAAGGCTTCCTTCAGGCGTATAAAAAAAGAGCATTCCATTGTGGGTGTAGCCTTGCCAAAATCCAAGACGGTAGTAATCCCATTTTTGGGGATCGATTAACGTATGGTCGGCGAATACAAGTTTATCTTCAACGTAGAATTTTGCACGGCTTCGGTAACTCTTCATTTGAAAAGCTTCTCCCATCCCGGTGCGCCCACAGGAAAAAATGTCGATAAAAGAAAAAGTCGCCGATTTGGCTAAATGGACTTCGGTCGTATTTTCAAAATGACTTTTGGCAAAAGGAATGGCGGGATAGGGCTTGTACTCCACATAAGCATTTTCTTTCACTGTAATATTCACATTTTTGAGGGTCTTTTTTCCGTTGGAATCAAATATCTTTTCATAACTCTGCGAAAGAAATGTGGCGTCGGAATTTTTACCGAATTCGAGCTTTAGCTTAAAATGGTCTCCACCCAGAAGCCCTGCGGATGCGGCCATCATCATGATATCGGCGTGAGGTCCGTTTTGAAAAGGGTGCATGATTTTATAGGGCGATGTATAGAACGCATTTTCGATTTCGGTTTTTCCGTTGCGAAAACAAGTTTTGATGTTTAGGGCACTCTCCGTAAAGCCTCCTAAACGCCTTCAAACAAGACGCTTTTCTTGATCCATGCGATGACTTCATCGACTCCATCTAAATTCATCAAATTGGTGAACAGATGCTTGCGACCATCTCGCATGCGGTCGGAATCTTTTGCCATTACATCTAGGTTTGCTCCTACCAGGGGAGCGAGATCCGTTTTGTTGATGACTAAAAGGTCGGAACGCATAACGCCAGGGCCTCCTTTGCGAGGAATTTTTTCGCCTTGGGCAACATCAATGACGTAGATGGTTGCGTCTGCGAGATCCGGGCTGAAAGTAGCAGAAAGGTTGTCACCGCCACTTTCGATAAAGATGATTTGAACATCGGGAAATTTTTCGGCCATCTCATCGACCGCTTCGAGGTTCATGGAACAGTCCTCGCGGATAGCTGTGTGTGGGCAACCTCCGGTTTCTACGCCGACAATTCTTTCTGGAGAAAGCGCTGAATTTTTGATGAGAAATTCTGCGTCTTCTTTGGTATAAATGTCATTGGTGATCACGCAAATGCTGTATTCTTGCGACATTTTGCGTGTTAATCTTTCGATGAGGGCGGTCTTGCCGGATCCTACAGGACCACCGACTCCAATTTTAACAAAGCTCATTTTTTTTCCTTTTTAACTCATGTACAATCGAGTGTAAAGTTCTTCGTGTTTCATGCCTGCGATATCAAAACCTGTTCCTCCGATTCCGATAGCATCAATGGTCAAAGTCTTTGCGATTTCAATGGCTTGGATGATTTTTTTCTGTGAGCGACTGAGAATCTGTTGTCCGATATTTTGACTCAGAGGAATCATTTTGACGCCGTTTGTAACGATGGCATTGAGTAAACTGTAGACGTATAAGCTTGCGGCACTAGAAAGGTCAAGCTTTATATCATACGCGAATAGACCGACGATAATTGCATGATTTCCTGTGCAGGATTGATGCAAAATCATATCGCGATAGGCGTCGATCGATTTGAACTCCGATTTGGCGGCTCCTTCGAAGTTTTGGTAGATTTTGAGAAATCGACTACAGAGCTTTTTACAACCGATGCGGACTTCTGCGGGGGATTTGTAAGCTGTCGAAAGAGCGTCCAGATCGTCAATCCACTTACGATCGGTAGCATGCTTGTAGGCGAGCATCATCACGCCGAGATCGTTATAGGGCAAAAGCTGCAGGTAATCATCGACGAAGTTCTCTAAAGCTTTCCCATCAGAAATTTGATGCTTTGCGACAAGCGTCTCTAAGCCATTGGAAAGGGTGAATGCTCCAATGGGGAAGAGGCTGTCACAAATTTGCATCATTTGAAGTAAAGGACGCATTTAATGGGAATGGCTGTGCTCATGTGAAGAACTGGCGCCATGTGCTTTGCAGACGATGTAATCGGAGAAAAGATCTTTGACGATTTCCACATGAAATCCGAGGTGCTGGAGATAGGTATAGGTCGGTTCATCATACGGAACATGGACACTGTTCTCTTTGATTTGGAGAGAAAGATGCCTGTTTCCGAGTTCAAAACAGACTCGACCCATTTCCTGCATACTTGTTACAGAAATACAGATGAGCTTGGTAAACTTCAATTGAACAGCGTAAATCTTTTCTCCGTCGAATAGAACATCTCCGTTGCTTAATGCTGTATCCACTTGGATGCCGATTTCGTTTCCATCGTCCGCTACTTTTAAAAGGCGACGCTTATCCAATTCAAACCATTCGAACGGAATTGCGACGATTTCTTTTGAACAGGGGTAATCTCGCAGATTGCCCAAAATTTTTGTTGTAATCATACCGTTTCTCTCTGTTTTTTAGAAATGGAATGCATGACATGCGAAAAAACAAGAATTCCCCAGACGAGGGTTGTAAACGCGGCTATGGCGACGCCTACGGTGGATATTTCCTCTATCATCGTTGCGACGCCTTCGGGAGATGTTGCTGCAGTAAAGAATGGATAAGACGCCATCAATTCTCCATTCAAAATATGATCGATGATGAGGGCTCCTGTTACAAGCCAAAGCATTTTGGAAAGCAACTTTCCTTCTTTGACAATCGTATCCCGGAGAATTGCTTTTTCCGAATCCTTCTTGTAGGTATGTTCGATGACAACCGTAGTCAGCGATGTTAAAACGGCTTCTGTCAGTGGGACTACAAAACAACTCATGTGTGACTCCTTTTGAAAGTATTGTTTTAGAAGAGGAAATATCTTTGTGCGAGCGCCAGTTCTGTTGCGGCTTCACAGGTGATAATTTTCCCGTCTACTTTGACTGTGTAAGTTTCGGGATCTACTTCAATTTTTGAAATACGATTGTTGTGCACCATATCCTTTTTCCCGATATGGCGACAATTTTTGACAGGCAAGATGGTCTTGCTCAGATGAAGTTCGGATTGAATGTCGTGTTCGTATGCGTACTTCGAGACGAAAGTGACAGAGGTTTTGCTGAGTGCTTTTCCATGGCCTCCGAACATATCTGTATAGACGACGGGTTCCGGTGTCGGAATGGATGCGTTGGCGTCTCCCATACGGGATGCACAGATAAAACCATTTTTGAGGATCATTTCGGGCTTTGCTCCGAACATGTCCGGTCTCCACAACACGAGATCCGCCATTTTTCCGACTTCGACTGAACCGACGTAGTTCGAAATTCCATGCGTAATGGCGGGATTGATCGTGTATTTTGCGATGTAGCGTTTGACGCGGTTGTTGTCGTTTCTGGAACTATCGGAGTCGAGTGACCCGAACTGTTTTTTCATTTTGTCCGCGGTTTGCCAGGTGCGAGTGATGACTTCTCCCACGCGACCCATGGCTTGGGAATCGGAACTCATCATAGAGAAGATTCCCATGTCGTGCAGCACATCTTCTGCCGCGATGGTTTCTGGTCGAATGCGTGAATCTGCAAACGCAACATCTTCTTTATTCTTTTTGTCTAGATGATGGCAAACCATTAGCATGTCCAAGTGCTCGTCAATCGTATTTCGTGTAAACGGCATCGTTGGATTGGTTGACGAAGGAAGAACATTCGGAAATGAGGCTGCTCGAATGATGTCCGGAGCGTGTCCTCCTCCAGCGCCTTCTGTATGATAGGTGTGAATGGTACGTCCCTTAAAGGCTGCGATCGTATCTTCGACAAAACCTCCTTCGTTGAGCGTATCCGTGTGAATGGAAACGGGAACGTCGAATTCGTCAGCAACCTGAAGGCACGTGTCAATGGCTTTCGGTGTGGAACCCCAGTCTTCATGGAGTTTTAAGCCTGCGGCTCCTGCTTTGATTTGCTCACGAAGCGCTTCCGGATTCGATCCGTTTCCTTTTCCCAAGAATCCGAGGTTCATCGGTAAATCTTCGGCGGCTTCGAGCATTTTATGAATGTTGAATTCGCCCGGAGTACAGGTTGTTGCGTTGGTTCCGTCGGCAGGACCTGTGCCTCCTCCAATCATCGTCGTGATACCGCTGTAGAGAGCTGTATGAACTTGTGTTGGGGAAATAAAATGAATATGCGTGTCAATACCACCGGCCGTTAATATTAAGCCTTCGCCGGCAATCGCTTCGGTGGAAGCCCCGATGATCATTCCTGGAGTAACGCCGTCCATGATATGCGGGTTCCCAGCTTTGCCAATTCCTGCGATTTTCCCGTCTTTAATGCCGATGTCGGCCTTGTAAATGCCAAAGGCGTCAATGACAAGAGCGCTCGTAATGACTGTGTCGAGACACTGTTCATCATGAAAGGGAACGGCTTGGCCCATACCGTCGCGAAGGGATTTCCCGCCGCCGAATTTAGCTTCGTCACCGTAAACGCAATAATCTTTTTCAACTTCGACGATTAAGGAGGTGTCTGCTAAACGAACACGGTCGCCAACGGTTGGACCGTACATTTGCGCATAATCTTTTCTTGAAATTTGAATCATATCAGATGCCCATAAAACCTTTTGCTCGTGCTTTTTCAAAAGCGGCCTGTTTGACGTCTTTGTCGTCCATCTTTCCTTCCACAAGTCCGTTTAGACCGTAACCTTCCCGACTTCCACCGATTTCAACGAGAGTCACGCTTTTCGTCTCTCCGGGTTCAAAACGAACGGCGGTTCCGGCAGGGATATCGAGACGCATGCCGTAAGAAAGTTCTCGGTCAAAGATGAGCTTCTTGTTGACTTCAAAAAAGTGAAAGTGCGAACCGATTTGAACAGGCCTGTCAGAGGTATTCACGACATCCATTTGGGTTGTGCGCTTGTTTGCGTTGAGCTCAATGAATCCTTTTTCGGTTATGATTTCACCCGGAATCAGTTTCCCGGTAGAAGGAATCGGATCGTGAACGGTCACGAGCTTTGTTCCATCAGGGAAGGTTGCTTCGACTTGAACTTCGTGAATCATTTCGGCAACGCCATTCATGACTTGTTCTGCAGTCAGGAAATGCCTTCCGGCTTCCATCAGTTCTGAAACGTTTTGACCTGCACGCGCGCATTCCAAAAGTTTCATGGAGATATAGGCGATCGCTTCTGGATAGTTCAATCGAAGCCCGCTGTCTAAGCGGTTCTTGGCGAGAATTCCGGCAAAGTGCAGCGAGAGTTTTTCTGTTTCTCTGGGGGTTAATCGCATATTTTTCCCTTTTAAGTTCAATTGGTCATCAGTTTTTGAACTTCGGCTTTGTTGCAGAGCGAGGTTTGATCGTGGAAAATGATGTTTCCTTTTTCCATGATGTTGACGTAGTGGCTGTTCTCCATCACAAAATCCAGGTACTGTTCGACGAGCAAGATGGTGATACCTTTCCATTCATTGATCTTTCGAATAGCCCTTCCGATGTCCTGGATAATTGACGGCTGAATTCCTTCAGTGGGCTCGTCGAGAATCAGAATTTTTGGATTCTGAACAAGAGCTCTTGCAATGGCTAATTGCTGCTGCTGACCGCCGGACAGATCGCCTCCGCGCCGTTTGGCGAATTTGGGAAGGATCGGGAAAAGATCAAAAATATAATCCGGGATATTTCCTTTTCCTCCTAGGGGTTGTAAGCCTAATTCCCAGTTCTCCTGTACCGTCATCTGTTGAAAAATATCGCGCCCTTGGGGAACGTAACCGATTCCCATGCGAACTCGTTCATAAGAGGGGAGTTTGGAAATTTCTTTTCCATTGAAGAGTAAAGATGTTGTGGGACTTGTTTTCACGAGTCCCATGATACTCTTGAGAGTTGTACTTTTTCCAACGCCGTTTCGACCGATCAAACTGACGATTTTCCCATCGGGAATATCCAAATTTAATCCTTCGATAACGCGGCTTTCGCCGTAATAAGAATCCATACTTTTAATGGTCAACATTTTCATTCTCCTCCACGTCCCAGATAAACTTTTTGAACAGTGGAATCCGATAGAACTTCGGCTACAGATCCTTCTTTCAAGATTTTTCCTTCGTGAAGAACCGTAACGCGATTTGCAATTTGCTTGACAAAATCCATGTCATGTTCAATCACGACAATGGAACATTCTTTTTGGATTTCTTTTAAAATTACTCCGGTCTTAAAAGTCTCAGGCTTTCCCATGCCGGCCGCAGGTTCATCGAGCATGATGACTTCTGGCTCCTGCACAAGCTGCATGGCGATTTCAAGCCATTGCTTTTCACCGTGGGCAAGCGCTCCTGCTCTCCATTGGCGTTTATCGGAAAGGCCTACTTTCTCTAAGGTTTCTGCAATTTTCTTGACCTCTTTATCTCGCATCTTGCGCAAGATGGTATCCACAATTCGCTTTCCTTTGCGCAAGGAAAGGATCATGTTCTCTTCAACGGTTAGATTCACAAAAACCGAGGGAACCTGAAATTTTCTTCCGATGCCAAGCCATACAATCTTGTATTCTTTCATCCCAGTTAGCGTAATGGGCTTTTTATACATCGGGTTGAATACAATGTTTCCCTGGGTCGGTTTGGTTTTGGCGCAGATGATGTCAAGTAGGGTCGTTTTCCCGGCACCATTGGGACCGATGAAAAAATGAATATCGTTTCTTTTCACCTTTGTTGTAACATCGGTCAATGCGTAAAATCCGTCAAAACAGACAGAAATATGGTTGATTTCCAAAACATATTCGGAAAGAAGTTCTGTTGCCATAAATCCTCCTAGGCCTTAACCTTTCGATCGCGAATCTTTGCGATGAAGTTAGGAGCCTTCTCTTGAACAAGCCCGACAATTCCTCCTTTGAAGAAGAGAATCGTGACGCAGAACAGAATCCCGATGATGTATTGCCAAATTTCTACCGTACTTCCGGAACTCAGGTTGTATTCGCAAATGTTGATGAAGAAAGCGCCGATGACGGCTCCGACAATCGTTCCGCGTCCTCCGATAGCGACCCAAATGACCATACCGATGGAATAAGTGATCGTCATTTGCGATGGGGTAATGCATCCATTGAAGTTCACAAAGATGGCTCCAGCAATGCCTGCAAATACAGCGGAGACGACATAAATGAATGTTTTGAATCGGCTCACGGGATATCCTGAAAAGTATGTCCTGTTTTCGCCGTCGCGGATGGCGATCAAAACCTTTCCGAATTTCCGGGTTACAAGGAATCTGGAAATCGCATAAATGAGCACCAAAGCAAAGAGGGAAATATAAAACAGCGTAAACATGTTGCCTTGGTTTGCGGATCCTTTGATGCTTCCAAAGATGGATTTGATTTCGGTAATGCCCACGTTTCCATTTGTATAAGGAGACATGGCGATAAAGATGGAGCACGCGGCCCATGTAAGAGCTTGGGAAATAATCGAAAAGTAAACGCCTTTTACACGATTCTTGAAGATGAAATATCCGACGAGCCAAGCGGTAAGACCCGGGATAATTAAAATCAAAAATAAAGATCCTGGCGCATGAAGAAACGGCTTCCAGATCAACGGCAATTCTGTCAATCCTCCGATATGCATAAAATCTGTGATTTGACCGCCGGTTGCCTGGAGTTTTAAATACATCGCCATCGCATATCCGCCGAGACCAAAATACAGCCCATGTCCAAGACTTAAAATTCCCGTGTAGCCCCAGATCAAATCAATTCCAATCGCAACGATTGCAAAACTGATGCATTTTCCGAGGAAAAGGATCGTGGAGCCTCCATTCAGAACGCCTGCCGCCAATAGAACCGGCATGATGGCAAGAATGAAAACAATAATTCCAAAAGTGGTATCTGAGCCGTGCTTTAGAAAAAGATTGAGTAAACGCATAGATTCTCCGACTAGTCCAGGTTACGGCTTTTGATGACAAATAGACCTTGGGGGCGCTTTTGCAAGAAGACGATGACAATCAAAAGGACGACCGCTTTGGCGATTGTGGAAGATGTGTAATTTTCAGTGAAAATCGAACTGATTCCGATGATTCCTGAACCGATAACAGTACCGATTAGGTTCCCAACGCCTCCGAGCACGACAGCCATAAAGGAGTTCACGATATAGCTTTGGCCAACTGTAGAATCAATAGAGCCTAATAAAGCAACAGAACAACCCGCAACTCCTGCAAAACCAGAACCCATTGCGAAA
Source organism: Fibrobacter sp. (assembly GCA_024689485.1). Classification (GTDB taxonomy): domain Bacteria; phylum Fibrobacterota; class Fibrobacteria; order Fibrobacterales; family Fibrobacteraceae; genus Hallerella. Next base: position 24,714 of record JAILDK010000066.1, read on the forward strand.
GTCAGGTTGTCTACACGTCTGGAATTAATTCCCATGCATTGAGCCATGGGACGGTTTTGCATGACAGCTCGCATCTGGCGTCCAAAATTGGATTTGTACATCACAAACCACACTGCCACCATGCAGAGGGACACAAGCAGAATGATAAAGACTCGATTGTACGAAAAAGTGCAGTCGCCGAAGCTGATTCCACCGCTTAAAAAAGAAGGTGCATTCACGTTGACGCCTTGAGTACCGAAGATGCTCCGCGCAGCTTGTTGTAATATTAAACTAATGCCCCATGTGGCCAAAAGACTGTCGATTTCGCGGCCATAGAGTCTTGAAATGACAAATTTTTCAAGGAGACTTCCCAGTAAAAAGGCGACACCGAAGGCTGCAAAAATCGAAACGAAATAATAAAGGCTTCCAATGGCACTCGGTAAAAACTGAGTGAAAACTTGTTGGACAACGTAAGTTGTATAGGCGCCAATCATCACAAATTCGCCGTGAGCCATATTGATCACGCGCATTACGCCAAAGGTAATGGCTAGCCCTAAAGAAGTCAGTAGAATAATTGAACTGAGACTAAGGCCATTGAAAAGAATGTTGACTGCTTGTTCCAAAATATCCTCGTCTGCTCTGGCTAAAAGATGATGGATGCTGATTTCTTCAAAAAGTCGTGCCCCGTGAAGGAGCACGGCTCTTGAGGAGAGGTTTTATGAAGACACCGTTTTTAATTCAATGGCTGGAGACCTGCCTTGACTGCCCAATCGTAAGTGGTAAGGTACGGGTCAGGAGATACAGGTGCAGGAGTTGCAAAGACTTCGTGAATCAGACCATCTTCAGCCACTTCGCCGATACGGACAGGCTTCGAAAGGTGCTGATTTTTACCGTCGATGACCACTTTACCTTCTGGAGCGGTGAATTCCACAGAACCCGAACGGATCACGCTGAGAACGGAGTCTACAGCAAAGCTTCCTGCCTTTTTAACCGCTTCTGCCCAGAGGTAAACGGCGTCGTATGCGGCTTCTGCAGGGTCGGAAGTCACACGGTTGGAACCGAACTTTGCCTTGTATGCGGCAACGAAAACGTCATTTTCGGGTGTCTTGGTCGTTTGATAGTAGTTCCAAGAAACCAGGTGACCTTTCAAAATGCTCGGCCCAATCGTGGAGACTTCTTCTTCTGCAATCGAGAATGACATGGTCATGTATTCTTTGCTTGTGTAGTTCTTTTCAGACATCTGCTTGAAGAAGGACACGTTACCCGTTCCGTTCAACGTGTTGACGATTACATCAGGCTTTGCCACTTCGATCTTCGAAATGATAGCGGCAAAATCTGTCTGATCCATATCCGCATATTCTTCGCCGACGACAGAAATGCCTGCGGCTTTTGCCTGTGCGTTGATAATCATATTGGCCGTGCGCGGGAATACGTAATCGGAACCGAGCAGGAAGAACTTTTTATAGCCTTTTTCGATCAAGTATTCAATCGCGGGAACGATCTGCTGATTTGGAGCTGCGCCTGTATAGACAATATTCGGAGAGGCTTCCATGCCTTCATACTGGACTGGATACCAGAGCAACGATTTGTATTCTTCAAAAATCGGTTTGACCGCTTTACGCGACGAGGATGTCCAGCAACCGAAAACGGTAGCGACTTTTTCGATATCAACAAGTTTTTCTGCTTTTGTTGCAAATGTTGCTGGTTCCGAAGCACCGTCTTCTTCTACGAAAATGATTTTTTTCCCGAGGACACCACCGGCGGCATTAATCTGCTCAATAGCAAGAACTTCAGCGTCACGAACCGCTTTTTCGCTGATGGCCATCGGTCCCGTTAAAGAATGCAGTAAGCCGACCTTTACGGTTGCCTGGCTTTTTTCTTCCTCGCCTCCACAGCCGAAAATTCCGGCTGTCAAAGCTCCTGCCGCAAGAGTGGTTAAAAGAGTTTTTTTCAGGTTCATTGTATCCTCGTTGTTGAAGGGTTTTAGTCTGCTATAAGCAAAAGCCTTGCCAAACAATTCAAAAGGACGTTGGAAAAAACTTGCAAAAAAATATCTTGTAAAATTTCGCAAAAAAGGCTTGTTAGATTTTGACGGTTACTTTGTACAAAATTCTAGAAGATTCATTTTTGTAAAAAGAAACGACAGAACTGTTGTTCTGCCGTTCCCTTTTCACGGAGAGATGTTTTTCTGCCTAGTTGAAAAAATCTTTCCAAATCCAATTGCCGAGTTCTGCCAAGTGTTTCTGGTACTTTTCGATTTTTTCGTGAAGGCCTTCCGCAATGATTTCATCGATTGTGGTGAAGTCAATGTCGGCGCGGATCTTTCCAATGAGACGAAGCGAATTCGAATTGGCCTTGTGGTGAAGCGCGATGTTTTTGAGCGTCCATTCTGCCTGATCCAAGCAAAAACGCATGGAACGCGGAAATTCCTGGGACAGCAACAAAAATTCGGCGACATTGTGCGGCGTTGTATTGGAATAGCGTTTGCGGAACATTTCAAAGGCGCTGACGCTTTTGAGAACCGCGTTCCATTGGACCGTATCCAAGACCAAGCCTACCATGCTGATGTCGGGAAGGAGAATGTAATACTTCACATCGAGAATGCGCGACGTCTGATCGGCGCGTTCCAAAAGTGTTCCAAGTCTTGCAAAGCTCCAGGCGAGATCGTGATTCATGGTGCCGTAGATGATGCCGATCGTCAACTGTCCAAATTCCTTGACTTTGGAATAGAAGTTGTGCGGACTTTCCAAAGCTTCTTTTTGAACTTCGGGATCTTTGAGCTTTAAATAGAACTGATTGACTGTAATCCAAAGTTCCGAAGAGATGCTTTCTCGGATACAGCGGGCGTTTTCACGTGCTGCGGCAACACAAGAAAGAATGCTGTTCGGATTCTCCAAATCGAAAGTCAAAAAGATCAGCGCATTTTGAATGGTGACATGGGAATATTTTTTGAAGAACATTTCCGTATCGCCGACGGTTTGCAGTACAGGTTCCCAGGGACGTTCTTCCCCGGGTAAATCCAGCTGCAGCTGCAAATTCACATCGATGCATCGGGCAATATCTTCTGCTCGTTCAATATAACGTCCAAACCAGTAAATGGAATGGGCAACGCGACTTAACATAGTTTACTCCGAAATAAAAGGGTTTATTGTTGCTGTTGTTCCATCCATTGGCGAGCCTGCCCGTGTTCTGGAGCACGCTCGTTTTCGGCGAGAACCCATGTGTCTTTACAACCGCCGCCTTGCGAACTATTGACGACGACAGAACCTTTTTTCAATGCGACGCGGGTCAGTCCTCCGGGAAGAATGTAAGTCTCTTTTCCCTGGATAATGTAAGGACGCAAATCCACATGGCGACCTTCAAATTTTTCGTCGATAATGCAAGGGACGCGGCTCAGGGAAATCATCGGCTGGGCAATGTAATTGCGCGGATTGGCGAGAATTTTTTTCTTGAACGCCGCGCATTCTTCCGCTGTCGATTTGGGGCCGACGAGCATTCCGTAGCCTCCCGATTCATTGGTCGCTTTGACGACCATTTTGTCAATATTCTCTAAAACGTGCTTCATCTGCTTGGAATCTTCGCAGACAAATGTCGGAACGTTGGAAATCAGCGGATCTTCGCCGAGGTAATAGCGGATAATATCCGGAACGAATGTGTAAATCGCCTTGTCATCTGCGACGCCGCAGCCCGGCGCGTTTGCCAGGGCTACATTGCCCGCCTTATAAGCTTCGATGAGCCCTGGCACGCCCAGCACGGAGTCGGGGCGAAACACATTCGGATCCAAAAAATCATCGTCGATTCGACGGTAAATGACATGAACCTGTACAAGTCCATCTGTTGTTCGTGCGTAAACCTTTTTTTCTTTGACGATCAAATCGTTTCCGCACACGAGATCGACGCCCATCTGCTGCGCAAGATAAGCGTGTTCGTAGTAGGCGGAATTGTAAACGCCCGGAGTCAGCACGACCACTTTCGGGGAATCGATTCCTTCCGCCAGATATTCTAACGATTCGCGCAATCGGACGCAGTATTCGTCCACAGGGCGAATCGGGCAACGGCTAAAAACCTGCGGGAACGTCCGTTTCAGAATCTGACGGTTCTGTAAAACATACGAGACGCCGCTTGGACAGCGCATGTTGTCTTCTAAAACGTAGAAGGTTCCGTCCGAATCTCGTACAAGATCCGTCCCGGTGATGTGCGCCCAGATGCCTTTGGGCGGGGTAAAGTTTTCCATCTGCGGACGGTAAGCGGGGCACGTGCGAATCAAGGATTCAGGAACGATTCCGTCGCGAAGGATTTTCTTTTCGCCGTAGATGTCGTTCAAAAAACAGTTCAACGCAGCTGTCCGCTGCCTTAAACCTTTGTCGAGAATCTTCCAATCTTCCGCCGAAATAATGCGTGGAATTACATCAAACGGAATGATCTTATCCTTGCCATCTTTACTTCCGTAAACGGCAAAGGTAATGCCATTGTCGAAGAAGGCAGACTCCGCCGCTTTCTGACGTCGCTGCATTTCGCCTTCCGGAAGACCGTTGATACGCGAAAACAGCGTCTCCGCCACAGGGCGGGGAGAACCGTCTGGAAGACAGAGCTCGTCATAGAAGCCTTCTGTATCGTAATGGGCAAATTTCATAATTCTCCTATTCTGGATTGTTTTTTAAGTCCACATTGACTGCGACTTTTAATGTATGGGGTCCTCCACCCGTAATCACGCCCTTGAGAGGGCTTACGTCTCCAAAATCACGTCCCCAAGCGATGATGATATGCTCACTTCCGCCGAGGATATTGTTTGTCGGGTCAAATTCCACCCAGCCGTGGCCGGGAAAGAATACGCTGACCCATGCATGGGACGCATCGGAACCAAAAAGCTTTTTCTCTCCTTTGGGCGGGTACGTTCGCAAGTAGCCGCTGATGTACCTGCACGGCAAATGCAGCGAGCGCAAACACCCGATCATCAAATGCGCGAAATCCTGACAGACGCCTTTTCTTCCGCGAAGAATTTCGGCGGGCATAGCCCCGATGCGCGTCGCTCCGGGCGTGTAATAGCAGTCCGTGTAAATGCGCGTCATCAGTTCGCTTGCACATTCAAACAAGGGTCTTCCCGCGGTAAAACTTTTCTTCGCATAGTTTTTGACGGAATCGTCAAAGTTTGCAAAGGGCGATGGGAATGCGTACATCGAAGCGTCCAGTTCTTCTGCCGAATGCGCATGTTCAATCTGTTGAACGACATCTTCCCACGGCGGGGAAGTCTTGGGCGGATCTTCGGCGCGAACGTCGACGACTCCAGACGTTTGAATGCGAAAGTGTTGATGTTCTTCTTCCACGCTAAAGGCAAGCGCTCGATTTCCGAAGATGTCTAAGCGTTCCTGCTTGGCGGCTGGAAAAGGTTCAATTTCAAGACGGTGAGAAATCCAATGCTGTCGGGGAACCTCCCTGGGTAAAAGATGGGCTAAATGATTGCTGAAAAGGACGGGCAGAGAATAGTCGTAAACGGTTTCGTGATCGATCTGATAGACGGGCATAAGTTCTCCTTAAACTTCCGTCACAAGCGCGTGGACAATCCCCGCGCGAGGTGCGTGATTTAAGTAGAGCCTGTTGATCAGCTCGGCCGTTTTTTCAAAAGAAGCGATGCTTTTCGAAATCAAACGTTCAAGGCTCGGACGGCGAGCGTTTTCTTCCACCGAAAGGCTCTTGACATCCGCCAAACGCAGCTCTGTCTGCAACCGCAAAAGTTCTCGATCGAGCGGCAAAAAAATCGAATCCACGCTCGCATCTCCAGGCAAATGTTTCGCTTCTTCGCAAAGGCGCAAAACCTGATACGCAACGCTCCTCGGATTGGATTCGTCGCAAAGCAAAAGGTCCAGCACGGGAACCGTCTGCAAACGACCGCCATACCGCCGATGGTAAGTCATCGTACCGTCGCCGACTTCCAAAAGGGCCTGCAACAACAGCAACTTGAGGGAATCGTCTGCTGGCACATCGACAAGCATCGATTCCAAAAGGCGCAACAAGCGAATGCCGCGTTCAATCCGCCGCCCGATTTCCTGAAAGCGCCATTCGTGTCCGCGGGTCATCGATTCCGCCATGACTCCGGAAACGGCTGCGCTGTCGGTCAGCACGCTTGTCAAATAGGGGATGACCGCCGCTGCGCCAGTTCCGTCGGGCATCTTCGCTGAACCAAAGCTGCTCAAGTAATTCCAAAGATCGTCCGAAATGCGGTCTCTCAGCTGCACGGAAAGATCTCGAATCTGTTTGAGCGGAATTTGCAAACCGTCGGAACAATCTTTGCGTAAAACGAAATATCTCAAAGCGTTTTCAGGATCTCCTTCTGTAGAATGGATGCTTTTGAGGAGCCAAGGAATTTCGGGCATTTCGGGCCACGATTCATCCGATAGACGCTCCGCGAGGATTCTTGCCACGCGGGACATCATGTTGGTTGCTGCAAGAGCACGTCCTAGGTGATACAGGTTTTCCGCTGCACGGCTTGGCAAATCGCCGCCCGCCCGGGTCGGCGTGACCACGCTTTCCGCCGGAGCGAGGAGCGAAAATGTGGCGACGGGATGCCCTGCCAAAACCCAAATGTCCTTTTCACCTGTCTGAACAGGTTCTCCAGGTGCAGAAGGAATCTGGTAAGTCCCATAACCTCCCGGCATGGCGATTGTTTCGGACGGTGTATTGACGCAAAAGAATCGCATCTTGACGTTTGCGGTGACCCAGCTTTTGTTTCGGTAAACGGGTGCGGTTGAGCCGTCTGTCGCTTCAACGGCAACGTATTTTTCTGGTTCTTTTTCGACCGCTTGCATCAGCGCGAGCTTTCCTGTGACGGTTAAATCTTTATAAGTCTTAAAATTCTCCTTTCCGAAGATTTTTCGGAACTTCCATTTTTCAGGTTCGTCAAAAATGCGATCCTTGCTTTTGGAGTCTGCACACCAAAGCGTTTCCACACTCGGAAGCAAAAGTTCTTCATTCAAAAGCGTTTTGCAGACCTCGGGCAAAAAAGGGTTGAATATCGAATGCTCGAGCGCGCCGGAACCGAGGAAGTTCGCCATCGCCGCATTTCCGGCGCGAATGGTGCTGATCAGCCCGACCGCACCTTCGCCCGTATCGACGCGCAACTCCAAAGGATCGCAAGCCGTATCCTCGACGCGGCGAAACAGGGTCCCAATCTTTTTCAGCCCCACGAGCGTCTTCATGTACACCTGCATCCGCCGAACCGCTAAATCGTCGTTTTCCACCAGTGGAATTCCGAGATAGCGGGCGAGTACCGCATCTTCGGCACGGCGTTCCGAATTCGGAGCGGATGCGAGCATCGCGACGACGCCTTCAATATTCTGTTCCTTTTGCAAAAGGTTCAGGCAGTCGAGCAAAGTCTTGAAAAATCCCGCCAACCGTTCCGTGTACAGCTTGCGGAAAAGTTCTGGAAAGGCGCGGCTGACTCCGATCCTGTTTTCCAAGGCTCTTCCAAGTCCATCAGGAACTTGCAAATAATCCTCGGTCACGCGAAAGTTCCCGTCTGCATCCCGAATCAAATCGGAACCCATCAGATGAATAAAAATTCCGTAGGCCGGTTTGACCTTCCAGGCGACCGATAAAAAATCCGGATTGGCGAACAAAAGCGCAGGAGGGAGTTTTCCCGTTTTCCAAAGCGTCTGCTCGCCGTACATATCTTCGGCTAGTGCGTTAAAGAGCCTTGCACGTTGCGTCAAACCTTCTTTTAATCCGCGCCATTCCTTTGCTGAAATGATCAAGGGCAATGGGTCGGTACGCTTGGATTCGCCGCTGCCCGCGAAAGAAATATCGTTTGAACTCAGAACGTGATAAAGACGGTTGCAGCGTCTTTCAAATTCCGAGGCGTCCAAGGAATCCATCTTTGCCATTGCGGCAAAGTCGTCGAAGCGTGTTCCTTCTGGCGGAGAATATTCCGAACCGCCGATTTTGAATTTTAAATTTGGCATACACTCTTTATCTCGCATTATTTATGCCAAAAAAAGAAAACGCTGGAATTCCAAAGAATTTCAGCGTCTGTTCTAAAAAGGGAACTTTAAGAATCGACAAATTCTCGACAAAAATTAGAAGTCATTGCAAAATTGTCTTAATTTGTAGGCGGAAGCTCTTCCATCTCTTTCGGCAAATCGTTCTTCAAATGCGCGGAAAGTTCCATGTTCACGGCATAGTCGATCGGGCATTCGATAATGCTCGGCACCTCTTGCCTAAAGGCATCTTCCAAGGTCGGAATGATATCTGACGCCTTCTCAATGCGATAGCCTTTCAAGTACATGCTTTCCGCATACTTCACAAAATCCGGGTTCGAAAATCCGATGGCAAAACTTTCGCCGTAGCGCTCTTCCTGCTTCCATTTGATCAGCCCGTAATTGGCGTCGGTAAAGATGAGGGTGACAAACGGCAAGTGGCAACGTCTTGCGGTTTCGAGTTCCTGGCTGTTCATCATAAATCCGCCGTCTCCGCTAACGGCAAGAACTTTCTTTTCCGGATTCAAAAGCTTGGCGGCAAGAGCGCCCGGCACGGCAATGCCCATCGTTGCAAATCCGTTCGAAATAATGCAGGTGTTCGGATAGTAACAGTGGTATTCCCGGGCGATCCACATCTTATGCGCGCCCACGTCCGAAATCAGAATGTCTTCTTCGCCCATCACGCGGCGAATGTCGTGCAGAACTTTCTGCGGCTTTGGCGGAAAACTTTCGTCATCGTCGAACATGGACTGATCGTTCACCATCTTCTGTCGAATGGCAAACGCCCATTCCGGTTCTTCGCGGTTCTTGCAAAGCTTTTCCAAGGCGAGGAGCGATTCCGTCATATGTCCAATGACTTCTTCTTCGGGCTGGTAGAATTTGTTCACATGGTTCGGGGTTTCGTCGATGTGGACGATTCTTTTATCGCCGTTTGGATTCCATTTGACAGGCGCGTATTCCACAATGTCGTAGCCTACGGTAATCACGAGGTCTGCCTGTTCAATGGCGTAATTGGGATAGTCTTTTTGCGGAATGCCGATGCACCAGAGGGAATACGGGCTGTTGCAAGGAATGATTCCCTTTGCCATCATCGTGCTGATGACAGGAATTTTTGTCTTTTCGGCAAACTTGGCGAGGGTCTTGGACGCCTGATTGCGAACGGCGGAATGCCCGGCGAGGATCACGGGACGTTCTGCGGAACGGATCAGTTCCGCCGCTTTGAGGATCGCTTCGTTGCTTGCGATGCGGCGGTTTTCGCGGTGATGCTTCAGCGGAATCTGGGCGATTTCGCTTGTGACTTCCTGGGCTGCGATATTGCAGGGAAGGTCAATGTGGCAAGCTCCCGGTTTTTCGGCTTCGGCGTACTTAAATGCAATGCGAACGATTTCGTTCACCGTATCCGGTCGCACGATCTGCTTCGATCTTTTGGTGATCGGCGTGAACATGTTCACCAGATCCAAATATTGATGGCTTGTCAAATGCATGCGTTCCGTGCCGACCTGCCCCGTAATCGCCACCAAAGGGGCTCCATCGGAATTCGCATCGGCAACGCCCGTCACCAGATTGGTGGCTCCCGGTCCAAGGGTCGAAAGGCAAACGCCCGCCTTGCCGGTCAAACGCCCACAAACGTCGGCCATAAAAGCCGCACCCTGTTCATGGCGCACTGTAATAAACTGGATCGAAGACTTTTTGATGGCCTCCATCAGCTCCAAAGTTTCTTCACCAGGAATCCCGAAGATATACTGGACGCCTTCATTTTCTAAACAACGGATTAAAACTTCTGCCGCATTCATTTTTGTAACCTCGCCTAATGTGAAATTAAACCCGCAAATTCTATGCCGAAACACGGGGACTTTGACGATTACAGCGAAAAATGCAGAAGGCGGCTTTAAAACAAAAAGAAAACCTCTACAAAATTGTAAAGGTTTTTGAAAATGCGACAAAAATGAAATAGAAATTAAGCCGGGTAGCCTTCTTTCAAGCTTTCATCGTAATGGGCGCGTTCGCCGCCGATAAACTTCGGACGAGTCCGCGCCGCAATCAAGAGCGCCTTGCCGACGTGGTTCTGCTTCAAGCGGACTGGAACGGCGACTTCCTTCAAATGCATGCCGATGAGCGTTCCGCCGATATCGAGACCGGCATCCGCCTTGATGTGTTCCAGGGCGACCGGATTTTGGAAGGCCGCATAGCAAGCCGTTGCAAAGGATCCGCCGGCCTTGGGCTGCGGAACGACGTTTACAATTTCTGCGTTCGGGACTGCGGCACGTTCCACGATGATCGCTCGGTTCAAATGTTCACAGCACTGCGCCGCAACGTAAATACCGAGGGGAGCGAAAACGCTTTCGAGTCCGGCGAGGATCGCCTTGCCGACTTCCGGCACGGAATGGCTGCCGACCTGCTCGCCGAGGGTTTCGCTTGTGCTGCAACCGATGACGACGATGTTTCCGGAATGGAGCTTGGCGGCTTCGACCAATTCTTGCGCTGCGTTTGCCGCATCTTTTTGGATCTGTTCAACGATGGATTCGTCTTTGACTTCGTATGTGTTCAAACCTGACATTTCTAAGCCTCTAACAAACAATTTAGAAAATCTATGTATATTTTTTTTACCTAGGAGGTGTTTGATGGGTAAAGATCAATTCTTTACATTGGAATCTTACGAAGCGTTTTTGAGACAGACCCGCGTCAAAATCAACAAGATGTTGAATAAGGTCTTGTGGATTTGCATTGTGACGGGACCGGCTCTGGCATTTGGAGTTTGGACGGGAATGTTCCCTCGCGTTCAGTATATCACCTGCCTTTGGATTGCGATTCTCATGGCCTTGCTCGCTTTGGGGCATCGGTTGCTGACGGAAAAATTTCCGGATTCCAAGGTGACGAGTTATTTCGCTCTGATTGCGCTGGATTTTTTGCTCGTTTACATGGCGAATTCGCATATCAATATTGCGCTGACCTATTACATCGTTCCGCTGGTCGCGCTTTTGTTCTGCGACAAGAGGCTTTACCTGCAGGCGAGCGCGTTTAATTTTGTGGTGATGCTCGGATCCGTGTGGAATATTTCGGAATATTATGCGGCCACGACTGTGATGGATGAAACTCCGCTCCAGTGGTATTTGAACTTGGTGGGCGGCTATGTGATTGAAAGCGTGATCATGGTTTCGACAGGCTATGTCGTTTGCAAGTACATGACCGTTTACTTCTCGAACTTCTACCGGAACAAGGAAGAATTGCTCGAAAAGGAAGCGAAGATTTCGGAGCAGTTTGCCATTCTCAGCTCCATGACGGAAATTTACCAGAGCATCAACCTGTTGGATCTGGAAACGCAAACGTCTACCTTCTTTGGTCAGAATCACGAAGATTTGGAAGTTTTGGACTGGTCCAAGCAGATGCGTACCAAGCTGAACGAGGATCTTTCCCGACAGGTGATGCTCGACCAGTATGATAACTTCTTGCGCTTTACGAACCTTGCCACTTTGAAGGAGCGTTTGGGCCAAAAGAAGAGCATCAGTTCGGAATTCATCAGTACGATTCAGGGATGGTTCCGCGCCCAGTATATTGTGGTGAGTCGCGACGAAAACGGTGTTCCGACCAAGGTGATTTACACGATCCAGAATATCGATGAAGACAAGAAGCGTGAAGAACGTTTGATCCGCATCTCGAATACCGACGAACTGACCCGCGTCTTCAACCGCAGATCCTATGAAAATGATATTCGCCCGTTCCGCAGAGGCATGGTGGACCCGAACCTCGTACTTGTTTCCGCGGACGTGAATGGCTTGAAGAAGGTGAACGATACCTTGGGCCATGAAGCGGGGGATGAAATTATCCGTGCGACGGCGAACTGCCTTGTGTCGACGATGGGGAATATTGGAAAGGTTTACCGCGTCGGTGGCGATGAATTCATGGTCGTCGCATACGTGAGAAACGGAAACTTTGAAGACGTCAAGAATAAATTCTTGGAACAGGTGAGCGCTTGGACGGGAAAGTTGGTGGACAGCCTTTCCGTTTCCATCGGCTACGTTTGCAAAAAAGATTACCCCGATTCAGACATCGATGCTCTGGAAAAGACAGTCGACGGTTTGATGTACCAGATGAAGCAGAAATTCTACAGCGAAGGAGAAACTCTCTTCCGCGAACCTAATACCTTATAACTAGTACCTTATAACTAATACTCAATACTTAATACTTTCCGTTCCATTTTACAGTCGCCGTAAAACTTTTGCTATATTAGGCGCAACATTTCGTACATCCCTACGAGAAGGTGTTCTATGGGCAAAAATTTATACCAGAAAGTGTTTGAAAGCCACATCGTGGGCAAACTCCCGAGCGGACAGTATCAGCTGTTCATCGGAACTCATCTTTGCCATGAAGTGACTAGTCCGCAGGCCTTTGCGATGCTTCGCGAAGAAGGTCTTAAGGTTAAGTATCCGGAACGTACATTCGCGACGGTTGACCACATCATTCCGACGACGACCGATGCGCGTGTTCGTCCGTTCAAGGATCCGGTTTCGGAAGAAATGCTTGAACACCTCGAAAAGAACACTCGCGATTTCGGCGTTCGCTTCTTTGGACCGGATGCTGGCGAACAGGGTGTGATTCACATCGTTGGCCCGGAAGAAGGCGTGACCCAACCGGGTATGACGGTCGCCTGTGGTGACTCCCATACGGCAACGCACGGTGCATTCGGCGCTGTGGCTTTCGGTATCGGTACAAGCCAGGTGGCAGACGTCCTCGCTACGCAGACTCTCGCCATGAGCCCGCTCAAGACCCGCCGCATCAACTTCACCGGCAAGCTTCAGCCGGGTGTGACGGCAAAGGATATCGCTCTCGCTTACATCGCAAAGCTCGGCGTGAACGGCGGCGTTGGCTACGCTTACGAATTCGCCGGTCCGGTGATTGAAAACCTCGATATGGAAGGCCGTATGACGGTCTGCAACATGGCCATCGAAGGTGGCGCACGTGTCGGTTACTGCAATCCGGACGAAAAGACTTTCGCATTCCTCCGCGGCAAGCCGTTTGCTCCGAAGGAAGACAAGTGGGACGAAGCGGTCGCATACTGGAAGTCTGTCGCTTCCGATCCGGACGCAACGTTCGACGACGAAATTGAAATTGACTGCAACAAGCTCGAACCGATGGTCACCTGGGGCATCACCCCGGCACAGGCCATGCAGTTGAACGAAAACATGCCGAAGATCAGCGAATTCTCCGGCTCCGAACAGAAGGTCATCCGCGAAGCCTATGAATACATGGGCTGGGAAGAAGGTGGCAAGATGCTCGGCACTCCGATCGATATCGCATTCGTCGGTAGCTGCACGAACGGCCGTCTTCCGGACTTGATCGCCGCTGCAGAAATCATGAAGGGCAACCACGTTTGCCCGACGGTGAAGATGTGGGTTGTTCCGGGTTCCCAGAAGATCAAGAAGGAAGCCGAAGACCTCGGCCTCGACAAGATCTTTACGGAAGCCGGTGCTGAATGGCGCGACGCGGGATGCTCTCTTTGCCTCGCGATGAACCCGGATAAGCTTCAGGGCCGTCAGGTCAGCGCAAGCTCGAGTAACCGTAACTTCAAGGGTCGCCAGGGTAGCCCGAGCGGCCGTACGATCCTCATGAGCCCGATCATGGTGGCTGCTGCCGCCATCGAAGGTAAAGTGACCGACGTTCGCAAGTACATCAAGTAAGGAGCGCAAAGATTATGTTGACTGTGATTGATACTGTGAAGGGTTCCGGCATTCCTCTGCGCGGAAACGACATCGACACGGACCGCATCATTCCGGCCCGCTTCCTCAAGTGCGTGACGTTCGACGGCCTTGGACAGAACGCTTTTGCCGACGATATCGCTGGCCTCGAAGCTCAGGGCAAGGTTCATCCGTTCCGTGACCCGAAGTATGCGAAGGGCACCGTCCTCGTTTCGAACCGTAACTTCGGCTGCGGCTCGAGCCGTGAACACGCTCCGCAGGCTTTGAAGCGCTGGGGCGTCCGCGCGATCATCGCCGAAAGCTATTCCGAAATCTTCTTCGGCAACTGCGTCGCAATCGGCGTGCCGTGCTTCCGCGTTTCTCACGAAGTGGCGGACAAGATCCTCTCCTGGATCGAAGAACATCCGTCGGAAGAAATCGTGACGAGCACTCAGGACCGTACCTTGACGATGGGCGGGGAAGTCATTCCTCTCGAACTCGCCGACGGTCCGCGTGGCCAGTTCCTCGACGGTTCTTGGCACGCACGCGCTGTCCTCATGTCTCATGCGGATGACGTGGAAAAGCTTGCAAACAAACTTCCGTACATGAAGTTCCTTGCTCGTTAATTT
>JAILDK010000090.1 GCA_024689485.1 Fibrobacter sp.
CCGTCTGCATCCAAGAATTCCACCCAGCCGTGCGCGGTCCGACGGCGGAAAATCCAGTAGCCGTCTGCGATTTCCGGGTATGCAAAGCCTGTCGCATAGCGCGCAGGAATTCCTAAATGACGCAGCAAGAGGGTGCTGAACGAGGCAAAGTAAGAGCAGAAGCCTCTGCGCTTGCGGTAAAAATCTTCCAAAGGATCGCCTGGGGAGCGTTCAAAGGAAAGCGCGTATTTGAAATTTTCCTTAAAGTAGGAGCGGATCTTTTTCAGGTTGCTCTTGAGCGAATCCTTCGACGGAGAAAGTCCCATTTGAAGGATGGCGGAGTCGAGCAGCGGCAAAAGCGAATTCGGCACCTGAAGCCAAGCGGAATCATTCTGGGTCAGCGTATCCCGTGTACGGATGCCGTCCCAGTAGTACCAGTTTCGCGGGGACCTTTCCTGCGTCTGGAAAAAGTCCCCGGCAAAGTACGGAAGGGAGTCTACATTTTTGAGAGCGACTCCAGCGGCTCCGGGCGGAGCGAACAGTGCATTTTCGACGGAAAGACTCGACTGAACCCAGACCGCGTTCGAGTCGAACGGTTCGCGGACTTCAAAGCCTCCATAGTCGCCGACAAAACGTCCGGTCTGCAGAAAGCGGTGTTCCTTCGACTGTTTCCAGAGCCCTACCTTGGGCAGGTAACGTTCGTAAGCGATTCCTTTGAAAAAGAGCGGCATCCGTTCCGAGTAAACGCGAAAGACGATATCGTCTTCGAATTCACCCGAATAATTTTTTGAGAAAGCGGTTAAAGCGCCGACGCTCGAAAATCCCATCAGCGTGCGCTTGTGATAATAATTTTCATAACGCGCCGCCCGCGTCGCATAATCCGAGCGTTTATCCAAATTCAAACTTTTTGCTGCAAGCAAAAGCAAAAAAAATCCAATCCAAAAGAGGAGCCAAAGCGTGAAATTCTTTTTAGAGCGCACGTCCCAAAGAAGCGCAAGCGTCGCCACGCCAAATGCAGCTCCGATTGCCGCTCCTGCCATAAAGGAGCTAAGCGTTAAAACCACAAAGGCGTCGAACCACACAAAGACCATGCGACCGCCGCGCCCCACGCACAGCCACTCCACAAGCGCCAAGTACAAAAAGTACCACGCCGGAATGTAAAAGAAGAGCGGAGAAAATCCGCCAGGCGTACTGCGGAACGCGGCAAACCAAATCGCAAAGGGAATAATTCCCAGGTACAGCCAAATGCGGTGCAACTTCAGCGCTTTCCCGAGCCTTAAACGCCGATACGTCCACAGGCAAAAGAGCAACGACAGAACAGCGAGCGGCAAAATCTGCGAAGCGCTCCACAAGGCAAAAATCGCCGCAACAAGGATTACCAAAGCCGCTTCGTTCGAACCGTTCTTCTTCATAACGAAGCCTCCGATCCGCGTAAAACAAACTTGACCGCATCCGATTCCGGACGTTCCACTGTGCGATTCACCACCACGATCTGCTTATCGACCGCAGGCCAACTCAGCTCATGCACCGCAACGGCGAGCACCGGAATTTCATTATCCGGTCTCACATGCCACTTGTCTAATGTGTAGGTCGTGTGCAAATCCGCATACGGAACGCGCGCCAGTGCAGCGAGGATTTTTGCCTGCGCGCTCTTCGTATTATCCAAGCGCACTTCCTCATTGCCGATAAAGACTCGTCCTAAAAGATTCCTTTCCAAAAGCCAAAAAGCAATGCTTCCGAATAAACGGATCGCAGATTCCACACACATCTTTTCGCGGAAATGCTTTGCGGAAACGTCTAACAGAAGCGTGACGCCCCCTCCGACTTCCGCGGCGAATTCCTTGGTAAAAGGTTTGCCGTAGCGGGCAAAGGCTTTGTGGTGCAAATCGCGCAGGCTGTCGCCTTCGCGGTATTCGCGGACACCGATAAATTCCATGCTGCGGGAATTTTCGGGGCGCAGTAAACGTTCGAACTTGGCGCCGCTGATGCCGAGAGTCAAAAAGCGGAACTGGGAAATATTCTGGATTTTAGGCGCCACCAAAAGTTCCGCTTGGCCGTCATACTTTTGAAAGCTCTGCGAAAGTCCCAGGAGGCGCGTCTCGACAAGAGCGATTTTTGAAAGCGGAAAAGCGCCTCGACGCTTGGGAAGCAAAAGTCCGTTTTCCAAACGAACGACACTCGGATCCATGCGAAAAGAATCCAAATACGCGCCTTCTGGCAAAGGTTTTTCAAACGTCGCCACGAGCCGCACAGGTTCCCCTTCCGTCGCCATGGGAACTTCCACATGCAAAATGCGATTCTCCGGTTTACGGCGCACGATGATCGAAAAGATCATCAGGCAAAAGGCGGAAAATTCAAAAACCTTGACCCACTGAAAGCCCGGCAAAAAAAGGAACATGGAACAAAAGAGCAACAAGGCGCTGAACACATGCCCCGCAGGCGTAATGACCTCGTCCCAAAAGTAGTACAGGCGCATCAAAAGACCGGGCTTTTCCGGAGCCCGCGGATAAGCCTTCCACAGCCAAATGATTTCTTCCCAAAGTTTCTTCAAATGCTACCTGGGAATGGGAACGTTCTTGCGAATATCTTCGAGAATTTTCTTCGTCGCATCGAACGCGGAATCTTCGGCAAAGATGCGGTGCGCAAGCACGGGCAGAATCGCCCGCTGCAAATCATCCGGCGTCACGTAATTTCGATTGTCCATATAGGCAAAGGCTTGCGACATCGCCACTAGAGCCATGCCCGCACGCGGGCTTGCTCCAAGTCGCAGATCCGAGCGATGGCGCGTCGCCTGCACAAGCTTGACCGCATAAAGTTCAAGCGATTCGTCCACATGGATTTTCTTCACCTCTTCACGGATCCGCAAAACATCTTCCGGAGTCATCACCGGTTCGAGCTTTTCCACGGGAACTTCAAAACGGTGACCGCGGATAATGCCGAGTTCCGTTTCCTCGGAAGGATATCCCAAAGAAAGGCGCACCATAAAGCGGTCCATCTGCGCCTCGGGCAACGGATACACGCCGCGGAACTCCACCGGATTTTCCGTCGCCAAGACGACAAAGAAATTCGAGAGCGCATAGGTTTTGCCTTCGAGCGAAACGGAACGCTCTTCCATCGCTTCCAAAAGGGCGCTCTGCGTTCGCGGACTGGCACGGTTGATTTCATCCGCCAAAAGGACCTGCGTAAAAACGGGTCCCTTCTTAATTTCAAATTCGGAAGTCCCCGGTCTAAAAATCGCACCACCGGTCACATCGGCCGGAAGCAGATCCGGCGTAAACTGGATTCTCGCATAATCCGCAGAAACCGCTTTCGAAAGCGCCCTCGCCAGCGTCGTCTTTCCGGTTCCCGGAACATCTTCAATCAGCACATGTCCATTCGCAAGGATCGCCGCTACGAGCAATTCCACCGATTCCTCTTTTCCGAGCAGCACCGAGTTCAACGCCTGGATTAATTTTTGGATCATTTGACTTCCCTTTTTACCACTTGAATTCAAAATAAAAATATATTCCATTCCATGACCGCATACTCCATTTTTGGCATTTTCGCCGCCATCGCTTTGATTTTTCTTTTAATTCATTCCATTTGGAATGCCGCGCCCGAAAAGCGCAAAGCTTTTGTCGTGCCCGGGCTCATTCAACTTTTTGCGGCGAGCCTTGCCCTTGTACGCGGAAACATTCTCCCCTACTTTATTCCGCACGAAATCGTCACGATCCTCTGCTACTTCTTTGCGCTGTATTTGACTTTTACTTCGGCGATTTCCATTGCCGCAGTCGGAAAGCCTCACCGTAAAAAACTGGCAAGCCTTTGGATTCTGACGGCGATCGCCTTCTGGGTTCTCGCGATTTAGATTGCTTCGCCTTCGCTCGCAATGACAGAAGGAAGTAATTCGCAATGACATGGGTATAAAACAAAAGCCCCCGCGAGTGCGGAGGCTTCTGTTACATTTTTTGTCTTGGAAGGTTTCGAACTTAACCGACGAAGAACATTTCGCCGTAGCCCGGGACCGGCCACTGAGAATCCGGAACGATGCGTTCGAGAGTGTCCACCACGGAGCGGACATCCTTCATGCCAGCGAGTTCTGCAGCCGAGTCGCCCGAATCGATAGCCTTTTCGAGCTTGTCGATTTCCTGCGTGAGCTTTTCCACGTTTTCTGCAGCGGACTTTGCAAGAGCGGAAACGCCCGTATGCACGTAATCCGTGAGAGAGGCGCAAGAGTCTGCGAGTTCTGCAGCGTAGGAAATGCATTCCGGAAGGTACATGGTCTTTGCCATCATGAGAGCGCAGTTCGCTTCGAGAGCGATCATCGTCTCGTACTTTTCCTTTTCGATCACGTAGCGGCTTTCGAGTTCCACTTCGGAAAGGACGCTGTACTTCTTGTAAAGTTCAACGACCTTCGGATCGCGGTAAGCTTCGATCGCTTCCGGCGTCGTCTTGAGGTTCGGGAGACCGCGCTTGGCAGCTTCTGCTTCCCAATCGCCGCTGTAACCGTTACCGTCAAAGAGCACACGCTTGTGATCCTTGATTTCCTTCTGGAGAACGCTCTGCACAGCAGAGTTGAAATCCGTACCCTTCGAAGTCAATGCTTCGATCTGGTTCAGAACGTCGTCGAGAGCCCAAGCCACGATGGTATTCAAAGCGGTGTTGGTCGTTGCGCAGTTCTGTTCGCTACCGACAGCGCGGAATTCGAACTTGTTGCCGGTGAAGGCGAACGGGCTTGTACGGTTACGGTCCGTTGCATCCTTCGGGAGCGGCGGAAGCATGGACACGCCGATTTCCATCGTGGAGCCGCTCTTCGTCGAAGTCGGCTTGCCCTTTTCGAGCTGGTTGATGATATCGGTGAGCTGTTCGCCGAGGAAGATCGAGATAATGGCCGGAGGAGCTTCGTTTGCACCGAGACGGTGATCGTTACCAGCACTTGCAACCGTTGCACGGAGCAGCGGAGCATAGGTATCGACACCCTTGATGATGGAAACGAGAACCGTGAGGAACTGCGCATTTTCGTGCGGAGTCTTACCCGGAGAGAGCCAGTTCTTGCCATCCGGACCGGTGATCGACCAGTTGTTGTGCTTGCCGGAACCGTTCACGCCGTCGAACGGCTTTTCGTGGAGCAGGCAAACGAGACCATAACGTTCTGCAACCGTCTGGAGAACTTCCATCGTGAGCATGTTGTGGTCAGAGGAAAGGTTCTGTTCTTCGAAGACCGGAGCGAGTTCGAACTGGGCCGGACTCACTTCGTTGTGGCGAGTCTTGGCCGGAACGCCGAGCTTCCAGAGTTCCTTGTCAACTTCTGCCATGAAGGAGAGGACGCGGTTCTTAATCTTGCCGAAGTAATGGTCTTCGAGCTGCTGGTGACGAGCCGGGCGAACACCGAAGAGGGTGCGACCAGTCTGCATCAAGTCCGGACGCTGACGGTAGACTTCAGCATCGACGAGGAAGTATTCCTGTTCAGGACCGAGGGTAGCGAACGGACGCTTGTTGCCCTGGACGCCGAAAAGCTTTGCGACACGGTTAATCTGTTTTTCAAGGGCGACCTGAGCACGGAGAAGCGGAGTCTTCTTGTCGAGTGCTTCGCCATGGTAACCGTAGAACACGGTCGGGATGCAGAGAACGGCGACGCCGTCGTTGTTCACCTTGATGAATGCCGGGCTCGTCGGATCCCAAGCGGTATAGCCGCGGGCTTCGAACGTTGCACGGAGACCGCCAGACGGGAAACTAGAAGCATCCGGTTCGCCCTGGATGAGTTCCTTACCACTGAAGGAGGCAACGATGCCGCCCTTGAAGTCCGGATTGTAGAAAGCATCATGCTTTTCTGCAGTCGTTCCGTTCAACGGCTGGAACCAGTGAGTGAAGTGCGTTGCACCATGTTCCATTGCCCAAGTCTTCATGCCCGAAGCAACTTCGTCAGCGATCGTTGCGTCAAGAGCTGTGCCATTTTCCATCGTCGCAAGAAGGCTTTCATAGGTCTTATGCGAGAGATACTTGCTCATCGTCTTAGTGTTGAAGACGAGGCTTCCAAATTCTTCCTGAATACTCACAGTGTACTCCTTATGGTTTGTGCTCTACCTTTTGCAAAAACCGTGCCAAGAAGATTTTTGGCGTTTTTCAACGATTTTAACATCAGTCCAGCCCAAGAAAGTTACCGTTTTGTCGCTTTCGGTAGCGAAAGATAGCAAAAGTGTCGTTTTGTTATTTTGCCGCACCAAGTTTGTCAGGGTTCAAAGCTTCCAATTCCGGAATCACAAAGATCCCATCCTTGCGGATCAGACGATCGTCGAAATAAATTTCACCGCCGCCGTATTCCGGGCGCATGATCAGCACCAAATCCCAGTGGATCGCCGACTGGTTGCCGTTGTAGGCGTCCTCGTAGCAACGTCCCGGCGTAAAATGAATGCTTCCCGCAATCTTTTCGTCGAAGAGGATGTCGCACATCGGATGCAGGACGAACGGGTTGAAGCCGATCGCAAATTCGCCCACGTAGCGCGCCCCTTCATCGGTATCAAAGATGGCATTCATCGCTTCTGTATTCGAAGAAGTCGCTTCGACAATTTTGCCATCCTTGAAAACGAGGCGCGTATTTTCGAACTTCTTGCCTTCGTACAAAGTCGGCGTATTGTAATGGATCACGCCGTTCACGCTTTCGCGGACCGGAGCCGTATAGACTTCGCCATCCGGAATGTTCATCGTGCCGCAGCACGGGACCGCCGGAATGTTCTGAATGCTAAAGGAAAGATCCGTATCCGGAGCGACAAGGCGCACCCGGCTCGTCTTGTTCATCAGATCGACGAGCGCCTTCGCCGCCTTCTGCATCGCCGGGTAATCCGCAAGGCAAGCCTTGAAGTAAAAATCTTCAAAGGCTTCCGTACTCATGCCTGCACCCTGGGCCATCGAAGGGGTCGGCCAGCGCAGAACGCACCAACGCGTCTTGTTCACGCGCCAGTCGAGCACCGGGTGGCGGATCGTGCGATTCGCAAAAGTGCGATCTTCAGGAACGTCAGAAAGTTCTACAAAATTGTCACTTCCGCGAATCGAGAGATACGCCTGCATATTCTTCATAAAGGCGAGATCGTGCTCCGCGGCGATTTTCAACTGCTCATCGGACGCGTTTTGCAAAAGAACGCGGTTGACAGCGCTACGATGATGTGTTAAAAACGGTCTTCCGCCCGCCTTTGCCACGGCGCGAATCAGGGCCACAGAAAGGTCCGCCGGGGTATCGGTCGTTTCGATCAAAATATTTTCGTCTTTTTTCAAGGCGATCGCGTCGCGGACAAGCATTTCCGCAAGCTGGGTAATTCTAGGATCCATGTTGAGCCTCTTTTGTTTCGACGAAAAGATACTAATGTTTTGTGCGGAAAATACCCCAAAAAGGCGAAATTTAACCCATGCGAATTTAATCGTCGTATCTTGTTGAAAGACAAAGACTTACACGCTCAAAACATTACAAAAAACTGACGATTTTTGGATCCAAAACGTGCATTCTAATCTATATTTTGGATACTATGAATTTGGCACAACTTCCTCCTGATTTGAACAGTATCACGCGCCCGAATTGGATCGAAATCAACTTGGACGCTCTCGCGAGCAACATTCAATTTGTCCGAAAGTCCATTCCGAAGAAGACGAAGATCCTTCTTCCCGTGAAAGCGGACAGTTACGGCCACGGCTCTCTCGCCTGCGCTTATGCGGCAAAGAACAGCGGAGCGGATTTTTTGGGCGTCGCCCATCTTTCCGAAGGCATGCTCCTTCGCCAGTACGGAATGGACCTTCCGATCTTGATTCTCGGACCTTGCATTCCGGCAGACTTCCCCTACCTCGTCGAATTTCAGCTGACCTCGGCTCTTTCCGACTTGAAGACCGCCATCGCTTTCGACAAGTACCTTGAAGAAAACAATTTACACTGCAAGGCTCACCTTGCAATCAACACGGGCATGCACCGCTACGGTGTACGCTTTGACGATTTCGACACGATCCGTCAGATCCTCACCCTGAAGCATCTGGAAGTCGAAGGCATGTTCACCCACCTCGCCACCGCCGACATGCTCGACAAGGCTTCGAACGTGAGCACGCAACGCCAGATCGACCGGTTCTCGAACCTCGTCGAACTTTTGACAAATGAAGGCATCCGTCCGCAGATTTGCCACTGCTCAAGTTCTGCAGGTACACTGCGCCATCCGGAAAGCCACTTCGACATGGTCCGTCCGGGCCTTGTCCTTTACGGCTACAACCCGATGGGTGCAACCCCGCCGGAAGGCTTTGAATATCCGGAACTGAAGCCGGTGATGACGATTAAATCCACGATCCGCACGATTCACGAAGTGCCGACGGGCGAAGGTGTTTCCTATGGCCAGTACTGGGTTGCCCAGCAGCCGACCAAGGTAGCGACCATCGCGATCGGTTACGGTGACGGCTACCTCCGCGGTGAATACAACAACGGTTATGTTTTAATTCGCGATCAGCTCTGCCCGATTCTCGGACGCGTCTGCATGGATGCGACGATGGTGGACGTGAGCCGCATTCCGGACGTGCAGATCGGTGAAACGGTCGAAGTCGTGAACGGCACGGCCGACGCCCGCATTTCCATGGAATCCGTTGCCGAAGCGCATCACACGATTCCTTACGAAATCACGAGCCGCGTAGCCCGTCGTCTTTACCGCAAGTACATTTGGAAGAACCGCCTGATCCGTTGGGACGACCTGAAGGAAGAATTCCACGTTCCTCCGTTCACGGCGTATCCGCTCCGCAAGGGCGAATAATCCAGATGGATTCCTACTTTGACTCTTCCCGAAAGAAGTTTGTCGCGGCGACTCCGGAAGAAGCCGTGCGGCAAAACGTGGTTTCCTGGCTTAAGGACGTGGTAAAGGTTCCCGGTCATCTGATCGAAACGGAATTCGCCCTGCGTACCTTTGATTCCAAGAATGCCGACCGTGTAGACATCATCGTCCACGATTTTCGGGAAGGGGCAAATGCCAAGGAACCTTGGCTTCTTGTAGAATGCAAAAGGCCGGGCGTCGAATCCCCTGCCGCGCTTCAGGTTCAAGTCAACAAATACCTGCGCGTTTTAAAGCCTAAATTCATTATGCTTTCCCTCGGCGACTCCGCCATTTTCCTCGGGCTCGATTCCGCGAAAAAAAGTTATACGCGCCTTGCCACGCTTCCCGAGTATCCTCCGGTAAATCCCTAAATTTTAGGGCCGGACATTTAGCGTTTCAAACAAACTTTCTATTTTTTGGCGAAAAATTCAACCGTGTCTTTTCTCGGAGATTCGCCATGAATCCTTTGCCATCGTCAAATCAAAATTTTGATTTGGACATTCGCAATGTGCACAAGAGTTTCGGCAAAAAAGTCGTTCTCGACGGCATCAACGTTTTCATCAAAGATGGAGAATTCGTTACGTTGCTCGGCCCTTCGGGCTGCGGCAAAACAACCCTCCTCCGCATCATTGCAGGTTTTGAAAAGGCAGACGCAGGCGAAATCGTTTTAAGCGGAAAGGTCATTTCCGACCGTTCCCCGTCCAAGCGTCCGATCAACACGGTTTTCCAGAGCTATGCGCTCTTTCCGCATCTGAACATTTTCAACAATATCGCGTTCGGCCTCAAAAGCCACAAGGTTCCGAAAGATGAAATCGAACGCCGTGTGAACAAGATGATGGAAATCGTGAACATCACGGATCTCGCCAAGGAAATGCCCGCAACGCTTTCCGGCGGACAGAGACAGCGCGTCGCACTCGCCCGTGCCCTGGTGAACGAACCGGATATTTTGCTCCTCGACGAACCGCTTTCCGCCTTGGACGCGAACCTGCGCAAAAAGCTCCAGGTGGAACTGCGCGAGCTGCAAAAGAAGACCGACACGACATTCATTCTGGTGACGCACGACCAAGACGAAGCGATTGCCGTCAGCGACCGCATCCTTGTGATGTACAAGGGTCAAATTATTCAGGACGGTTCCCCGGAAGACATCTACGAACATCCGGTCAACCGTTTCGTCGCCACGTTCATCGGCGAAGCGAACATTCTCGAATGCGAACGCGTTTCTGAAAAGCTCGCGAAGACGAACTTCGGAAATCTCGTTCTCGAAAAAGATCCGACTTGGGAAAAGGGCGGTATCGCCATTCGCATGGAAGACATTCACGTTTGCACGCCGAACGAATCGTTTGCAGAAAATGTTTACCCGGCGAAGATTCTCGAACGTATCTTCCGCGGTGACTACTGGGAACTGATTGCGGAACTTCCGGGCGTCGGAGCCTGCGAAAGTTTAAAGCTTCGCGTGATGACGGACCCGGACGAAATCTACAATCCAGGCGACCAGGTGAACCTTTACATCGATCCGCAGTACCTGCAAGTGTTGAGCGACTAAGCCTATGCAGCAGACCGAAGTTTTTGAAGGCAAGCTCACCACGCGCAGCCGCATGCGCAAATTCGGGGTTCTTCTGACGGGTCCCGGTATTCTGTGGCTTCTCGTTTTTCTGTTGATTCCGACCGTGTTCCTGATGGTTCTCGCATTTGCACAGCGCGGTTCCTACGGCAGCATCGATTGGCACTTTTCGCTTCTGAATTTGAAGCGTCTTCTCGGGTTCAGCTCGTTCGGCTGGTCTCCCGACAATTTGCTCATCCTTTGGCGCAGCGTGAAAATTGCGGCGTTCACCACGGTCCTTTGCATTTTCTTTGGACTTCCGATGGCTTTCTGGATTGCCAATCACGGCAAGAGCATGCGGGCGTTTTTATTTGCCCTCATCATGGTGCCAAGTTGTACGAACCTCGTAATCCGTACCGCCGCCTGGATGATCCTTCTCGGACCGGACATGTTTCCCGCGAGCATCGCCCGCTTCCTCGGACTGATCGCCGAAGGAGAATCCCTTTACCCGGGAAGCTTTGCCGTTTACGTCGGCATGGTCAGTTCCATGCTCCCCTTTGCCGTTTTACCGCTCTACACCAGCGTGGAACGTTTGGACTGGGGCATTGTCGAAGCGGCCCGTGATCTTTACGCAGGGCCTGTTCGCACGTTCTACCACGGAATCCTTTCGCAGATGATGCCGGGCATTGTGGCGAGCGTGATTCTAACGCTCGTGCCGAGCTTTGGTATGTATGTGATCAGTGACCTTTTGGGTGGAAGCAAGTACATGCTGATCGGTAACCTGATCCAGCAGCAGTTCGGTTCGGCAAGTGACTGGCCGTTTGGCGCCATGCTCGGCGTCGTGCTCATTTTGACAAGCGTCATCAGCCTTGTGATTTTCCAACGCGTCGGAGGTAAGAATTTTGTCTAAGCGCAAACTTCCGATTTTTGCAACGGTCCTTGCCCTCATCGGCTTTTTGCTTCTGTATTTGCCGATGTTCCTCGTGGTGCAGCAGAGCTTTAACGCAAGCAAGCATGGACTTACCTGGGGCGGTTTTACACTCGACTGGTACACGGGCCTTTTTGACAATGCCATGGTGCAGACGACGACTATCAACACGCTCGTTTTGGCAGTCGTGAGCACGCTTGTGGCGACGCTTCTCGGAACCCTTCTCGCGATCGGTATTCACCGCACGCCTTGGGGCAAAAAGATGCGTTACTTCTACGATATGTCCATCAACGTTCCCGTGGTAACGCCGGATATTTTGATGGCCATTGCCTTGGCAGTCGTCTTTGCGCTGTTCCGGTCCTGGACTTCCCTGTTTGAGCCTGGAATGCTCACGATGATCATCGCCCATGTGACGCTCGAAATCAGCTTTGTCGTTCTCGTTGTGCAGAGCCGCCTGGTGAGCATTGGCAAGGAACAGATCGAAGCGGCCAGAGATCTTTACGCTTCGACAGCGGGAGCCTGGTGCCGCGTCATTTTGCCGCAGCTTTCCACGGCGATTATTTCCGGAGCGCTTCTCGCGTTCACGCTTTCCCTGGACGATTTCATTTTGAGCTTCTTTACAAGCGGCCCGGAATCCCAGACGCTTCCGCTTTACATTTACGGATCGCTCAAACGCGGAATTTCGCCGCAGATCCACGCCCTTTCCACCATCATCTTCTCTTTGACCCTGTTTATCATGCTTCTGCTTGTTTTGAAAGGCATTCGCAAGGAGCACAAACTGGCAAAGTCCAAGTGATTTCTAAATTTAAGTTTGAAAATTCACAATCATCCAAAGGATAAAAATGAAAAAGGTTCTCTTTGCTCTTTCATTTTTGGCACTCGCTAGCCTCTTCGTAGGCTGCAACAGCGAAAAAAAGTCTTCCGACAAGCCGTCGAAAGTCACTGTCATGATTTACAGTGAATACATCGACCCGGCCATGCTTCCGGATTTCGAAGCGAAGACTGGCTACAAGCTCCAGCTCGAACTCTATGAAGCCCAAGAAGAAATGATCAGCAAGTTGCAGACCGTCGGTACCGCACAGTACGACGTCGTCATCGCAAGCGACGTGGTGATCCAGCAGATGATTCACCTCGGACTCATCGGTAAGATCGACACGAACAAGATCCCGAACCGCGTAAACGTCGCAGACCAGTTCCGCAACCCGAGCTACGATCCGACGAACGATTACACGCTCCCGTACCTCTGGGGAACGACCGGTATTCTTTACCGCGATCCGTCCATCGATCCGATGAACGTGAGCTACAGCCTCCTCTTCGATGCCAACAATACGAAAGGTAACTTCAGCCTTCTCGAAGAAAGCCGCTCCATGCTCTCCATGGCACTCCAGGCAAAGGGCTTTGACGCAAACAGCACGAGCAAAAAGGAAATCAACCAGGCTGTGGATTACATTCTCCAGGCCAAGAAGGATCCGCACTTCCTCGGCTTCGACGGTTCTGTCGGCGGCAAGGACAAGGTGCTTTCCAAGATGGACTGGGCAGCTATCGTCTTCAACGGCGAAGCCATGGCCGCCATCGACGAAGATTCGACTCTCCAGTTCGCAATCCCGACCGAAGGCTCCTTCATGTGGGTTGACGCGATGACGCTCAGCAGCAAGGCCCCGAACGTCGACGGTGCATACGCCTTCATGAACTACATTCTGGACGCCCAGATCGGCGCACAGCTTGCAAAGTACATCAACTACGCAACGCCGAACAAAGCTTCTCTCGAAGTGCTTGACACGGAATTCACCGAAAACCGCGTCATCAACCCGACCGAAGAAGAAATCAAGCGCATGGTCTTCTTGAAGGACCCGGGCGACGCAGCCCGTCTCTTCGACGAAGCTTGGACCATCGTCAAGACCCGCTAACTCTTTAGATATTGCTACATGGAAAAGAACCGCTTTGAACTTCTCAAGACATCTTCCAAGTCGAAGGCTCGACTCGGCAAGATTTACACAGGCCACGGCGTCATTACGACTCCGATCTTTATGCCGGTCGGCACACAGGCGACCGTCAAAGGCTTAACGCCCCGCGACCTCGATGAAGCCAAAGCGGAAATCATCCTTGGCAACACGTACCATCTGTACTTGCGTCCGGGTACCGAGCTCATCAAAGACGCCGGTGGTCTGCACAAGTTTATGCATTGGCACGGTCCGATGCTCACCGACAGCGGCGGATTCCAGGTCTGGAGCTTAAAGGATCTCCGTAAGATCAAAAAAGACGGCATCGAGTTTCGCAGCAATCTCGACGGTTCCAAACATTTCTTCTCCCCGGAAAGCGTGATGAAGGCTCAGCGCGAAATCGGCGCCGACATCATCATGGCGCTCGACGAATGCACGCCGTACCCGAGCACCCCGCAGGAAGCGCTCAAATCTTTGAACTTTACGCTCGACTGGACGCGCCGCGCCAAGGTCTGGCTCGAAGAAAACGCTCCCCTGTTCGGCTATGACCAGAGCTTCTTTGGCATTATCCAGGGCGGCATGCACTTGGATTTACGCGCCAAGGCAATCGAAGAAATCAAAAAAGTGGACCCGGACGGATACGCTCTCGGCGGACTTTCGGTCGGCGAACCGGCAGAACTCATGTACCAGATCGCGGACTACTGCACGAACTTTATGCCAGAGGAAAAGCCGCGCTACGTGATGGGCGTCGGAACTCCGTGGAACCTGCTCGAGCTGATTCTGCGCGGCGTCGATATGTGCGACTGCGTGATGCCGACCCGCAATGCCCGCAACGGCATGCTCTTTACAAGCGAAGGCGTTCTGCATTACAAGGCGGGCCGCTACGCCAAATGCCTGGACAAGGCTCCGGATCCGAACTGCGACTGCTACACGTGCCGCAACTTCAGCCGCGCCTATCTGCGCCACCTGTTCCACTCGGGCGAAATCCTTGCGATGACGCTCGCCACCATTCACAACGTGCACTTCTACTTAAAGCTGATGCGCGATGCGAAGGAACACATCGCAAACGACACCTTCGAAGACTGGGCGCACGAACAGATCATCAAGCTGCAGCGCGTCCTCGACTAAGCAAATCCATTTTACAAACAGAAAAGGCTGGTTCTAAAACCAGCCTTTTCTTTTGAAACGTTTGAACAAAGACGTTAGGCTTCTGCCGATTCGGAATGGATTTCCGGCGTTGCCGCAATCCATTCACGCAGAGCCATTTCTTCTTGTTCCGCGAGAAGGCGCTTTTTATCCTTCTTCTTGTAATCCTGCTTATGCGGAAGCAGGCCAAAGTTAAAGTTCATCGGCTGGAAGTCTTCATTCGGCGTCACGAGCTGATGGAGCAACGAACGGATACAGCTTTCCGGCGGAAGTTCTCGCGTTTTGCCGTGCAAGAGCGTATTCGCCATATTCCAAGCGGAATACCAGCCCGTTGCAACAGCTTCGGTATAACCCTCTGCGCCTGTAATCTGGCCAGCGAACCATGTCGGCGGCAGATTCGAAGCCTGTTCGACTTCCGGCTTTAAGCGGAGAGTTTCATCGAGGAGCTTCGGACTTTCGATGAACGTGTTGCGGTGCATGGCACCGAGACGCGCAAAGCGCGCATTCTTTAGAGCCGGCACCAGGGTGAAGATTTCCTTCTGCGTACCGTAACGGAGGCGCGTCTGGAAGCCGACCATGTTGAACAAAGTCTTTTCTTTATTTTCGGCACGCAGCTGAATCACCGAGTACCATTTCTTTCCATTGTTGCCAAGTCCGAGTCCCACCGGACGCATCGGGCCAAAGCGCAGCGTATCTTCGCCACGGCGCGCCATTTCTTCTACCGGAAGGCATCCTTCAAAGAGTTCCTTCTTTTCGAACGGGCGCGGTTCAATGGATTCCGCTTCACGCAGGCGACGCACAAATTCATCGTACGTTTCCTTGTCGAGCGGGCAGTTGATGAAGTCAGCCGTTTCACCCTTTTCCCAGCGGTTGCGGTAAAAGGCGTGATCAAAATCGATGGAATCCGTTTCCACGACCGGTGCAATCGCATCAAAGAAGTGCAAGCGGGAGCCGCCGAGATGTGCAAAGATATCATCGGCCAGAGCGTCACTTGCCAAAGGTCCTGCGGCAACAATCGTCGGAAGATCCCCTTCGATCGTCTTCACTTCTTCGCGGTGCAAATGAATACGGCTTGCCGAAGCAATCGCCTTTTCAACGGACTGGCTGAACAGTTCACGGTTCACCGTCAAGGATTCCCCTGCCGGAACGCGAGCTTCATCGGCGCACTTCAAAAGGAAGCTTCCGAGCATGCGAAGTTCACGCTTTAAAAGGCCATGCGCCGAAGTCGGCTCCATGCCCTTGAAACTGTTCGAACAAACTAATTGAGCGAGACTTCCATCGCGATGCGCAGGCGTCATCTGGTTCGGGCGCATCTCGTAAAGTTCTACATCAAAACCGCGGCAAGCCAGTTGCAAAGCCGCTTCACAGCCAGCGAGTCCACCGCCGATAACACGTACCTGCATCAGCTAACCTTCACGGATTGATAGCCCTGAATATTTCGGGCCCACATACGGGAAAGAGAAGACAGCATACGGTCAGGAAGCACAGACTGCGAAGACGTTTCCAGAAATTCATCCAGAATGTTTTCACCCTGCATTTCGCTGACCATGCCGAATTGAACCGCTTCCACAAATTCACTGTGGACCGGTCCTGGAAAAATGCGTTCTTCAAACTCCTGGAGCGCACGAGGCTGAACACGGGACGGTTTGTGGCAGACCAGGTTTTCCATGGTCCAAAAACTCACCGCCTTCGCTTCTTCCGCAGAAAGCGACGAGTCTTTTAACTTATCCCGAAACGATTCCCATTCCTTGGCGTTCACTTTAGAAGGACCCTTCTTGTAAGCGTTCTTCAAAAAGTTCAAAACCGTGAGATAGATCTCGCGCGAATTCAAATCCTGTGCGTTCTTCGAAGTCATTGGAATCCGATTAGTGGCGGAAGTGACGCATACCGGTGAAGACCATTGCAATGCCGAACTTGTCAGCCACTTCAATGGAGAGGTCGTCCTTCTTGGAACCACCCGGCTGGACGATGTAGCGAACGCCAGCATCGTGAGCCGCTTCAACGTTATCCGGGAACGGGAAGAAGGCGTCAGAGCCCATCACCACTTCACCGAAGACCTTCTTTTCAAGAGCCTTGAGACCGGCTTCGTCCACGAGCTTGCCTTCTGCATCGAAGAAGCCCTTGGCTTCCGGAAGACGTGCGACGTTGTCGCGAACGCGCGGCTGGCAAAGACGGAGGTTCGAGTCGATACGGTTCGGCTGACCCGGGCCAAGACCCATCACCTGGAAGAAGCCCGGCTTGTATTCGTAACCCATCACGATAGCGTTGGACTTCGTGTGCTTAGTCACGAGCCAAGTGAAGCGAGCGAGGTCTTCCTTGTTCTTCGGGAACTGAGCCTTGGTCACCGTTTCAAACTTTTCGTAGGTATCCACGTCACGATCCTGAACGAGCATACCGCCGATCACGTGCTTGTAAACCTTGCAGTGGGTTGCCTTCTTGATTTCGCCCACTTCCAAAAGACGGATATCCTTGGACTTGTTCTTGAGGAATTCGAGAGCATCGTCGTCGAATGCCGGAGCAAGAAGGATTTCCACAAACTTACCCTTGAGGAATTCTGCAGTCTGCAGATCGACCTTACGGGTCACAGCGATTACGGAACCGAAAGCCGACACCGGATCACCTGCCCAAGCAGCTTCCATTGCTTCGCGAAGAGTTTCGCCCGTCGCAAGGCCGCACGGGTTCATGTGCTTCACGATCACAACAGCATTGCCATCGCTGAATTCACGAGCCATTTCGAGAGCGGCATCCGCATCCACGATGTTGTTGTAGGAAAGTTCCTTACCCCAAAGCTGCTTCGCCGTAGCGAGGCTCGCTTCCGTGCAAGTCGGATCCTTGTAGAAAACAGCAGACTGGTGAGAGTTTTCACCGTAGCGGAGCGGCTGCGGATCGACAAATTTAAGATTCAGTTCTTCAGACATAATCACCTCGGATTAAAACGATGCGTTAAAGATAGAAATTACGGAGCCTTTCGAACGCGTCCAAGCAGCAATAATCCACCGTTCACGACGAAAGCCAAAATCAAAAGAAAGTCTCCCAAATGCGGAACGGAAGTTTGCGGCAAAAGCTTCCCCAAAAGGGCGAGAGCTCCTCCGCAGACAATCGCCGCAGAAACGAACTGCGGCTTTGCACGCAGCCCCACAAGGCCAAGCAAAATCGGCAGCGTAAACGCCCCCGCATAAACCGCAAGCGCAAGGAGCAGCATCCCGATAATATTCGTAAACTGGAGAGCGATCAAAAGTGCAACAACGCCATCAATTACAATCACCAAGCGTGTCCGATTGATTTCGGCACGGTCATCCAACTTCGACTTCGAAATCAAACGCGTCAAAATAATCGAAGAACTCAAGAGCGTCGTATCCGCCGAAGAGAGCACGACGCTCAACAGGCAAAGTCCAAGAAGTGGCATCAAAAATCCCGGCAAGACCATCTTTCCAATTTCAATGATCTTTGCCCCATTCCCACTCGCCGACGGAATCACCGCCGCATATTCCGCCAAAAAGCCAATGCAGGCGCCGACAATCGCCATCACAAAGGCAACGATCAGCACCGACTTCTGCGCGGTCTTCTCATCCTTCGCACAAAATAAGCGCGAGAACATATCCGGCCCGGAAGTGTATGTCGTCGCATAGGTCAAAAGCAGCAAAAACAGATCAAGCCCCGAAAAGTTCGCATTAAACGGAAAATGCGGCGCTTCGACGCCCGGATGCAGAATCGGAGTCTGTCCCGTAAAGAAGACGAGCACAAGAATGCCGAGCAGAATAAATCCCGCCTGCAAAAAGTCCGTCCGCAAAATGGAAAACTGTCCACCCAAAGCCGTATAACCGATAAAGACAACGGCACTCACCACCGCTGCGACCGAATAGTTCATGCCGACAAAGCTCTGCAAGAGCTTCGCCGCCGCAATGATCTGCGCCGCGACCACGCCTGTCCAAGCCACAGGAATCACGACCGAAGCGACGGTCTTTGCGCCTTCGCCATAAAAATCTTCGATCATATCCGGAAGCGTAAAACGGCGCACCTGCATAATCTTCGGCAAAAAAGGCAACAAGGCGAGCAAACCGATGGCACCCGAAAGCATCAACCATGTCGCCGCGCCGCCCATCGAAGGCCCCGCATCCACTGCACCGATAATCGCCGAACCGCCGAAAATCGTCGCGAGAAGACTTCCCGTGATCATCAGCACGGAACCGCCGCGATGCGCCACAAAAAAGTCCGAAATGCTTTTAACCCGGGAAGCGCTATTCAGAGCAATCAACGCCAGCGCCACAACATAAAGAATGAGTAGAAGAACCATGCTCTAAATCTAATAATTCAACCGTCCACAAAAAAATCCCGAGCCGAAGCCCGGGATTCAAATTTCAAAGATCGCCTAGCGAATTAGTCCACGCGACGGAAGCCACGAGTCTGCTTGTATTCCGTACGGCGATATTCGCCCGGCAAGTAGCTCTGTTCACCACCGACGTTCACGCAGTGCGGCTGCGGATATTCGACGAGGGAAATCTGGTAGATGTAAGCACCGGTACCGAGCTTACGACCATTCTTCGAAACCGGATACATCTTGACGCTAGCCGCGATTGTACCCGTGCCGGTCTTATCCGTGCAAACTTCATTCGAAGTGTAGGAACCGGTAAGTTTGTTGAATTCTTCCTGAGAAACTTCCTGGTTGTACTGGTTCACAAAGTGACCCAAGTGGTCAAAGATGCGAACGTTCACGCGGAAGGCTTCGTCGGTCACGAAGGAGAAGCTCACGCAGTTTTCAACACCCTTGGTCGTCGAGCAACGAGCGCTAGACATAGAGCCCGTCGAATTCGAAGTCTTGGAGTTCACCACCGTTGCGTTGGCATTATCCGAACTTGCCTGCGTGTAATACGTGAGGGAGTCTGCGATCCAAGCAGCCGGATCTTCCGAGTTCGAATAGCTTTCCGGAAGCTGGGAAATCACGATTTCACCCGTTTCGCTATCCGAGAGTTCGCCATCCGGCAACTGTTCCACATCGAACGGCGGACGGACAATCGTCGTATCAGCCGGGACAATCGTCGTGGAAGT
>JAILDK010000109.1 GCA_024689485.1 Fibrobacter sp.
GGCGACAACCCTAAAAGCGATAGAATTATTCTTCTATCATAATTTAAGCTGGGTTTACATCTTTTTCGTCGCCTTCTTTTTACTCTTTTTGCTGATTCTCGCCTTGGGAAAAACGGGCAATATTCGCCTGGGCGCAGACAATACCAAGCCTCAGCACAGCTTTTTCTCTTGGGTCGCCATGCTTTTTTCTGCGGGCATGGGCATTGGTCTTATGTACTTCGGCGTCGCGGAGCCTCTTTCGCATTATGTGAATCCGCCGGTGCCGTCGATGGGACATTCCGAAAAGGAAGCCCTTTTTAGCACCTTTATGCACTGGGGCATTCACGCGTGGGGAATTTACGCGGTGATGGGCCTTGTGCTCGCCTTTTTCTCTTACCGCTATAAGCTTCCGCTTGCGATGCGCAGCGGTCTTTATCCGATCTTAAAAAACAAGATCAACGGCAAATGGGGCGACGTGATTGACGTTTTTGGCCTTTGCTGTACGTTCTTCGGTATTACAACCTCACTCGGCTTTGGCGTCGTGCAGTTGAATTCCGGTCTTGCGCATTTGCAAATTTTGCCGGGAGAATCCTTTGGTTGGCAGGCGGCGATTGTGTTCGTGGTGCTCTCGGTCGCGGTGCTTTCGGCGTGTTCCGGTGTGAACAAGGGCATTAAAATTTTGAGCGAATTGAACCTTTGCCTTGCCATGGCATTAATGCTCTTTTTGCTCGGCTTCGGCCCGACGGAACATATTCTCGGAGCGTTCAGTTCCGCAACAGGTGATTATTTTGGAAATTTTGTTTCCCGCACTTTTGACACCTTTACTTTTACTCCCGAAGGAAAGCCTTGGCTTTCGGCGTGGACGATCATGTATTGGGCTTGGTGGATTTCCTGGTCGCCGTTCGTGGGACTTTTTATTGCGAAGATTTCCAAGGGACGCACGGTGCGCGAATTCATTCTCGGGGTGCTGTTTGTACCGACGCTTTTTGTGTTCCTGTGGATGACGGTGTTTGGAAGCGGAGCGATCTGGCTCGATGCGAACGTGGTCGGCGGTGCGCTTTCGGCAGCGGTGAGCAACACCGATGCTTTGCTCTTTAACTACCTGCAGCTTTTCCCGCTTGCGAAGCTTTTGTGCATTCTCGCCATTTTGATGATCGCCGTTTTCTTTGTGACTTCCGCGGATTCGGGCATCATGGTTTTGAACAGTATCGCGAGCAAGAACAAGGGCAAAACTCCCATTTGGCAGAACATCTTTTGGGGTGCGGTCATGGGCGTTCTTTCGCTGTTGCTTTTACGCAGCGGCGGCCTTAAAGCGTTGCAGACGATGACGCTGATTTCTGCGCTCCCGTTCGGATTCATTATGGTTCTCTTTTGCGTTTGCCTGTGGAAGGCTCTTCGTATAGACTTAATTTACCGTCAAAGAAAGCTGCCTTACGGAAGCCACGTGTGGGATTCTTCCCGTTGGAAAGATTACCTGAACCAGATTCTTCTCTTTACCAAGAAGAGCGACGTGCGCACCTTTATCGCGAACAACGTGAAGCCCGCTTTCGAAGAGCTACAGAGCGCCTTTGCGGAAAAGGGCGTGGACGCGGAAATTCGAGAAGGAAAGGCGGGGCCGATTTCGATCGAGCTTTTGATCCGCTACGATAAGCTGCAAAACTTTAAGTACGGTGTGATGGCCGAAAAGCAGGCCGTTTCGCAGTACGTGATCGACGAGGACAACGCTCCGACCCCGGAATCCGACGTGTACGTTCCGATGAGCTACCACAACAGCGGCCGCACCGGAAACGACATTCAGCATTTGGAAAAGGAAGAAATCATCGCCGACGTTTTGCGCGAATACGAACGCTTTATAAACATTGCCGCGGACGAAAACAGCGAGATTTTAATGCTGGACAGAGATGCATAAAATGGCTGGCACTATTCTTTACTAAGAATTTTCTTTACTCCAAAGTAAAGGATGGCGCCAATCAAAACTCCGCTCGCATTCATCAAAAGATCGTCAACATCGCTGCAACGTTCGTAAAAGGCAAGCTGGCTAATTTCTATAAACAACGAAAATACGGCGCCAGCCAATACAGTCTTCCAAAGACAATCCAATTTCTTAAAACATAGAGGCCAAACAATTCCAACAGGAATGAACATGCTTATGTTTCCGATTATGTTCATCGTTCTTCCTGGATAAATGTCAAACATACGCTCAAAAGGAATT
>JAILDK010000035.1 GCA_024689485.1 Fibrobacter sp.
CGTCAAAGCGCCGACCGAGATAAAGTCCAGTCCGAGAGTGGCGATTTCCTTCGCACGTTCGAGCGTCATATTGCCCGAACCTTCGACAAGGCACTTGTCTCCGCTTTCCTTGATGATCTTCAAAGCTTCCGCCATCGTTTCGTTGCTCATGTTGTCGAGCATGATGACGTCCACGCCCTTGTTCAGAAGGGCGCGGAGCTGGTCGAAGTTTTCCACTTCCATTTCGACCATCAGGTTCTGGGTGTTATGCTTTTTGACCACGGCGAGGGCTTCGAGAACGCCACCGGCGGCGGCGATGTGATTGTCCTTCACGAGGACCATGTCAAAAAGACCCATGCGATGGTTGGAACCGCCGCCGACGCGCACGGCATACTTCTGCAAAGTGCGGAAGCCCGGAACGGTCTTGCGGGTATCGAGAACCTTGGTCTTTCCGCCCTTCAAAGCTTCCTGGAAGGTATGCGCCACCGTGGCGACGCCCGAAAGCTGCTGGATAAAGTTCAAGAGGGTGCGTTCACCAGTCAAAAGTTCGTGGGTCGTGCCGTCGAGTTCCGCGATCAAATCGCCCTTCTTCACCACGTCACCGTCCTGCTTGTGGAGCGTCACCTTGGCATTCGCCTTGAGTTCCTGGAACACGAGTTCAATGACCGGAAGTCCTGCCAACACGCCGTCTTCCTTGGCAATCAAACGGGCGTGCTGTTTTTGATCCGCCGGGATCGTCCATTCACTCGTCACATCGCCCGTGCGCACGTCTTCTGCGAGAGCGAGGCGAATCATGGTCAAAGCGTCTTCTACCGGGAATACCGGCTTCGAATTATCACCGTACATTATTGAGCTCCTTTACCTGTGAGCACCACATAAATCGTTCTGAATAAAATTTGAAGATCGAGAAGGAGCGACATGTTTTCATAGTAATACATATCGTATTCAAGCTTCTTCTGCACATCTTCGAGGCTCGTGTCGTAATGGTAACGCACCTGAGCCCAACCGGTCAGTCCCGGTTTCATTTTCAAGCGTCCAATGTAGAACGGAATCTGTTCGCGCAACTTTTCAATGAACACCGCGCGTTCCGGACGCGGACCGACCATGCTCATGTCGCCGCGCAACACGCACAAAAGCTGCGGCAGTTCATCAATACGAGTCTTGCGAAGGAAGTGTCCCACGCGTGTGATACGCGGGTCGTTTTTCGTCGCCCACTGCGCACCGTTCTTTTCCGCATCCGTCCGCATCGTGCGGAACTTGTGCACCATAAAACGCTTGCCGTAAAGGCCCACACGTTCCTGGGAATAAAAGACAGGACCCTTCGAATCGAGCTTGATTGCAAGAGCCGTGATTAAGGAAATCGGAAGTGTGCAAAGCAGAAGAATCGCCGCGACGATAACATCCATCAAGCGCTTCACGCGCACTTCCCAACGCGGCATGTTGAAAGCAAAAAGTTCCTGCAGATCAAAGCCGTGGACGAGGTTCGTCTTGTAGTGACCGCTGATGACATTGTAAAGTCCAGGGATCACATAAATGTGCAGCGGAAGATCGCACGCCCATGTTAGAACGCGGGTGATTTCTTGCAAAGAAGAGCTGTCGTGCGAAATCACGATGCCCGAGACCTTGAACTTCTTCACCAAGTTCGCCAAGTCGGAATATTTTCCGAGGACCGGGAAACCGGAGAATTCATGATCCATCACCTGGTAATGTTCGTCCAAAAAACCGACGACCTTTTTACCGCGTTCCGGAGCCTTGGCAAAAGCCTGCGCAATCTTCTTTCCCGCTTCCGTCGCACCGAGCACGAGCAAATTATTTGCACCATAGCCTTTACGGAGCAAGGTGCGCAAAAAGCCCGCAATTACCATGCGAATAAAAGCGACAAGGAAGAATACCCCCGCACCATACAGCAAAATCCACTTGAAGCGCGAACCGTAAACATAATCGCCGAGAAGCGGCTGACCCGCGACCAATCGACCGATAAACTCGGAACCGAAAAGTCCAAGGAGAATCGCCGCAATTCCGATCACGACCGCACGCGCGACATGCAGAACTTGCAAAGTTCGAGAAAGCAAAAGCCAGGAACGGTAAAGCCCCGTCACGGCAAATAAAAGAACCCAGCCCGCACCAAGGAAAAAGCCTGCGCGGGTATATTCCGAAATCATCTTGGACGGATCGAACTTGTCCACAATCCAACCGCTGTGGAATTGGACCCAGAAGGCGATGACGAAACAAATCGTCACCGCCAAAAAGTCGCCGATCAGATGCAAGAGGAGTTCGAGCTTATTTCCTCGTAGCATGGGGTCGCCTTACTTGAGGAAGCGGATCATCTGGCTCTTTTCTGCAACAGAAGAGAGGGAGTCAATCGCTTCGAGTGCCGTGAGCATCTTGCTTTCCTTTGTGCATTCGGAAATGACGACGATGCTGACCTTGCCCGGATCCTTCACATCCTTCTGGATGATGGATTCAATCGAGATTTCGTTCTGGCTGAAGATGCCCGTGATGCTTGCGAGAACGCCGAAGGAATCCTTCGTCGTGAAGCGCAGGTAGTAACGGGAAGAGGTTTCCGAAATCGGGGTGAGCTTCGCAGCGTTTTCCTTGTTAAACCAGCCCATCGGGAGCGGCTTACGAGAACCGGTATCCGTGGAACGGGCAAGGGAAACGAGGTCAGCGACCACAGCACTTGCCGTCGGGAGACGACCTGCACCTGCACCCGTCTGGAGGGTCTGGCCGAGGTTGTCGCAGTGGAGGTACACGGCGTTGATCACACCGTCCACGCTGGCGAGCAGGTGATCGTTCGGAACGAGGCACGGATGGACGCGAGCGTCCACAGCGCCATCTTCGCCACGGCGATAGATGCCGAGAAGCTTGATCTTGTAGCCGAGTTCCTTCGCATTCGAAATATCTTCGGCAGTAATCTTCGAAACACCGGTGACGTGGATCTTTTCAAAGTCCACGTACTTGCCGCTGCAGAGGCTCGAAAGGATGGCCGTCTTGTGAGCGGAGTCGACACCTTCGATGTCGAACGTCGGGTTGCGTTCTGCAAAGCCGTTTGCCTGAGCTTCCTTCAAAGCGTCTTCAAAAGACATGCCGCTTTCGCCCATACGGGAAAGGATGTAGTTGCAGGTACCGTTGATGATGCAGCTCAGCTGTTCCACTTCGCTACCGACAAAACCTTCCTGCATGCTGCGGATGATAGGAATGCCACCGCCCACAGCGGCTTCGAACAGAATGTGGCAGTTGTTCTTTTCGGCAAGCGGGAACACTTCGTGACCGTACTTGGCGAGCATCGCCTTGTTGGCAGTCACCACGTGCTTCTTGTTTTCGAGAGCGGCGGTAATCCACTTGCGCGGCATTTCGTAACCGCCGGCGAGTTCCACGATTACGTTGATCGTCGGATCGGTAATCATTGTCATCGCATCGGTAGTCGTCTTGTAGCCCTTAGCCTTGTACGGAGCGACTTCGTCGTCACTCTTGGCGCAGATGCAAGCGAGTTCAAGGTCAATGCCCAACTTTTCACGATACTGAGCAGCCTTGGCTTCGAGGATTTCCACAACACCGCCACCGATCGTGCCGGTGCCAATAAGTCCAATGCGCATAATTATCTCCAATGGATGAAATTTTTTCGCCTTTAAATTAGAAAATCAGAACTATATTTGGGACGTGCACGACAATTTTACACAATCCACGCTGGGAGATTTTCTTTCCCCGCAAGATATCGGCAACACGGTTTATCCGGCAAACTTCTTCAAGGCTCGCCTGCGTGAAGAGTTTTTGCGCACAAACCGTAATCAGCATCCGTTCCTCTACTTTAAGATCATCACCCGCCAATTCGACATTGTCGGATTCAGCAAGTTTGATTCTTCTTATGTCCGAGCTTGGAAGATTGCGGTTCTCACCGTCTTGACCGAAACCAAGTTTACCGATGTCGTTGGCTATTTGGATAATCCAGATGGCTTGGGCGTCATCTTGATCGACTCCGACCTGCACGTTTTGGAACGTCTGCGCCGTAAAATGCTCGTCAATATTAAAAAGGCGGGCCTTGTCGACATTCTCCGCAAAAAGACCAAGCAGCCGATTTTCCAGGTCTGCATTTACACCGGTCTGCAAGAAAAGCAGGATCAGGAACTTGACGAAGCGATTGAGAAATTCAACGTGCGTAACAACGGATTTTTCTCGCTCAAGCGTCTGTTCTACGGGGATATTCTCACCCAGACGAACAAATTTTCCGTCTACGCCAAGGAATTTATCAAGCGTTCCTTCGATGTGGTTTCGTCCTTCTGCGGCATCGTTCTGCTTTCTCCGGTCCTGATCGCCTGCGCCTTGATCGTCAAGTTCAGCGACCCGAAGGGACCTGTCATCTTTAAGCAGATCCGCGTCGGCAAAAACGGCAAGCTCTTTACGATGTACAAGTTCCGCAGCATGTACATCGACGCAGAAGCCCGCAAAAAGGAACTTCAAAAGTTCAACGAATCCAGCGGCCCGACCTTCAAAATGAAGAACGACCCGCGTATTTATCCGATGGGCCATATCCTTCGCAAGTTCAGCCTGGACGAACTTCCCCAGCTGTTCAACATTCTTGCCGGAGACATGTCGGTCGTCGGACCGCGCCCACCGCTCCCGTCGGAAGTCGCCGAATACTTGCCGTGGCACAAGATGCGTCTTTCCGTGACGCCGGGCCTCACCTGCTTCTGGCAGGTCAGCGGTCGAAGCGATATTCCGTTCGAAGGGCAGATGCGTCTTGACAACAAGTACGTGCGTCATTCGAACTTTGGCATTGACCTGCAGCTCGTGGCAAAGACCTTCAAGGCTGTGTTCAAGAGCGACGGCGCTTACTAAAGTTTCCGCTGATTCAAGTTTCCGTTTTGAACAAAAAAAGACCGCTGAATTCAGCGGTCTTTTTCAATGTCTTTGGGGAAGAATTACATAAGTCCCGGAATGCGCATGCCGGCGGTGAGTTCTTCCATGCTAGCCTTGGAAGTATCATCCTTCTTCTTCGTTGCCGAATTCACGGCAGCCATGATCAAATCTTCGAGAGCTTCGACGTCATCCTTATCAACAGCATCCGGGTTGATCTTGATCGAAGTCATGATGCCCTGACCGTTGAGCACAACCTTCACCATGCCGCCACCCGCTTCCGCTTCAAAGCTCTGAGCCTGAAGATCGTTCTGGGCCTTAACCATCTTGGACTGCATCTTCTGCAAGTCCTTCAACATTTTCTGCATATTCATAGGGCTTTCCTCGTTTTTTGGGGATTAAAATACAATTTTATTCTTGTTCCGGAGTCACTGCGCATTGTTCGCCATCCGAATTTTCTTCATCGACCATTTTCGGCACGGATCTTGTCGCAATGAGTTCCGCCATGAATCTCTGGGTGAATTCCGCAAGGCCCGGTTCCTGCTGCAAGTCCGTTTCCCAAGGACTGAGCGGCACACCGGAAACGTCTTCGCCGGGTTTCGGTTCCAACAGTTCGTAGGTCACGGCGACCTTCGTCTGCAAGCGGTCTTCCAAAATATTCAACAAACGCTCGCGGTAATCGTCGCGGGTCATCATCTGATCGTAACCCCACTTGAACGCGGCCGGGTAAACGACCTTCAAGTGGAATGGATTTTCCTGGAAGTCGCCGTGTTCAAGAGTCGAACCGTTCAAACTTGTCGCAAAGAATCCCATTTCCTGAGTGAAACTGCTGCGGATCAAATTCTGCCAGGCATTGCAAATGTCATAACGCGTAATCGTCTGCACATCGCCGAAATCGTCTCCGGCATCGGCAAAGTTTGGACCTTCGTCAAAGCCGTGGTCATCGTCAAAAGCCGGTGCACCGCCAAAATCGATTATCATGGAAGGATCCATTTCGGGAGCTCCCATATCGACAGACGGAGGCTCAGGCGACGCCGGAGCCGCAAACGAAGAGGTTGCAGATGTTGCAGGAGCAGACTTCGGAGCGTCAAAACCGTCGAAGTCGATTGTAAAAGGCGAATCGGAAGGCGCCGCTGGCGCAGGAGCCGCTTGTGGTACAGGCGCCGGAGCGGTAAACGCCGCCGTCGACACCTGAGCCTGCGGTTCAGTTAATTTTTTTTTTGAACCCTGGGAGGCAGGGTCGTTAATCGCGGCCAAGGCACGTTTCAAGTCCACGACCCTGTCGAGATACGCCATTCGAGCGAAAGCGGATTCCACGAGCAAACGCGGATTCGTGCTGCGGCGAATGTTTCCCTGCAGGTCCGTGAGAATACGCGCGATGCGCAAAAGATCGCCGTTGCCCAGAGAAGGCGCGCAAGAATTGAGCTTGCTAAAAAGGCCTTCCGAAATGTTCAATTCTTCGGCAGAAATACCGCCCACCTTCACATACAGGCGGTTGCGGACAAACTTTGCAAAACCATCGAGAAGCGGTGCAAATTCCACACCCGTTTCCGAAGCCTTATCGACAACGGCAAACGTTCCCTTGAGATCATGCTTTTCAATGGATTCAAGAAGGGCAAAATAAAGATCGTTAGGCGGCACACCGAGAACGGAACGGACGGAGTCCGCATTCATATCGTTGCCGGTAAAAGCATAAGCCTGGTCGAAGAACGTGAGAGCATCACGCATCGAACCATCCGCCTTTTCTGCAATCATGCCGAGCGCTTCGGCATCGGTTGAAATCGATTCCTGATCGCAAATGTACTTGAGACGGCTTGTGATCTGCTTGGTCGTGAGACGCTTAAAGTCAAAGCGTTGCACACGCGAAAGAATCGTCTGCGGAACCTTATTGACTTCGGTCGTCGCAAAAATGAAGATCACGTGCGGAGGCGGTTCTTCCAAGGTTTTGAGGAGCGCGTTGAAAGCGCCCTTCGAAAGCATGTGGACTTCGTCGATCACAAAAACCTTGTACTTGCCAATCATCGGCGTGTACTGGGTCTGTTCCAAAAGATCGCGGATGTTGTCGACACCTGTATTCGAAGCGGCATCGATTTCAATCACGTCCATCGGATGACCGCTCGCGATATCGAGACAGCTTTTGCACTTTCCGCATGGGACCAGCGGATCGCCGCCCGTGCAGTTCAACGTTTTCGCCAAGATACGTGCGGAAGTCGTTTTACCGACACCACGGGTTCCCGTAAAAAGGAACGCATGATGCAGACGACCGCCGACGATTGCGTTTTCAATCGTCTTTGCGATATGCTCCTGGCCGACCAGATCGTTGAACGATTCCGGTCGCCATTTGCGCGCCATTGCAATATAAGCCATACTCGACAATCCCTTTAACGGAGAGTGATTTCGCCGTCGGCAGAAAGTTTTTCGCGAAGCTTATCGTGAGCCTTGTTCACCACTTCATCCGTGAGCGTTTCCGTCATGGACTGGTATGTGAACGAGTAAACCATGTTCTTCTGACCCGGAAGGATTCCGACGCCCTGGTAGACGCTCTTGAGTTCCACCTTCACCAGGTTCTTCACCTTGAAGGAATTGAGCTTTTCGAGAATCGCTTCGTTCGTCAAGCGTTCTGCCACGATCATGGAAATGTCGCGGGTCGTGAACACCTGACGGCTGAACGGCTTAAAGACAACCTTCTTTTCCTGAGCCTTCAAGACCTTGTCCAGATCGACTTCGAAGAGAGCCGTCGCATAGCTGATGTCGAAAGCCTTAAGGACGGCCGGGTGCACCATACCGATGGAACCGAAAACCGTATTACCGCTCATGATCACAGCCTGCTTGCCCGGGTGGAGGAACTTTTCCTTCTGTTCCACGGAACGCACTTCCACCGGAAGGCCGAGACGCTTGAAGAAGGAAATCGCAAGGCCCTTGATGTCGCCGAATTCGACGTCACGCGGTTTGTCGTCCAAAGCTTCCATCTTCCAATGGCCAGCGATGACCGCGCAAAGGATCGGCTTTTCGGTAAAGCCCGGATCGCGGTCGTCCTTGCGTTCCGCATTCTGGAACTGAGCCTTGCTGTTTTCGAACAAGCGAACGGAACCCGGACGGTTCTTTTCGTTGTCGGCAACGGACTTGAGGAGAATCGGAATCAAGGAGGTCGGGACGCAGCCGAGATCTTCGGACAGCGGATTCAAAAGTTTTGCCGGCTTCGAGCGCGGATCGGCATCGTTCGGTTCACCGAACACGGCCTGCGTATTTGCAGCACTCGTAAAGCGGAGAGAAATGCATTCGTGCAAGCCCATCGAAGAGAGCGTGTAACGGATGCGGCGACCGAGGACTTCTTCTGCCGGAAGATCGTTCGGCTTGATCTTGAACGACGGGACATCGTACGGGATATTGTCGAAGCCGACAAGACGTGCCACTTCTTCGATCAAGTCCACTTCGCGTTCGAGGTCCGGACGGTACGGCGGAATTTCAAAAGTCATATTGCCCAAGTGCTTGAGGCCAATGCCCGTCAGGTACTTGGTGATTTCTTCTTCGGAAAGGGTAATGCCCAAAACCTTCGTCACACGGGATGCGCGGAGCGTCACCACAAACGGTTTCTGCTGGTGATCTTCGCCCGTATATTCGACCGTGCCCTT
Organism: Fibrobacter sp.; assembly: GCA_024689485.1. GTDB lineage: Bacteria > Fibrobacterota > Fibrobacteria > Fibrobacterales > Fibrobacteraceae > Hallerella. The sequence continues at coordinate 8,466 of JAILDK010000035.1, forward strand.
GAGAACATTACCACCGGCGACTTCCTGAATCAAAGCGCAAGCGTAATCGTCTGCTTCACGCTGCATTGTGTAATCAATACCGCGTTCAAAGCGATAGCTCGAATCAGTCGAAGTGCAAAGACGGTGAGCCTGCTTACGCACAACGGTCGGGTTGAACCAAGCGCTTTCGAGGAACACCTTCGTCGTCGTATCCGTAATTTCGCTTTCCACGCCGCCCATCACACCGGCAACGCAGGACGGACGATCGCCGTCGCAAATCACGAGGTCGTTCGGGGTGAGTTCGTGTTCCTTGTGGTCCAAGGTTTCGATCTTTTCGCCCGGCTTGGCCTTGCGAACGACGACTTCTGCGCCGTTCAACTTGGACATGTCAAAGCTGTGGAGCGGCTGACCGACATCCATCAAAATGAAGTTCGTCACATCGACGACGTTGTTCACGCTGTTCATGCCGACGGACTTAAGAAGGCGGGAAAGCCATGCCGGAGACGGTGCGACCTTCACGTTTTCAATCACGCGGCCCACATAGCGGGTGCAACCGGAACCCGGTTCCACGGTCAGCTTGATTTCGGAAGAGGCTTCCTTCGAAGCGTCTTCGGAGAGCGTGTAAGCGAGCGGCTTCAGCGGACGGCCGAACTTTGCCGCGAGTTCGCGGGCGACGCCACGGTGCGAAAGGGCATCCGGACGGTTCGGGGTCACGTTCAATTCATAAGTGGCGTCGTAAAGACCGAGGGAAATAAACTGGGTACCCGCCGGAATCTTGTCGTCGAGGACCATGATTCCACCGTGGTCATCGGAAAGGCCGATTTCATCTTCGGCGCAGATCATGCCAAAGCTTTCCACACCGCGGATCTTGGACTTCTTCATCTTCAAAGACTTGCCGTCCGGAAGCGGAAGTTCTGCACCGATCGGAGCGAGAACGACGGTCTGGCCCGCAGCCACGTTCGGAGCGCCGCAGACGACCTGAATGGTTTCCTTGCCGTCGTTCACCGTGGTGATATGCAGGTGATCGCTATCCGGGTGAGCTTCACAGGTGAGAACCTTTGCCACGACGAGCTTTTCATACTGCTTCGCCGGTTCTTCCATGCCTTCGACTTCAAGACCGATGGAGGTCAAAGCCTTCGAAACTTCTTCAGCACTTTCCGGAAGATCCACATGACGGCGGAGCCAATTCAAAGAAACTTTCATTTTGAGTCAATCCTTTTAAAATTCCTTCCAAAATATAGAAAAACGGCATCCAGGATGCCGTTTTCTTTTAAGCACAGATAGGTCTAAAAGGAAAGATTTATCCGTTTCAGCTCATGTCCTGCCCGAACCAAATAAGAACCAGGAGCATAGCCGTTTCGCTTTAACGTCCAAGCAAGGCTTTCTCCATTTAACTTCATTTTGCCTAAGAATTTTCCGGTAATGGAAAAGACCTCTACTGAATTTTGAATCGAAGGATTCAAATGATGTTCCCCATTTTGAACCTGGATCGGCACGCGGTCTTCACAATTTTCTTCTGCACAGAACTGAATCCAGTCGATATTGGCATAGCTTCCCGTAATGACCAATTTGAATATATGCTCCCCGGCATTCAATTCTACATTGCCCAAAGACACTTCTTGGTAAACGTCCCAGCTTTCTCCCTGAGGAATCTGGATTGTATCCGTTAGCGGAGTCTCATCCATATAAAGCCTAAAGCTTGAGCCTTCTAGCCCGCTCGCCACTTGAGCGGAAAGCGCATATTTTCCCGTCGAATCCACATGGACCGTGTAGCGGAGCCATTCCCCCGCTTGCGTATAACCGATGGCATAGCCTTTCGAAATGTCGGAAGCATCCACTTGCACAATGTCCACACCATCTTCACGGTAGGCCAAGCCCTGATTTTCCGAATCCTTGTCATAATAAGCTTTATTCGATCTGCCAACATCATAATTTTCCATTTCAATTTTTCCTGGAATCGTGGCAGGAGTTTCTCCATACGGTGTAATCGGCGTCTCGTCCTGAGTACTTTCTAGATAGATTGCATCATTGACATCGACACCAACCTTGAACCAATCAAAATCCGCATAGCCGCCCGCCGTTTTTGTCGCATAATGGAAAAGTCCAAAACGGTAACCGACAAACATTCCCAACGTATAGGCAAGGTTCATCTTGTCGCCAATGACATTCCAGTTTTTACCGTCTTCACTGTAATAAAAAGTCGCACTTCCCCTTCCCAAAGGCAAATCGAAGTCAATGCGGAAATAAGCAGAACTTCCTAGAAGTGGCTTACTGGCAGCTTCACGCGTTCCATGGTACATGACTGCGCTATAATTTTCACCCGTTTTTTGAATGCCGACAAAACCCATCGTATCTTGAAGGGCCACAAGGCCTGCAATATCACCATCATTCATGCCGGCCGCATCGACCAAGATTCTTCCCGAGCATTGAGGGCCAAAGGTGCGTTGCGTCAGCGTATTCTTTGCCGTATAGACTCCAGCATCCGTCCGGGTCGTGATCAAGCGTAAATGTCCCGGGTTTGCCGTGATGGACCATGCGGAATTATCCGGATTATGATTCCACTGCCACTCTAGAGCAAGATTTTCATTTTCAAAATCGTCCGAATTGACAAGGCCGTAACCCGGGAGCACCTCTTCAGAAAGTTCAAGCGTTGCAGGCGCCTTTCCTCCATCGGCCACAGGCCAGCCGTCCGCCCAAGACATCGGAACCAAATACGGAATCCGTCCAACCGGTCCGGAATCGCGGAAGAGCATTGCATACCACTTGCCTTCGGGAGTATCAAAAATGCCTCCCTGCGCAACTCCGTCATTTTGCAAAAAAATCCTGCCGGAATAATTTCCAAAAAGAGTCTTCGATCGGTAAACGATTTCTGTGCGGCACTTCCCACTTGGCCAAGCAATGCGGAATAAATAATATTCTCCATTTACCTTGAACATCTGAGAGCCTTCAAACAGCCCGTCGGACCCCGTAACCGAAGCCACGCTGGTTCCTGACAATTTTCCGCTGCGCCCGCCCGACTTGAAGGCCGAAACTTCGGAATTCAATTCCACATAATCAACACCGTCGGAAGCATTTCCGTAGAACACAAAGACAGATCCGTCATCATCAAAAAAGAGAGACGGATCGTGCAACATGCGAGGAAGCGTCGTCACGCTCCATTCCCCGCTTTCCACATCCTTCGTCTTGTACACATGAGTGTTGTTCGATGTATACGACGGCGTCAGAATATAAAAGTAGCCATCGTGGTACGCAATAGAACTCGCCCAGGAACCTTTCCCATAGGCATTCTTGCCCCCGTTCAGGTTCATCGCATCATTGTCGATCAAGGTTTCATACGCATAAGAGACGGTGCGCCACTGGGCGAGATTCGTCGACTTCATCACGGGCACGCCCGGCGCAAAATGCATCGTCGTACTCACCATATAATACGCATCATCGACTCGGATTGTCGATACATCGGGAACATCGCCCCAAATAATCGGATTCGATACCGTCGCAGCCATTGCAGAAACGGCGCAAATCGCGGTTACCGAAATGAATCTTTTCAAGCTTAAATTCCCCATGTAGCCACCTTCTATTGAATTTGAACCCCGAGTAAATCGAATTTCTTTCCATTCTGGTTTATATACAAGGTCTTGCCGTCAACACGCATCGTTTGGACCTTCTGTCTTAAAACGCTGCCCGAAATTTTTTTCGCAGATTTCAAAGCGTCCTTGTCTTTTGAAGAAGCCAAATACAGCCAATCGATATTGCAATAAGATCCTGTTATCAGAATTTTCAAAACATGTTCGCCACTTTCTAAATACACCTTCCCCAATTCGATTTTCCGATAGACATTCCAAGCGGTATCGATTTGAGGTATCGTGAAATTTTCAACAGCGGGAGTGTCATCGATATCGATTTGAATGCCCGAATTTTCAAAAGGGGTCGCTACATTGGCGGAAATCGTGTATTCATCATCCATTTCAACATGGAGCGTATACTCCATCCATTCGCCTGTCTGCGTATATCCTACGGCATAGCCTTCACAATCTTCGGTATTTTCCGCATCGGAGCACTGGAATCCGACAATATCGACCGCATCGTTTCGATAGACATTCCCTTGATTTTCGCTTTCGGAATCGTAATAAGATTTGCCCAGTTTTCCACTGCCAGGCTCATCATAATTTTCCGCCTGAATATAACCTGGAACTGTAGCGGCTACACCTAAATAAGGCTTTTGAGGCGTCTTTACCGATTGACTTTCCAAATACCAATAATCGAAATCAAAGCCTCCCTGTTTAACCACAAAGAAAACATCCTGGACTCCTTCTTCTACGGTAAAATCAAAGGAATTTTCTTCCCATGTAGAGCTGGCCGGAATCTGAATTTCCGCAAGAAGCGGACCCGTTTCCGATTCCGAATGAACTTCCAATTTTCCGCCGTTTCCACGGGTCGCAAGGACGATTTTATCGGCGCCATCGCTGATATCGACGGAACGCACCTTCGTGTAAAATCCTTCCGTCATATGAGTCAAGTAGACCGAGCCATTTTCAAGTGCAACATGTTCGATAATCGTCATCGGGACCCCATTCCCGTCGGGCGTCTTTGTGACCGTCATCCCGCCCACCCAAGCTTTGGTTTCTGCTTCAACGCGGTCATAGGGATCCAGATTGTGAATGGGAGTTTTCACGCCATCATTGGTCGAACGAATGCTCGGGATCGTTCCGTCCGCATTCCACGTAAATTCTTCGATTGCGGTAGAGCGGCTATAACCGCCTCCGCTCACATTTTTTTGATTGTGATAAAAGAAAAAGCTACGGCCTTTAAAATCGATCAATCCGGAATGATTCGTGAAAGCCGTGTTATTTCCTTGATCCATAATGATTCCGCCCCAAGTCCAGGGACCCGTCGGGGATTCACTTGTGGAATAGGAAATTTTTTCGGGAACGCCATGGGATGCATAAATCATGTAATATTTATTTCCGCGCTTATGAATCCACGGGCCCTCGGTATACTTGGAATCTTCACCTGCCGGAGCAAATCCGCGGCTCATATCGGTCTCGTGGATTTCCCCATCCAAAGTCACCATATCCTCTTTCAGCTTTGCCCAATAGAGAGTCGGATTTCCAAAATAGAGATACGCCTGGCCATCGTCGTCGACAAATACCGTCGGATCTATATAATCCCAGTTCGGACCCGCCAAATGGCTATTCCCCGTCGCATTCCGGTACGGCCCTTCGGGTTTATCCGCAACCGCTACGTTAATCGCCCGCCCCCCGAGAGAAGATTCCACCGTCACGTAGTAGTAATATTTTCCATTTCGACGAATGCATTGCGAAGCCCAATCGCCGTTTTTCTTCGCATTCGGAAAGTCGGAATTCTGTAAAATCAACGTTCCCCGGTCGGTCCAGTTCACCATATCGGTCGAACAAGAAACCCGCCAGCCGTGCATCGTAAAAAATGATCCGCCTTCGTCATTTCCAGAATACACACAGACGGTATCGCCAAACACGACAGGCGCAGGATCCGGCGAATAATAAGTTTGGATGATTGGATTTTCAGCCATCGCGATCGAAAAAAGGCCGATTACAAACCCAAACGCATGCAATTTTAGATTCATCGTATTCATATTCCCCAGAGCACGTCTTGAAGCCAAGACGTTCTATTAGACCACAAGTAGAAATTACCTTGTGAATCTCAAAATTTGAATCCATTCCGATGAATTGACGTTGTTATAATATCCAAGCTGTAAAAAACGCAGAGCCATTTCGCTCCAAATTGTGTATTTTTCCATTGACGTCAGGTGACGCCAGAATAAAAAGGTTCAATTATGCAAGTCGATTTGAATACTGTTGATTGGAAGACTCTTCCCTTCGGTTACTACGATACCGATTACAACGTTCGCTGCTACTACCGCAATGGTCAGTGGGGCAAGATTGAAGTCACCTCCTCCAAAGACATTAGCATTCACATGGCCGCTACTTGCTTGCATTATGGTCAGGAAGGCTTCGAAGGCCTCAAGGCTTACACGGGCAAGGACGGCAAGGTCCGCGTCTTCCGCGTTGAAGAAAACGCCAAGCGCATTCAGAACACCGCAAACCGCGTTCTCATGGCTGTTCCGCCGGTAGAACTCTTCCGCGAAATGGTCCACACGGTCGTGAAGGCAAACAAGCGCTTCGTTCCGCCGTATGGCTACGGTGCAACCCTTTACATCCGTCCGCTCCTCATCGGTATGAGCCCGGAAGTCGGCGTGAAGCCGGCAGATGAATATTTGCTCCTCATGTTCGTGACCCCGGTCGGTCCGTACTTCAAGGACGGCTTCAAGCCGGTCGACATGATGATCAGCCGTAACTTCGACCGCGCTGCTCCGCAGGGCACGGGTACGGTCAAGGTCGGCGGCAACTACGCAGCTTCCCTCCTTTCCCTCGCTGAAGCCAAGAAACTCGGCTACTCGAGCACGATCTACCTCGACGCGAAGGAAAAGAAGTACATCGACGAATGCGGTCCGGCAAACTTCTTCGGCATCAAGGGCAAGACCTTCGTGACCCCGAAGTCCGAATCCATTCTCCCGTCCATTACGAACAAGAGCTTGCAGCAGCTCGCAGAACACCTGGGCTACAAGGTGGAACGCCGCCAGGTTCCGTTCGAAGAACTCGCTGAATTCTCGGAAACCGCAGAATGCGGTACGGCAGCCGTGATCACCCCGATCAAGAAGATCGTGGACCCGATCGCCAACAAGACCTTCACCTACGGTGACGGCGTGAACCCGGGTCCGGTCTGCACGGAACTCTTCACGAAGTACACCGCTATCCAGTTCGGTGAAGCTCCGGATCCGTTCGGCTGGACCGAAGTCGTCGACCTCTAATCCAACAGTCGACCCAAGCTTCAAAATCCCGTGGAAAACTCCACGGGATTTTTGTTTTATCCTTCAAAAAGCGACACTTATCACAAACTTTCCGTCTTTGTTGACAGAGCTGTTTTTTTTCATACACTTTCAAAAAAAAAGGAACTATTCACCCCTTTCCAGGAGACAAAAATGAAAGTGAAAGCCTTGCTCGGATTCGCCATCGCGACAGCAACCCTCTTCAGCGGATGCGCCATGATGCAGCCGAAAAAGATGCTCGACGATCCGACCCTCTACGACGAATACATGACCCGTTCGTTCGACTATTCTTCTGCCGCCTGCTATGACGCAACAAAGAAGACCTTCGCCGATAACGATGTTTCGCTCGCCAAGGATGATCCGGAAAACGGCAAGATGGTGACCGAAAAGTACACCATCGCAAGCTACACCCAGCGCGACGATCACAAGCGCAATATGCAGAACCAGCAGTTCATCAAGTTCTGGGTGACCGTCTCGGGTGATGAATCTTCTTGCGTGATCAAGGTGACAAAGCTCAAAGCCTGGATGAACACGCAGGAACTCACCTACGTGTATCCGAAGCAGGGCGGTCCGTCTCTCTGGGATCCGATCTTCAACTCGATCAAGGATCAGCTGGAAGACGACAACGACTAAAACCTAGTCGACCCAGCCGACTCGGCCTTCCCCGCCCGACAAGAACTTTTCAATATAAAGTTTGGCCGCTTGGCAAGCTTCCGGCAAGGACTTTCCAAGCGCCACATTGGCGAGGATTGCCGACGAAAGCGTACAGCCCGAGCCGTGCTTATCGACTCCGACAAAACGCTTGGAAGTGAACTTAAAAACTTTTCCTTCATGCCAAAGCGTATCGGTGGAATCTTCCCCTTCCGCATGACCTCCCTTCAGCAGAATGGAGGTCTTTTTTCCAACCAGAAGTTCGTTGCGGCTATCGGCAACGCCAAGTCCCAAGTAGGCATATTCATACTGGTTCGGCGTAATCAAATCGATCTGTGAAAATACCGGAAAGAACCGGTCCGCATCATCATCGGCAAAAAAGCGATAACCGGTTGTCGCTCCCATGATCGGATCCCAGATGACAAACGCATCGGAATTGTTCTGACGAATCCATTCGACGATTTTCTGGAGCATTTCCGCGTCTTGCACAAGTCCAATCTTGATGAACTTGTATTCGCGCACTTCTCGAAGTTTGTCGAGCTGTACGCGGACGCGTTCCCACGGGAGAAATCCCGGGTCCGCAAAAGACTGTTCGTTTTGCACCGTCAAAGCAGTACAAGCGGAGCAACCGTACACTCCAAAGTCCCGCATCGTTTTGATGTCGGCCAGAATTCCCGCGCCGCCGCTTCCATCAAAGCCTGCGACCGTCATGGCAAAAGTCATTTTAGACATAAGCGCCTCCAAGCGGAAACCGCGTCTGCAAATTCCCAGATTCCCGAAACGATTGCCCTGTTCGGGACATCGTTCGAAAGCTCTGTCGCATCGCAGACGACAAAGACATTTTCCGGAATCTCTTCCGGTTTATTCTTAACAACCACCTGGAAAATTTTGGAACGCACTTCCGGAGAAAGCTTTTCCAAATCCCCCAAACACTCGACTTCGACACTTAAAAGTCCCGAAGCACGCAGTGCAGCGCCCGCATTCTGAATGAACCATTCCAGCGGCTGATGGAATCCGGCAAGGCTGAATTCCTGCGCCACACTGGGAGATCCGCAAAGGAACGTCTTCATTCGGATTTCTTCTGGAATCGAAAGAAGGAACCGTTCGAGCTGACGCTCATTCATATACGGCTTCTGCACATACAGATAATCTACATCATTAGCGAAGATTTTTTCAATTAAATCGACTTCATCGACAAAACTTTCCACACTAGTGAAGAGAATATACTGCATTTTACTTCTCCGGATCTAATTTACCCGTCTTTACGAATTGTTGGATGTCTTTGGAAATGCGCATGGAGCAGAATTTCGGTCCGCACATGGAGCAGAAATGCGATTCCTTGGCGCCGTTACCCGGGAGCGTTTCATCGTGGAATTCCACGGCACGGTCCGGGTCAAGCGAAAGCGCAAACTGGTCGTTCCAGCGGAAGTCGAAACGGGCGCGGGAAAGCGCGTCGTCGCGGAAGTGAGCCGCCGGATGTCCCTTGGCAAGGTCCGCCGCATGGGCGGCGAGCTTGTACGTCACCACGCCTTCGCGAACGTCGTCTCGGTCCGGGAGGCCCAAATGTTCCTTGGGAGTCACATAGCAGAGCATTGCCGTTCCGAACCAGCCGATCATGGCGGCACCGATGGCGGACGTGATGTGGTCATAACCCGGAGCGATATCCGTTGTGAGAGGGCCGAGCGTGTAGAACGGCGCATTGTGACACATCTGTTCCTGACGTTCCATGTTTTCGCGGATCTTGTGCATCGGAACGTGGCCCGGACCTTCGATCAGAACCTGGACGCCTTTCGCCCAAGCGATCTTTGTGAGTTCTCCGAGCGTGTCAAGTTCCGAGAACTGGGCTTCATCGTTTGCATCCGCCGTGGAACCTGGGCGCAGTCCATCGCCCAAAGAAACGCAGACATCATACTTTGCCAAAATATCGCAGATCTCGTCGAAATGCGTATAAAGGAAGTTTTCCTGATTGTGCACCATGCACCAACGGGCGATAATCGAACCGCCACGGCTCACGATGCCCGTGGTGCGCTTCAACGCAAGCGGCACATACGAAAGCAAAAGCCCAGCGTGAATCGTAAAGTAGTCGACGCCCTGCTCCGCCTGTTCGATCAGCGTATCGCGGAAAACTTCCCACGTGAGATTGTCCGCAATCCCGTTCACCTTTTCTAACGCCTGGTACATCGGAACCGTTCCGATAGGAACCGGGCTGTTGCGCAAGATCCATTCACGCGTTTCGTGAATGTTCTTACCCGTCGAAAGATCCATGACCGTGTCTGCGCCCCAGTGCACCGACCAGACCATTTTTTCCACTTCTTGTTCAATCGAAGAAGCCACCGCGGAGTTTCCGATATTCGAATTGATCTTCGTCAAGAAGTTGCGTCCGATGATCATCGGTTCGCATTCCGGATGGTTCGGGTTGCACGGAATCACGGCACGGCCCGCAGCGACTTCACTGCGTACAAATTCAGGCGTAATCGCCGAACCGTTTTCACCGAGCAGAATGTCCATCTTCTGATTTTCGCGGATGGCGACGTATTCCATTTCGGGCGTGATAATTCCCTTCTTCGCATACTGCATCTGCGTCAGAGGAGCGCCGTCCTTTTTGCGCGCATCGATCCACGGCTGTCGAATCTTTTCAATTCCCTTGTTCACATCGATCGTCTTTTGCGGATCGCCGTAAGGTCCACTCGTATCATAAATGCCGAGCTTCGGGGTCAAAGGATCCGAGATTTCGACTTCACGCATAGAAACGCGAATATCGGGAAAAAGTTTTCCCGGAACATAGATACGGTGAGACTGTGGGAAGGGTTTAAAAAACTTCGAAGATTCTGTCATACAGATTCCTTTTGCTCGATTACGAACCAAGTTCTTAGGGTATAATCTCAGCCGACACTCGTCAGCACCCCTATTTGTACAGACCGTAATATAGCAAATCCCATCAGGAGTTTGTATTTCCTGCAGTTTCAGAGGCATTCCTTTCACGGAAGAGTTCCCATCTTTTTTATATTTTGGCAAAAAAATGGACACACGACATGTCGCGCAACAATAGTTTTGGAAGACTTATTCTCTTTGTTGTCCTCGGCCTCATCATCGGCGGAGTTCTCGGCGAATGCCTTGGCTTCGTTTTCGGAAAGCTCGGTGAGCTGATGAACGCCGGCGGCTACAACAATATCGTGCACAACTTCTTCGTGAAACCGTTCTGGGCGTTCAACACGGGCGACGGATCGGACATGGAACCGTTTGTGCTGAATCTGTACATGATCAAGATTTCCTTTGGCCTTGCGCTCAAGTTGAACGTGATGAGCCTTGTCGGCCTTGTCGTCGGCCTCTACATTATGAAATGGTCCGGAGAACGCTAATGAAAAACATCCAGGAATTGAAGAAGGATCTTGAAAGCGGTGCAACTACCGCAGTCAAGCTCGCTGAAGAATCGCTCGCATCGATTGAAAAGAACAAGGGTTTGAACGCCTATATTTCTGTTCTCGCTGAACGCGCCATGCAGAAGGCGAAGGAAAGCGACGAACGCCGCGCTCAGGGCAAGACCCTCGGCGACCTTGACGGTATTCCGGTTGCCATCAAGGACAACCTCTGCCTCGAAGGTTCCCGCACGACGGCCGCTTCGAAGATCCTCGAAAATTTCGTTGCCCCGTACACGGCAACGGCTGTCGAAAAGTTCGAAGCACAGGGTGCAGTCATCGTCGGCAAGACGAACATGGACGAATTCGCCATGGGTTCTTCGAACGAATCCTCTTACTTTGGCGCTGTCGAAAACCCGGTTGCCAAGGATCGCGTTCCGGGTGGTTCCTCGGGCGGTTCCGCTGTCGCCGTCGCCACGGGCACGGTTCCAGTCGCCCTCGGTAGCGATACCGGTGGATCGATTCGCCAGCCGGCAGCTTGCACCGGCATCGTCGGTCTCAAGCCGACCTACGGTCGCGTTTCCCGTTACGGCCTCATCGCTTACGCTTCGAGCTTGGATCAGATCGGTCCTCTGTCGACGAACGTCCAGGACGCCGCAACCGTTCTTACCGCCATCTGCGGTCAGGACATTCACGACAACACCACGAGTCAGCGTCCGACGGAAGATTTCGGTCGCAAGATCGGTGAAAGCCTGAAGGGCAAGGTCATCGGCGTTCCGAAGGAATACTTCGCCGAAGGTCTCGACGCAGGCTGCAAGTCCGCGATCGAAAACGTTCTGAAGAAAGCGGAAGCCGAAGGCGCCGTTCTGAAAGAAATCTCCATGCCGAACATCAGCTATGCCGTCGCGAGCTACTACATCATCGCAACGGCAGAAGCTTCGAGCAACCTTTCCCGCTTTGACGGTGTGCGTTACACCTACCGCAGCAAGGAAGCGAAGAACCTTTACGACCTGTACGCCATGTCCCGCAGCGAAGCGTTCGGCAAGGAAGTGCAGCGCCGCATCATGCTCGGCTCTTACGTGCTGAGCTCCGGCTTCTTCGACGCCTACTACGTTCAGGCTCAGAAGGTCCGTCGTCTGATTTCGGACGACTTCACCAAGGCTTTCGAATCCTGCGACGTGATCGCTTCCCCGGTGATGCCGGGCCTTCCGCTGAAGCGCGGAACCAACGAAAGCGATCCGATGGCGATGTACCTTTCCGACATCTACACGGTGAGCCTCAACCTCGCAGGCCTTCCGGGCATTTCCGTTCCGTGCGGCAAGTCCGAAGATCTGCCGGTGAACATCCAGTGGATCGGCAAGCCGTATGCAGAAGCGGACTTGCTTTCGATCGCTGCTGCAGGCGAAAAGCTCGTCTAAGCAATCCGGTTTAAAACGAAAAAGTTCCTCTCGAAAGAGAGGAACTTTTTTTGTTAATCGGGCTGATTGGATTCGAACCAACGACCTCTTGAACCCCATTCAAGCGCTCTACCAGACTGAGCTACAGCCCGCAACTTGCGTTGCAAGGTGCCCCAAATTTAACTTAAACAGGGGCTTTTTGCAAGTCGCTTTTGCCTTGAGGAGAAGGCTTTACTTCCAATATCCGATAATCAGAACTTCCGGAGTCGCCTTCGGATATTTTTTGCTCTTGAACGAAACGATCTTCGAAAGGCTCTTCTGCTTGAGCTTTGGATCCTTCACAAGGCCCTTGGTCTTGAGCGTAATCTTTTGGCCAGGCACCTTTCCGCCTTCCTGAATGGCGTCGAACTTTTCCACGTTCAACGAAACGTTCTTCATCTGTACGGAAAATTCCTGGGAGAATTCTTTGGGAAGTTCCAGGTCCGGGCGCGTCTTTTTGTCTTCGCTCCAAACGTAGAATGTCCATTCGCGTTTTTCGCCGGCGGTGTAATAGCCCGCGTCAAACATCTTTTCGCTAAAGACAAACGGAGCCTTCACAAGGCCCTGAATCGCAAGCGGATGCGTTTTGCCGTTCGTCTCGACGATCACGATGACGTTTGCAATCTGGCCTTCGAGCGTTGCTGTCGAATAATCGAATTCAATATTCACCGGGTCGCGCGGCTTCACGGATTTGGGAAACTTGAAGTTCGAACATCCTATACCTTGGCAGAGAACGGTTTCGATATTCACCGCTTCCTTCGAAACATTCGCACCGCCGATTTTCACATGGCGAGATTCGCCCTGCGGAATTTCGCCGAGCTCATACGGATCGATCGCAAACTGAATCACGTCATCGGCAAATGTGAGAGCGGACAAAGTAAATAAAGAAAGAAGGAATAATTGGAATTTTTTCATATCGATGAAAATACAAAATTCTATATTTTTCGCGGATTTATAATCAAACCTAGAGGTACATTATGTCCGACAATCTGTCCGTTCTCGGCAAGGCTCGCAAGGCCTACCAGCCGAAGCTCCCAGCATCTCTTCGTAACGGCGCTCTCAAGGTTGCCCTCAACAAGGGTAAGGCAACTGAATCCGTTAGCGACCAGAAGAAGATCAAGGCTCTCTTCCCGAACACCTACGGTGCTCCGTACATCTCCCTCAAGAAGGCTACCAAGGCTGTTGCCGCTCGTCCGGTGAACGTCGGTGTCGTTCTTTCCGGTGGTCAGGCTCCGGGTGGTCACAACGTGATCGCTGGTATCTTCGACGGCATCAAGAGCATCAGCCCGAAGAGCAAGCTCCTCGGCTTCCTCGGCGGTCCGTCTGGTCTCGAAAACGGCAAGTTCAAGGTGATTGACGCAAAGCTCATGGACGCATACCGCAACGCGGGTGGTTTCGATATCATCCAGTCCGGTCGTACCAAGCTCGAAACCGAAGAACAGTGGCAGAAGTGCCTCGCTGTGGCTAAGGCTCAGAAGCTCGACGCTATCGTGATCATCGGTGGTGACGACTCCAACACGAACGCTGCAGTTCTCGGCGAATACTTCCAGGCTCAGGGCGCATCCTGCGTCGTCTGCGGCTGCCCGAAGACGATCGACGGCGACTTGAAGAACGAATACATTGAAACCTCTTTCGGTTTCGACACCGCTGTGAAGACCTACTCGGAACTCATCGGCAACATCATGCGCGATGCAAACTCCGCTCAGAAGTACTGGCACTTCATCAAGCTCATGGGTCGCTCTGCTTCCCATATCGCTCTCGAAGCAGCTCTCCAGACTCATCCGAACATCACCCTCATTTCCGAAGAAGTGAAGGAAAAGAAGATGAAGCTGAAGCAGGTCATCAAGTACGTTGCAGACATCGTCGCTGCTCGTGCTGCTGACGGCAAGAACTTCGGCGTGGCTCTCATTCCGGAAGGCCTCCTCGAATTCATCCCGGACGTTGGTGTCCTCATTTCCGAACTCTCCGAAGCTCTCGCTCACCATGAAAAGGAAGTCGAAGGCCTCGACACCGCTGCTAAGGTTGAAAAGCTCTCCCAGTGGGTTTCCAAGTCTTCTGCTGAAGTTCTCAAGAGCCTCCCGGCTGGCATTCAGGCTCAGCTCATGCTCGAACGCGACAGCCATGGTAACGTTCAGGTTTCCCTCATCGAAACCGAAAAGCTCATCATTGAAATGGTCAAGAAGGAACTCAAGAGCCGCAAGAACTTCAAGGGCAAGTTCTCTGCTCTCAACCACTTCTTCGGTTACGAAGGCCGCTGCGCCGCTCCGTCGAACTTCGACGCCGACTACTGCTACAGCCTCGGTTTCACCGCCGCTGTGCTCGCCTTCAACAAGATGAACGGCTACATGAGCTCTGTCCGTGACCTCACGAAGGGCATCGAAAAGTGGACTGCCGGTGGCATTCCTATCACCATGATGATGAACATCGAACGTCGTCACGGCGCAGACAAGCCGGTGATCCAGAAGGCTCTCGTTGAACTCGACGGTGCTCCGTTCAAGTTCTTCGCCAAGAACCGCGAAGTTTGGGCCAAGACTGAATCCTACACCTATCCGGGTCCGATCCAGTACTGGGGTCCGAGCGAAGTTTGCGACGTGACCAACTTCACGATTAAGTTGGAACGTGGTGCTCTGAAAGTTAAGTAAGACTTCGTCTTTTAATTCTTAAGAATTAAAAAGTCCTCGCATTGCGAGGACTTTTTTTTTGCAATGTCGCGGATTTTAGGCTTTCGTAAAACGCGAGAGGAACGACGACAGGCGTTCGTTACCCGACTGGTTGAATACGTAGTCAGGGGAACCCTGTTCCACAATGACACCGCCGTCCATAAAGATGACCTTGTCTGCCACATCGCGGGCAAACGCCATCTCGTGCGTCACAATGACCATCGTCATCTTATCTTCGGCGAGCTTTTGGATAATCTTGAGCACTTCACCGGTGAGTTCCGGGTCCAGCGCAGAAGGCGGTTCGTCAAAGAAAAGAATTTTCGGATTCATCGCGAGGGCGCGAGCGATCGACACACGCTGCTGCTGGCCGCCGCTGCGTTCGCAGGGGTAAGCCAGCAGCAGCGTGTGTCGCTCGCTCGCGCCCTTGCGATGAATCCGCAAATTCTTTTCTTTGACGAACCGCCTTCTGCGCTGGACCCGGAACT
>JAILDK010000086.1 GCA_024689485.1 Fibrobacter sp.
GCATCATCCGTCACATTGTCAAAGACAAACGGACGCACATCCGCTGCATGTGCCCACACACAGCTCAGCAAAATCGCCAAGAAACAAGGGCCCCAACTTATTTTTTTCGTACGAACCATAACACTCATCCTTCCCATAGGATATATTTTTACAACCCTTACCCCAAAATTATAAATTTCTAAAAACATTTTTTCGTTTTGTTTACTTATATAGGGCTTATTGCAGGCTTCTATGCGGTAAAACACACCGTTTTGCACGTTTTAAAACGAATTTCACGGAAACGCCCCGATTTTTAAGAATTTTTCTATATTGGGTAATCCCTAGACCCCGTTCAATGATTGTTTGCGGGCAACCCGCCAGAGCGAGAGCAGCAACGGACTTGTGAATTTTTATGTGGATGGGTAGTCTAGGGATTTTTGTTTTAAAAGCTTTTTGAATTCGAGCTTTTTGATTTCGGCTTTTTTTCGGTATTCTGCAAATGATTCTTTGGACTCTTCGACACACCAAGCCTTACAATCCGAACGACGTCTGCTACGGTCAAACGGATTTCGACGTATCCCCTTCCTTTGCAGAAGAATTTCCTCCAGCCATCCAGGTCTTAAAAGAAAAATGCAAGGCGACGGAACTTTATGCGAGTCCGTTAAAGCGTTGCTACAAGCTCGCCGAAAAAGCTTCCGAAGCGTTGAACCTTCCAATCGTCAAGCAGGACGCGCTCAAGGAAATTTATTACGGAGCCTGGGAAAACGTGAAACTTTCCGATGTTCCCAAGGATCAGATGAACGCCTGGAAGGCAGACCTCCGCGGTTACCGGTTCCCGGGTGGCGGCGAATCTTTTCACGACGTCGATGTTCGCATCGGTGAATTTATTAAGAGCCTTCTCGACAAAAAGGAAGTGCTTTTTGTTTCGCACGCAGGCGTCATCGCTGCGATCGAACATTCCATTTGCGGACTTCCGGATTCCCAGTTTGTGGAAGCGGAATTTCCGTATGCGATGGTGACCCGTTTTGAAATCGATCTCGATGCAAACGGCAAGCTCCAAGGTTCCTTTGAAACGCTCTACGGCGGCAAGCAACAGCCGTCGCTCGTCGACTATATCATGAGCCTGTAAAATTCAGGTTCTTAAAAATCCAAAGTAATCGAAGCCTCAAGCCCGCCCCGGAAGTCCGGTCCCAGCACAAAGTGCGCCGGGTTGTCAAAGTCGCTCATCATCGCATCGACCACGGCATCGCCAATCGAATACAGATAAATTAACACGACTCCCCAAATGTACTGGTTACGGTTCTTGCGGAAGTAAAGAATCTGTTCGTTGATGCGGTCCAGGCTTTCACTTGAAGGGTCTTCCTTTTCGAGTGCATGCTTACGGTCCAAGTAATAATTGATCACGTTCTGACGGGAATAAATGCTGACCGAAGCGCCGAGAAGTCCCATGTACAAAAGGCCCGCCTTGCCGTATTCCTGGTTGTACATCTGACCCCAGCCCGGCACAAAGGAACGGAGCAACGCACCGAGCACCGGACGGTATTCCACACTGTGGCCCTGATTGTTCACCCAAATTCCGTAAGCGTCGAAGATGCTGTAAATGTAAATGCCCATCATCCAGGTAAGTTCGGACTTGCGCAAATCTTCTTCTTCGATTTTATGGTCGCTGTATGTGCGAATCTGTTCTGCGAACTCGTTCCGTTTTGACTGAAAGTACGAAAGGCTGTCGCGGTTGCGGAGCATTTTGCGTGAATAGGTGTATACGGAATCCTGGAATTCCTTCGCCTGGTCAAAACGGCGATTCTTTTGGTAACGCTTGTTAATAAACACTTCGTAAGCGAGAGCGAGTTCGAGAGCCGTGATGAATCCGCCACGGATATAATGGCCTGTATAGAATTGACCGCCGCCCGGGATAAGGCTAAAGAGCATCGTCAGCGGAAGCGAGTTGTGCTCCGTTTCCACGTCCCATTCATAGGTCTGCAAGGAATCGATCCCGGCGACGCCTGTTTTTCCGCGTTCCGCGATTTTCACCGGTTCTTCCAGTTCCACTCCGGCAGGGTCTTCCGCATCTTCGGAATCGTCTTCGTCTTCCTCCGTCCGAGGTTCTTCCCCTAAGTTCTGCACTTTTTTGACCGCAGCCGTGTCTGCCGTCTCACTTTTTGCATCGGCGGCAACAGCCATACCCGCACAGGCAAGCAGCACCGCCCAAAACAGCCAAAATGAGGAAGCAGAAAATCGCATCACGGCAAATTATAACAAAAAGGACTTTGGCAAAATCTATCTTTTCCGCCGTAAAAGAGAATTTTTCGACGATTTTCAAATTTGACATTTTTTGTCACACTTTATAGCTATCTTATGGACAAGGAAAACGAAACAATGCAGAACAACATCGATAACAAAGTCGCGATCGTGAACCTGGGAACGGAACTCACCCAAGGCTACACGCTGAATACGAACGCCCACTGGATAGCCGGTCGTCTGCGCGATCTCGGTTTCGAAGTTTCTTACGAGATTACCCTTCCGGACGACGCAAGCGTCTGGAATGCCACCTGGGAAATGATCCGCAAGGCAAATGTCCAAACGGTGATTCTCGGCGGCGGTCTCGGTCCAACGGAAGACGACAAGACCCGCAGTCTTGTGGCGGAAACCTTCCAGGCTCCGCTCGAATTCCACGAGGAATGCATTGCCCCGATCCGCGCCTTCATTGAAAGCAAGGGTTGGAAGTATTCCGATGCGAACAAGATCCAAGCGTATTTTCCGCGTGGAGCCCAGGTTCTCGAAAATCCGGTCGGGACAGCTCCGGGATTTTCCATTTCGCAAGATGGCGTGACCCTTTTCGCGGTTCCCGGCGTTCCGTTCGAAGCGCGCGACATGTTCGATCGTCACATCGTTCCGTTCCTCGCGGCGAAGGGTGTAAAGCCTTTCTTTAGCAGGGAGCTGCGACTGGCGGGCCTTTTCGAATCGAACATGGCGGAGATGTTCCAAAAGGTGAACTTCCCCGCAGGCGTTTCGTGGTCGAGCCTTCCCGTGGATGATGCAATTATTTTCCGCACCTATACGCGGGAGTCCGAAGAGGTTTTGAAGGCTGTCGAACGTCAGCTGATCGAAGCCTTGGATGACAAGCTTTGCGTCGTTTCGACGGACGGGAAGAGCCTTCCCGAACAGATCGTGAAGCTGCTGAAAGGTCGTGGCGAAACGCTTTCGACGGCGGAATCGTGCACAGGCGGCATGATTTCGAGCGAAATGGTGAACCTTGCCGGTGTGAGCGAAGTCTTTAAGGGCGGAGCCTGCACCTATTGGAACGAAGCGAAAGAAGATATCGTCGGCGTTCCGCACGAAACCCTTCTCGCCCACGGTGCCGTGAGCGAAGAAACGGTGCTCGCTATGGCCGAAGGTGCCCGCAAGGCGTACCATACGGACTGGGCAGTCGCGACTTCCGGCGTCGCAGGCCCGGACGGCGGCACCCCGGAAAAACCGGTCGGTCTCGTGTGGATGGCAGTCGCCTCGGAATGTAAAAAATTCGCATTTTGCAAAAAATTTTCTGGAAACCGTGGACAAATCCGTCGCAAAAGCGTCTTTAAAGTGCTGGACGCTCTGCGCCGTGCGATTCTCGAAGAAAATGAACAGAAAAGCACTTGCACAAAAGTTCAGTAGTTTGTATATTTAGAAAGAACAAAAATCAATTGGAGAATAAAAACATGGCAAAGAAATCTGCAGCTGCAACCCTCAATACCCCGCTTTCTGGCGAAAAGGCCAAGGCCGTCGAAGCCGCCATCGCCCAGATCGAAAAGAACTTCGGTAAGGGTTCTATCATGACGTTGGGTGGCCAGCCGGAACAGAACATTCCGGTGATCCCGTCGGGCTGCATTCAGTTGGATATGGCTCTCGGCGTGGGAGGCTTCCCGCGTGGCCGTATCATCGAAATTTACGGACCGGAATCTTCGGGTAAAACGACCCTTTCGCTCCACGCCATCGCAGAAGCCCAGAAGCAGGGCGGCGTTGCCGCGTTCATCGACGCCGAACACGCCTTTGACCCGGTCTATGCGCGTCACTTGGGCATCAACATCGACCAGCTTCTCGTTTCCCAGCCGGATACAGGTGAACAGGCTCTCGACATCGCCGAAACCCTCGTGCGCTCCGGTGCTATCGACATCATCGTCATTGACTCCGTCGCCGCCCTCGTTCCGCAGGCAGAAATCAACGGCGAAATGGGCGACAACCACGTCGGACTCCAGGCTCGTTTGATGTCCCAGGCTCTCCGTAAGCTGACAGGCATTCTCTCCAAGTCCAACACCTGCATGATCTTCATCAACCAGCTCCGTATGAAGATCGGCGTGATGTTCGGCAACCCGGAAACGACCACCGGCGGTAACGCTTTGAAGTTCTACGCTTCCCAGCGTATCGACATTCGCCGCATCGCTCAGATCAAGAGCGGCGAAGACGTGATCGGTAACCGTACCCGTGTCAAGATTGTGAAGAACAAGGTCGCCGCCCCGTTCACCCAGTGCGAATTCGACATTCTCTACGGCCAGGGCATTTCCCGCGAAGCGAGCATCCTCGACCTCGGCGTGGAACTGGACGTCGTCGAAAAGAGCGGTTCCTGGTTCTCTTATAACGGCGAACGCATCGGTCAGGGCCGCGAAAGCACCCGCCTCTTCCTCAAGAGCAATCCGGAAATTTGCGCCGAAATCGACGCCAAGATCCGCGAAAAGATGAAGGATGTGAAGATGTTCGACATCGCCGAGGATGACGGTCTTGCGATTAGCGACGACGACGCAGCCGAAGCCGCCGCAGAAGAAGCTTAATTAGAGCTCCGTTGATAAAAGTCCTTTTCCCAATCCAACCTGGCATCGGTTTCGCCATATTCCGACCGCCTCGCGAATGGGAAAAGGACTTTTTTTGTAAGCGTTTCGGACCTTGATTTAGAGTAAGCTCCAATGTACATTGGATAAAAAAGAGGTTCCCCATGTCCTATTCCATCGGTCAAGTCGCTGAAAAAACGGGCCTTTCCACTTATACGCTCCGCTATTACGAAAAAGAAGGCCTTTTGCCGTTCGTGCAGAAAAACGCGTCCGGTCTTCGCGTGTACAACGAAGACGACATCAACTGGCTTTCGATGATCGAATGTTTGAAGGCGACGGGAATGCCCATCAAGGAAATCCGCCAGTACATTGAACTGTACAAGGAAGGCGACTCTTCCCTTTCCAAGCGCTTGGAACTTTTCCGCAAAAGAAAAGAGACCGTTGCGCAGGAAATCGAGAAACTTCAAAAAATTCTCGGCAAGGTCGAATTCAAAATCCGCCTTTACGAAAAGGCAGTCGAAGCGGGCAGCCTAGAAGCCGTTTCCCAAACGGAAGAAATCCAGCAGCTTCGCGACGAACTCTTCGGAGACCCGAATTACTTCCCCGAAGCCGAAGGGAAAAAGTCCGTTTAATTTCAAAAAACTATCTTTGCGGATGTCATGAGAGCATCCGCATTTCTTTTTTTCTTTACTAGCCTTTTTTGCGCCTTCGCCTTTGCGGACGTATGCCCGCAGGATTTTATCGGCACTTCTGCCGTGATTTCTTTGGAAGGACGCTTTGTGAACCGTGAATTTTCACGCGTCCATGTCGACATCATCTGGCGTCACCGTCCGAATGCGGCGGACACTTTTGACATTACGCTCTCCGGCAAGGAATCCTACCGCTACATTTCCACTCCGGACTACCGCTATCTGGAATTCAGACCGGAAAATGTGCGCCGTCAAATGGCGATGCACCATCTTAAGGAATACATCGGCGAAAGTCCGCTCAAATGGGACGATTTTGAACTGCTCGCCCGCGGAAATTACCTCTGCTACGACAGCCTGCACAGCGATTCCTCGGTTCTGTACACCGCTTTTTCCCAAACGTGGTACTCCATTCTCAAAGGTCCCGGATCCGAGCCCGATTCTTTACAGATGAACGGTCCCCGCGGAGAAATTCGCAAGCTCCATGTGCATGCGTGGAAGGAATACAGCGGCATTACGGTTCCGACAATCATCGATTTCAAAGGCAACGATTACACCGGAAACCTTTGGACAAGGACCGCGTTCCGCATTTACGAACCGATAGAAAAAAAGCCCTTTCCGAAAGTGGAAAAGCCAGAAACACCCCATCTGCAAAAGATCTACAAAACGGAATCAGTGTTTTGGAACCGGCTTGATAGCGAAGTTGAAGTTCCGCTGAAACTGCAGATGCACTAAGAATTGCTGGGAAAGATCTCCGCTATAAAAGCGCTTCTTTTCTCGCAGCCAAAAACCGCCGAGCAGGGTCAGCTTGCTTTCCTTGTTATCCCCCCAGCGAAGCGAAGGTCCTAGCAAAGAAATCATGTAGCTGAGAGGTTCCTTGAGATAGGTATTTCTCGAAGCGCGGGAGTTTCCCGTATTGTACTGGTTCAAATATCCTGCCACCGCCCAATTTTCCGTGAGCGGAATATAGGTGTAAGCGATCAGGTCGATGATGTAATCCCGGCTAAAAACCGGAATGTTTCGACGGTAATCGTAGCTTTTTCCTTCAAACTGTGTACTGATATCGACCAAAGTGAAATGTGCACCAATGCCGAGAATCGCATCCATGCCAAACGCATATTCCAGGTCAAAGTAGAACGCGAAGTTCTGCATAAAGTCCACAGCCGCTTCGTCGGAATACACGCGATCCGTAATCCAGTCCGCATTCCAGGAATCCGCAATGTTCCCGTTTTCCGCATTGCTCGCCAAGGTCATTTCCACGTTCGAATTGAAGTACGTGTAATGCTCGTACAGGAATCGCGCTTCAATTTGCGGATTCATTTCGAACGGGCGGCCGCCTAAACCGACGCGGAATCCCCCGTAGAACGGAGAAAATTCAATTTCTGCAGAAACGCGCAAAAAAGCGGCATCCGCATCCAGGGTATTCCCGTACGGCAAGTCGTACAACGGCTCAATCCAGTTGAACGAGAACGTTCCCGTCGCCTGGTTCAGCCACTGTCCCCAAACAAACGGCGTATTCGCCGCAATGTTGTATGAAAGGTTCGGACCGTACTGCAAACGGTAAAGGCCGTTCATGTCAAACATGTCCGCAAACACGCTACTGCCAAGCAACAGCGCACCAAGTCCGACTCTTTTGCACAAACGGGATAAATTCATCAGTCCAAAAGTAAAAATATTTTGCTCTTTTTTAAATCAATTCATCCGCAATCTATCCGTTCCTATCGCATTTCAAACGGATTTCGTCAAGAAGTTCATGTTTCTTTTCTAAATTGCGGCTTAATGGATAATTTTACGACAGTTTCACTCCCGAGGGAAATCACCCCGAGGGATCTTGCGACCCTCCAAAGGCGCTGCCATCGCATTTTACGCCATGGCGATTTGCGTTTGGACGGTTCGGCTGTCGAATCCCTGGATTTTTTCGGGGAAACCTTCCTCGCCGACATCGCGACCGCAGCCGAAAAGTTGCACCGTCGCTGCGTTCTCAAAGGCTTTGCCGCCCCGATCCGCGAAAAGCTGTCGAAACTGACAGTCAATATCGTTCCGAATAAAGACGAAAGCAACAAGATGAGCTTTATCGAAAAGCTCGGCGAACGCGGATTCTTTATTTTGGACGGTTTTAAGAACTTTGCCTACCTCTTGAGCGAATGCATCTACTGGACGTTCTTCCGCATTTTCGATAAGAACCACATTCCATTCCACGGTACTGCGCTCCAGCTGTTCCGCTTGGGCAGCAACGCCTGCGGCATCGTTTTTCTACTCGTCTTTTTGATTGCCTTTTCGCTTGCCTTCCAAAGCTCGTTTATGCTGAATGCGGTGGGCGGCGGTTCTTACCTCGCCGGCGGTCTCGGTTTTTTGATGTTCGCCGAAATCGGTCCGCTGTTGAGTTCGATTATTTTGGCAGGGCGTTCGGGCAGTTCGATTACCGCAGAAATTGCGAGCATGACCGTTGCAGAAGAAATCAAGGCGCTGCGGACCATGGGCATTCCGCCGATCCAGTTCCTGGTGCTCCCCCGTTTTAAGGCGCTGAGCGTGGCGGTTCCGATCCTTTCGTTCTGTTCCTCGATCTTCGGATGTCTCGCCGGTATGATCGTCGCGGATCTCGTCTGTGAAATTTCCCCGTACAACTATATCCTTTCGCTGAAAGACGGTATCACGATCACGCTGATTTTAAAGAGCATGGTCAAGTCTCTTGTCTTCGGTTGGATCATCGCACTGGTCGCGGCGCAGAAGGGCCTGAATGTACGCGGGGGTGCTGACGCCGTCGGTAAGGCGACCACCTCTTGCGTGGTGACGTCCATTTCGGGCATCATCATCGCCGACGCCATCTTCTCGTTCATTTTCTATTAAAGGTTCTATGTCCGCTCTTGAAGTCAAACATCTCCGCGCCGGTTACGGTCAAAAGATTATCCTGGAGGATATCTCGTTTACCGTACAGCCTCGTGAGATCCGAATGATTCTCGGTGCTTCGGGATGCGGCAAGTCCACGCTTCTGAACAACATTCTGAAGCTCGAACATGCGATTTCGGGAACGCTTTCCTTCTTTGGCGAAGAAATCCAGACCAAGGAGCCGATCCCCGACAGACTGCGCCGTCGCATGGGCGTTCTTTTCCAAGGCGGCGCCTTGCTCACGAACCTGACCGTCGCCGAAAACGTCGCGCTCCCATTGCGCCGCAGCTATCCGAAGCTCGCCCAGACGACTCTCGACGAAATCGTCGCCGACCGCTTAGAAAAGGTTCACCTGTTGAACGCCTTTTACAAGTTCCCCGCAGAACTTTCGGGCGGTATGCGCAAGCGTGCGGCGCTTGCCCGCGCCATCGCCTTTGAACCGGAACTTCTCTTTTGCGACGAACCTTCCGCAGGTCTTGACCCGGTCACATCGCGTTCGCTCGATGAATTGCTTTTGGAACTTCGCGATACGCTCGGCGTTTCGGTCGTCATCGTTTCGCATGAACTTGAAAGCATCAAGACGATCACAGACAGGTTCATTTACCTGCAGGACGGCAACATTTTAATGGATGGGACCTTGGATGAAGGACTCCATTCCGACATCCCTGTCATTCACAAGTTCTTTGCCCGCGAGCACGACAATCCCGTGGTGAACAGACGATTCATCCATTTTGAGTTTGAGGATTAAAGGTTTTTATGGATACCACAAGAACAGAACGCATCCGACTCGGCATTTTTCTATTGATCTGCTTAGGACTGGCGATCGGCTTCACGGTCTTTATCGCCCAGCAGCAGCTGTCCAAGCACAAGACCGATTACTACACGATCTTTTCGGAATCGGTCATCGGTCTTTCGATCGATGCGAAGGTAAAGCTGAACGGGATTGAAGTCGGTAACGTCACCGACATCTACATCGACAGTACAAACCTCGACAATGTCGTCGTCCGTTTTAACGTTCGCGAAGATACGCCGATCAAGACCGGCACCCGCGCCCAGATGACCCACGGCATTTCGCTCACCGGTCAGAAGGACCTGGTGCTTTCGGGCGGTCAGGTCGGCGAACAGGACGTTCCCGAAGGCGGATACGTTCCGGCCGCTCCGAATGCGATTACCCAGGTTCTTGGCAAAGCGGGAAACTCGGTGGAACGCATCGAAAAAATCTTTGAACAGCTGAACAAGATCCTTTCCGACGAAAATGCCCAGGCGATTTCGAACACGCTCAAGAACTTGGAAAAGACGAGCGAAAATACAAACAAATTAACCCGCAACGCCCAAAAGCCAATGCAGGAAATCGAAGCGGCTGCCACTTCCCTGCACAAGACACTCGACGACGTGGAACAGGCGCAGATCGCAAAGAAGCTCGAAACGAACCTCGTGCTTCTCCAGGAAAAGCTCGACAACGTCGACACGAAGTCCCTGAACGACAACCTGGTTTCCGCACTCGAATCCGTGAACCATCTTTCCAAAAGAGCGGACCTCGCCCTGTACAACAATCAGGGTCGCCTGTCCGAAGTTCTGGATCAGCTGAACGCGGTCCTCGCGAACCTGAACGACTTCTCGCAAAAGATCAAGCAGAATCCGTCTGCGCTCATCCGTTCCGAAACCCCAGCCGGCCGCTAACCCGAGGAAATTCCCATGAAAAAGTCTTTGCTGATTTCTGCCCTCGCCCTCTCGGCGCTCCTCCTTTCCGCCTGTTCCAGTTCGGCGACGCTCACCCGCTATTACACGCTCGCTTCGGACTCTTCCGCCAAGGCATCCAAGACCTATCCGTACAAGGTCGTCGTGAAAAAGTTCACCGTCGATCCGGCATACAATTCTTCGAACATCGTCTACCGCGAATCCCCGTATGACTTTATGGCGTACAACCATGACCTGTGGGCAACTTCCCCGGACCACCAGATTGCGAACGTGCTGACGGAAGACCTGCAAAAGAGCGGACTCTTTGCAAAGGTGGAACAGCGCGCCACGGAAATGCCGGACATGGAATTCACCGGATTCCTGATGGCGATCGAAGAAGTCGACAACGATTCGACCGACCGCTATGCCCGCGTCGCGCTCGAACTTTCCTTCCGCGACGTCAAAAAGGATTCGACGCTCTGGAAGAAGCTCTACGACGAAAAGGAACCTTTGGAAGGTTCCGAACCGCGTGAAATCGCGAAATCCGCCTCGAAACTCGTCAATCGCTATGCCGAAGACGCCGTCCAGGAGATCGAAAAGCTTCTTGAAAGCCTCAAAGCCCCGGAATCCGAGGTGCAGTAAAAATTTACTATCGGCCAAAAGAAAATTTTTTTATCTTACAAAAGGCTAAAACGCATTTTTAGGAGCGATTATGAAGTGGAATAAGTTGATCGTACTCGGACTGGCGGCTCTCAGCCTTTCCGCGTGCAATAGCCGCTATTCTTCCTCGGTCCTCGTCGAACGCGGCGTGGAACAGTACGAACGCGAATACTTCGCGACGAAGGAAAGCATGGGCATTGAAAAGCGCCTGAAGGACATCTTCCTCCAGGGCTACATCGAAGAAGGCATGACCCAGGAAATGGTGAACCTTCTTTGGGGACCTCCTGACCGCGAAATGCAGGACGGCTACGTGTGGGAATACCTGACACGCGACGGCAACCTGATCACCCGCCTCAAGTGGAAGGATCCGGAAGTTGTCCGTTTGAAGGGCTACGAAAACGAACTCGTGCTCGAAAAGATCGAAGGTGACCGCTACGGTGGATCTCAGCCTCCGAAGAAGAGCCTCGAAAACGTCTACTAATCCCAAATTCTAGACCTTTTGAAAAAGCGTTGTTCCAAGACGGCGCTTTTTTTCTACATTTGACTTCGAATTTCAAACATAACCCTACTGAAGGAGTTAATACAATGCGTCAGTATATTATTGCTGGTAACTGGAAGATGAACAAGACCGTTAGCGAAAGCGTTCAGCTCGCTAAGGATATCGTTGAAGCTGTCAAGGACGTGAAGAAGACGGAAGTCGTCATCGCTCCGACCTACCTCGCCGCTGCTAAGGTTGCAGACGTCGTCAAGGGCACCAACGTGAAGCTCGCTATCCAGGACATCCACTGGAAGGACCAGGGCGCATACACCGGTAAGGTTTCCATCGACATGGTCAAGGAAATCGGTGCAGAATACGTGATCATCGGTCACTCCGAACAGCGTCAGTACTTCCACGAAACGGAAGAAACCGTGAACCTCAAGGTCAAGAAGACCCTCGAAGCTGGCCTCAAGCCGATCATCTGCATTGGCGAAACTCTCGACCAGCGCAACGGTGGCATCTTGAAGGAAGTCCTCGGCCTCCAGATCAAGGGTGCTTTCAAGGACGTTTCCGCTGAAGACGCTGCTAAGTGCGTTCTCGCATACGAACCGGTTTGGGCTATCGGCACTGGCGTGACCGCTACCGACGAACAGGCTCAGGACACGCAGGCTTATGCACGTTCTGTCGTGAAGGAAATCTACGGCGAAGCTGTTGCTGAAGGCATGCGCATTCAGTACGGTGGCTCCATGAAGGGTGCAAACGCTCCGGGCCTCCTCGCTCAGAAGGACATCGACGGCGGTCTCATTGGCGGTGCTGGCCTCAAGGCTGACACTTTCAAGGCTATCATCGACGCAGCAGAAGCTAAGTAATTTAAGCGCAAGGTAAATCAGAACTATGTCTACACTTTTTTGGGTCGGAATCGTAATCCACGTCTTCCTTTGCCTTTTCCTCGTCATGCTGATTCTCCTTCAGAATGACAAGATGGGCGGTCTCGCAGGTCTCGGCGGAATGACTTCCCAGTCTGCCTTCTCGACAGCTGGTGCAGCTACATTCGTTCAGAAGCTCACGCGTGTCGTCGGCATCATTTACCTGGTGCTCGTCTTCGCTCTCGGCTATATGACCATCCAGCAAGATCGTTCGGCAAAGTCCTCTTCTGCCTTGAAGCAGTCTGCAGAACAGACCGCTGCTCCGCAAGAAGTTCCGCAGCTCCCGGCTGCGACGATTCCTGCAGCAGAACCGGCAGCTCCGGCTCCGGCAGCTCAATAACCTAAGCGCTTGAACAAGTTCTGACGCGGTCGTGGTGGAATTTGGTAGACACGCTAGCTTGAGGTGCTAGTGGGAGCAATCCCTTGACAGTTCAAGTCTGTCCGACCGCATTGGGGCTCGGTTTCGAAAGAAACCGAGCCCTCTGCGTTTTAAACGCTCTCAAAATTTTTTTCATTTTTTCTGCGTTTCATTTTGACAAAGTGCGCACTTTATGCTATATTTGCGCGCGTAATCAAGTTCTAACGCGGTCGTGGTGGAATTTGGTAGACACGCTAGCTTGAGGTGCTAGTGCGAGCAATCGCTTGACAGTTCAAGTCTGTCCGACCGCATAAAGGTCCGGTTCTGAAAAGAACCGGACCTTTTGCTTTATACAGCACTTCCTGAATACAGCATTGCATTTCCAAACGCGCAGAAAAGCAAAGCCAAGAAGCGCAAACCAAAAGCAGCTTTATTTTCTCAGAATATGCTTTCCGTGGAAGAAAGATTCGCAGACGAAAAAAAATTTCATTTTTTCTGCGTTTCGTTTTGACAAAATCCAGATTTTATTCTATATTACCGCGCGTAACCAATTCTAACGCGGTCGTGGTGGAATTTGGTAGACACGCTAGCTTGAGGTGCTAGTGCGAGCAATCGCTTGACAGTTCAAGTCTGTCCGACCGCATAAAGGTCCGGTTCTGAAAAGAACCGGACCTTTTGCTTTAGAAGATGTTTTACTTCAATGTTTATTTCCGCAGTTTCATAGGCAAAATTGTTTACAAAAGTGCGGTGCTTGATTGCCCAAACAGTCATGTATAACATCTTCTTTTCATAAGCATATTATCATCACATCCAAAATCACCACAATTTGCCAAAAATCTTAGCCATAATCGCTTAAAAAACACCTATTAGAAAGAATCATATCAATCTCTGCTACTTTCATTGCCCTTATCAAATCACGGACAACTGGGCTCAAAATAAAACACGCATGAATAGAGTCTTTTTGAATTCACCCTATAATGATCTGAGCCCCTTTTTGAAATAATGCTATAAGAAGAATCACATGGCGTTTCCACAGTATCAATAACAATATAGGCATTGTTCATATCCTTCCCACTTACAACATAATCCAAAGTATCACCCAAGACAACCACACTCAAAGATATGGTGTCTTTATATCCATTTTGGAACGGAGCTTCATAAGAATTACATTTTTCCGAAATACAATCACTGTAAAAATGCCGATTAGAAAGAATCGTATCAATCTCTGCGACTGATTTTATTTCTATACGCTCCTCAAACCCACTGGAACAATTATCGCAAGCGGTATAGAACAGGGCCAGCATGGACGCGAAAAGCGTGGGCAAAATCCTTCTGAAAATCATATTAGTCCTTTTTAGCGTTCAGCCATTTTTTTCCACAATCGTCAATTTTCATAAGAAGATGTTTTACTTCAATGTTTATTTCCGCAGTTTCATAGGCAAAATTGTTTACAAAAGCGCGGTGTTTGATTGCCCAAACAGTCATGTATAACATCTTCTTTGCTTTATACAGCATTCCCAAAAGTTCCAAGACTTAAAGCGCAAAACAAAATATTCATCCCAAATTGGCTTCAGCGTTCCGGGTTTTCGATGTCGCGGATTTCCGCTTCGAGCGTCGCGTCTGTCGGATAATACTTTTGTGCGAGTTTTAAGAGGCGTAAAGCCTCGTCTGAGCGCTTTTGCAGGCCCGCTTCGTAAGCGAGGTTCTTGAAGCCGAAAACGGCTTCTGGGCTACCGTTCTTTGCAGCCTGTTCGTAG
>JAILDK010000108.1 GCA_024689485.1 Fibrobacter sp.
ATCAAGTAAAAAACGCCCTTTGTAAAACCATCCTCGCTTGCATCTGCAGGCGGGGATTTTTTATTGGAATGTTTTTGTTAAATTACGGAGTGATGGAATCCATATTCAGCAATATTCTGATTTTTGCGCTCGGCATTCTGAGCTTGAGCTTTCTCGTTTTTATCCATGAACTCGGGCATTTTTTGGTGGCCAAGTGGAACAAGGTCAAGGTTAGAACCTTTTCGATCGGTTTCGGTAAAAAGCTTTTGAAGTTCAAAAAGGGCGAAACGGAATATTGTATCTCGGCGATTCCCTTTGGCGGTTACGTGGCGATGGAAGGCGAAAATCCGGATGAGGCGGATTCGAATGATCCGAATTCCTTTGCCGGGAAAAGTGTGAAGGCGCGCGCGGCGATCGCTTTTGCGGGGCCGTTTGTGAATATCGCTTTCGCTTTTGTGATGTTGATCGGCTTGTACATGTACGGCGTCGAAGAGCCGGAATCTTCCCGTTTGATCGTGGGCCTTGTCGTGCCGGAAAGCGCGGCGGAAATCGCGGGCGTGCAGATGGGCGATACGATTTTTGAAGTCGACGGAAACCCGACAAAAGGCTGGGACGATTTCCGGGAACAGATCGGGGTGCGCCTGGGCGCCAAGGTTCCTGTGAAGCTTTTACGCGGTTCCGATACTTTGACGCTCACCTTGGTACCGCAAGAAATGGTGATTCCAGCCCAGGATTCGGGCAAGAGCGATATTCGCATGGGCGTCGGCGAAGCGGGCATTTATCCGCGTCACCGTGTCGTCGTTTCCGGGGAACCGATGGCGGGGAGCGCCGCTGAAAAAGCGGGATTCCTCCCGGGCGATACGATTGTCGAAATCGACCATCAGTGGATTTACCGCCACAAGGACGTGGTCGATCACATCAACGGTTCGGAAGGCAAGTCCGTGCTGGTGACGATTCACCGTGGCGCAGATACGCTGTACAAGGAACTTTCGCCGGTTTACAACGCGGAATACAAACGTTACATGATCGGCATTCACATGACCTATGTGATGTTCAAGGAAACGCACATTGTGAGCCGCAGCTTCCCGGAAGCTTTTGCCAAGGCTTCGGCGACCAGCTGGAAAATGACGACGAGCGTGTTCCGCTACTTCAAGCGGATGTTCCAGGGACAGGTCAAGGTCGATGCGATGTCTGGCCCGGTGACGATTGTCGCTGTGATGGGAAACGTCTGGATGGCGGGCTTCCAACAGTTCTTGATGATCCTTGCCCTGATCAGCATTAACTTGGGCATTATGAACCTTCTTCCGCTGGCGATTACGGACGGTGGGCTTTTGCTGTTCCTTTTGATCGAAGCGGTGCGCGGAAAGCCGATTTCTCAAGAAAAGCAGGCGATTATTCAGAAAATCGCCCTCGCCTTTTTCATCGGGCTTTTCGTGTTCATCACGTTCCTCGATCTGGAAAAGCTTTCGCTCTTCTTACGATAAAGTCCTTGATCGCTTCGCCTTCGGCTCGCGATGACAAGCGATCTATTTCTGCCGTCTGACCGTATAAATGTAGATTCCGGCGATGACCGCAATCGTCGCTACCCAGCTGACGGGATACACCACCATCAGCGACGCAAAGGATTTGTACTTCGGGAACACAAAAATCACCCAGGCAATGCGAATTCCGCAGACCCCGGCCATACAGGTGAGCGCCGGCGCAAGGGACTTTCCCATTCCGCGGAGCGCGCCCGAAAGCACATCCAAAAAAACGTTGATAAACAGCAGCCCGACCACCACATACATGCGAATCGCGCCGATTTCAATGATCTCTGCATTCGACGTAAATACCGTCAGCATGGGCTTTGCAAAAAGACAGCAGACGGCGCTCAATACAAGCGTTGAAGAACATCCGAGCAAAATCGTCCAGCGGACCGCACGGCGGCATCGGTCAAAATTCTTTGCCCCGTAATTTTGCCCCACAAAGGTGACGCAAGCGTGGGAAAAGGAATTGAGCCAGTAATACACCACGAATTCGTAATTCAGCGCCGCCGCCGAAGCCGCAATCGTCAAAGAACCTAGACTGTTGATCGCCGATTGCAAACACACATTGCTAAACGAAAAGACAACGCCCTGAAGCCCCGCGGGGAGCCCCACACGCATAATGCGCCCAAAGAAGAGGGGAGTCACGCGCAGCTTCCAGAACTGCAACTTGAAAGGTCCTTCCTCGTGCAGCAAAAAGTAGAACAGCGTAATCCCGCTGATGATGTTTGCAAAAACCGTCGCAATGGCGACTCCCGAAACGCCCATGTCAAAACCTGCCACCAAAATCAGGTTCAATGCGACGTTAAAGGCACCTGCCACCATCAGCACGTAAAGAGGCCGTTTGGTGTCGCCCTTCCCGCGTAAAATGGCGGCGATAAAGTTGTAAACCATCACAAAGGGCATGCCCACAAAGTAGAGCTGCAGGTAACGCTCCGCCATGTCCAAAATATCTGCCGGCGTCGAAATCAGCGAAAGGATGGGCCTTGCAAAAAAGATGCCCACGAACGAAAGAAAAACGCCGCTAAAGAACGAAACCATCACCGACGTGTGAACGCTGCGGGTCACGGAACGGTAACTTTTTTCTCCGATGGAATTGGCGACGACGACGTTTGCCCCGACGGAAAGCCCCACAAATAAATTGATCAACAGATTGATGACGAAGGTATTTGCTCCCACCGCCGCGAGAGCCTTGTCGCCTGCAAATCTTCCTACTACAGCGATGTCCGCCAAATTGAACATCTGCTGAAAAATGCTACTTAGGGCAATCGGAATGGCGAACCTCAGAATCTTACTTCCGAGGGGACCATTCAACATATCCATATTCGTCTTAGCCGCAACCGTTGTCATACAGCTTCCTGAAAAACGGGCGTAAATTTAGATTTTTCGACTTTACAAAAAAAGAGCCCGGTCAAACCGAGCTCTTTGTACACCGTGCAAAGTGTAGGTTAGCGGTAGTTGAACCAGTAACCAATGCCCAAGCTGAGACGGGAATTCGATACGTCGGAATGTTCGTACATATCGGTAAGTCCGTGGGTGTAACGAAGGCCGAATTCCAGACCGAAGCCCAGCGTAAAGCCGAGACCAGCACCGACTTCGATGTTCAGCAAGTTCTGGTCGTCGTTGCTGTCCCATTCTTCGGTATAGCCGTAATAGTGCTGTTTAAAAAGGTTAAAGTCAAAGGTGGCGCCGGCTTCCATAAAGAAGCTATTGGAAATGTAGAAACGTGCCATCGTCGGAACCGAGAGAGCCATGCTGATAAGCATATCGTCGTCCACATCGTCGCTGCTGTGGGTGCCGTAGTCAGAATCATCTTCGCCGTTGGTGAAGGTAGCGACATTCAGCATGATGCCGAGGCCCGTGTGAATGCCAAAACGGGAATTGATGCCGAGCAGGGCATCGAAGGCGAGATTCGTATAGGAGGCGCTGTAATCCGCAAAGTCAGGAGCGTCGTCGCCCTTATAAATGACAGAGCCTTCGGTAATGCTAGCCCCAAAAACGGGAGACTGGTTGATGGCTGCGGAAGCACTGGTGAAGGCCATCAAAAAGATGGCAACGGCAAGAATTTTTTTCATGTTTATATACCCCTTTTTTGTTTTGTTGCGAGTTGTAAAAAATATAGGTTATTTTGTACAAAAACCGTTTATGGACGAAAAATAACAAAATAAGCCTCCGTATTGTAAAAAAAGTTATTTAAAACGTCTTTTACACGGAGAGTTGGTTTAATTTGAAATAGATAGAGATGGGATGTATATGTTCTGAACATGACTGAAGGAGGTCTGTCGTGAACTGGAATTTGGGTAAATCGCTTTTTTTGGCAAGTGCGTCTTTGGCCGCTGTGCAACTTTGGGCCGCTCCGGCGAATCCGACGCCCTATTCTTTGCTGAATGATGGCGACTCTTTGACGTTGCGCAATGTGGGCGACGAACATTATCGTTACACGCAAACGCTAGACGGCTACCTTGTGATTTCCGATGCGAACGGAATCTTTTATTACGCCAATGAAAACGGCGAAGCGAGCCGGGTGAAGGCGAAAAACGCGAACTTGCGAACCTCCGCAGAAAGAACTTTCTTGAACAGCCTCAACACTTCGAAGGTCAAGGCGGCTCACCATAAAAAGAACCCGGACCGCCTTCAGCGACCGGCAAGCGCAAACCGCGAAAAACGAGCCCCTTGGGTTCCGACTGCAGAATCTTCTGTATCGGCATCTTCTTCAGAAAGCGACCACCCCTTGCTGCGCCTGCCGAGTGCAGAAGCGCATGCGACGGGAACGAATCGCTTCCCGGTTCTTTTGGTGGAAGGCTCGGGATCTTCCAACGCGGACTCGACAAAGTATTGGAATCGGCTGAACCAAACCGGATACTCGTTGAACAACCATCTGGGTTCTGTCAAGGATTATTTTGCGGCGCAATCGAACAATCTCTTTGTGCCGACTTTTGACGTCTATCTGGTTACGGTGTCGGGAGCGCTTTCGAGTTATACGGACGCTGTCCACAATCTTTTGGAAGAAGCGATTACCAACCTCAAATCCAAATATCCGAATTTTGACGCGAGCCTGTACGATTCCGACGGGGACGGTGAAATCGATGCGACTGCATTCCTGTATGCGGGAACGGAAAGCGCAGCAAATAATTTAGGCGGCTACCAGTATGAACTCCAGTGGAATGGCGGAAGAGTCGATGCGGGCAACGGCAAAAAGTTCAACTCGTTTTTCCTCATTAGCCAGATGTCGAACAGCACGACGCTTTTGCCGATAGCCACCTTTGTGCATGAATTCAGTCATACGATGGGACTGAAGGACCATTACTGTGTGTACAGCTCGGGCTGCTACAACGATTACACGGACAGCGCTTATCAGGCTCCGGGCGTGCATGGCTGGGACGTGATGGCGACCGGCATGTATAACAACGGTGGCGGAAAGCCTGTGGGCTACAGCGCCTTCGAAAAGGAATTCATGGGCTGGATGTCTTATACGACTTTGACGTCTTCCTCGGGCATTACCGTGGTGAATCCGTTGAATTCGGCGAACATGGCGTACAAGGTCCCGGTCAGCGGCGATGCGGATGAATGGTATGTGATTGAAAACCGCCAGGCGACGGGATGGGACGCCTCCCTTCCGAATCATGGACTTTTGGTTTGGCATATCGATTATGACTGGACTGCTTGGAATAACGATGCGTTGAATGACGATCCAAGCCATCAGCGTGTGGATGTTGTGGAAGCGGGAAGTATCCGGGTGAACGATTATTATTCCGGATTCACCATGTCCAATTTGGCGGACGATATTTTCCCGGGATCTCAGAGCGTGACATCGT
Source organism: Fibrobacter sp. (assembly GCA_024689485.1). Taxonomy (GTDB): domain Bacteria; phylum Fibrobacterota; class Fibrobacteria; order Fibrobacterales; family Fibrobacteraceae; genus Hallerella. Next base: position 5,318 of record JAILDK010000108.1, read on the forward strand.
TTACGGCGATGAACTCTTGGGCGGGTACGAACCTGGGAGTTAATTTGTACAATATTCTGGAAGAAGATGGAGACGTTTGTTTTGCGACGCAGAGCGGGGTAGCGGTCACCACGTGCGTGGTAGAAAGCTCCAGTTCGAGTGCAGAAAGTTCGAGTGCTGCCGAAAGTTCTAGCTCGAGTGCAGAAAGTTCAAGCTCTGTAGAAAGTTCGAGTTCTTCGGAATTGACAACGATTGTTGCAGACCTTTCGAAGGCGACCCATTCGATGCAGATTGCTGGGAATACGCTCCAGGTAAGCACGTCGCTTTCGGGCCGCAAGG
>JAILDK010000021.1 GCA_024689485.1 Fibrobacter sp.
ACAAAAAAAGTTATGTTTGCGGAGTAAATATTTTAGGAGAACGCCATGAGCGAAGAAATTCCGTACAAGATTTATCTTTCCGAAAAAGAAATTCCGACCAACTGGTACAACGTCCGTGCCGACATGAAGAACAAGCCGGCTCCGCTGCTGAACCCGGGCACTCATCAGCCTCTCACGCTGGAAGAACTCACCCCGATCTTCTGCGAAGAACTCGCCAAGCAGGAACTTGACAACGATACGCCGTGGGTCCCGATTCCGGAAGAAGTCCGCAACTTCTACAAGATGTATCGCCCGTCGCCGCTCGTTCGCGCCTACTGCCTCGAAAAGGCTCTCGGCACTCCGGCAAAGATTTACTACAAGTTCGAAGGCAACAACACGAGCGGAAGCCACAAGCTGAACTCCGCCATTGCCCAGGCTTACTACGCAAAGAAGCAGGGCTTGAAGGGCGTCACGACCGAAACGGGTGCTGGCCAGTGGGGCACGGCCCTTTCGATGGCTTGCGCCTACTTTGGACTGGATTGCAAGGTTTACATGGTGAAGGTTTCTTACGAACAGAAGCCGTTCCGCCGCGAAGTGATGCGCACCTACGGCGCAAGCGTCACCCCGTCTCCGTCCATGACCACGGAAGTCGGCCGCAAGATCAACGCCGAATACCCGGGCACCACCGGTAGCCTCGGCTGCGCCATTTCCGAAGCTGTGGAAGCCGCTCTGAATTTGGACGGTTACCGTTATGAACTCGGTTCCGTTCTGAACCAGGTCCTTTTGCACCAGACGATCATCGGCCTCGAAACCAAGGCCGCTCTCGACAAGTACAACATCGTTCCGGATATGATCATCGGTTGCGCTGGCGGCGGTTCGAACCTCGGCGGCCTCGTTTCTCCGTTCCTCGGCGAAAAGATGCGCGGCGAAAAGGATTACCAGATTATCGCAGTCGAACCGGCATCCTGCCCGAGCTTGACCCGTGGCGTGTTCGCATACGATTTCTGCGACACCGGTCACGTTTGCCCGCTCGCCAAAATGTACACGCTCGGCTCTGAATTCATGCCGTCCGCAAACCACGCCGGTGGCCTTCGCTACCACGGTATGACCCCGATTCTTTCCCAGGCATTCCACGATGGCTTTATGGAAGCCCGTTCCGTGGAACAGACCCAGGTGTTCGAAGCCGCTACGCAGTTCGCTCGCGTGGAAGGCATTCTCCCGGCACCGGAATCGAGCCACGCCATTCGCGTTGCAATCGACGAAGCTCTCAAGTGCAAGGAAACCGGCGAAGCAAAGACGATCGTCTTTGGCCTTACGGGTACCGGCTACTTCGATCTCAAGGCTTACGCCGCATACAACGACGGCAACATGAACGACTACATCCCGACGGATGAAGAACTTCAGGCAAGCTTCAACAAGATCCCGCACTTCCCGGGCAACTTGGCTTAATCCGCCGTTCTAAAGTTCAAACGAAAAATCCTCGGCAACCGCCGAGGATTTTTTTGTTCAAAAAGGAAGTTCGATTTACAACAAACGTTTTACACAGAGTCGTTTTACTTCACACGGAAACGGATCACATTCGCTCCGCTCTTTGCAATGTAAACGCCCTTATGCAAATTCGAAAGGGAAAGCGTCGCCGCGCCACCGCTCACACGTACACTGCGAATCAGGTTGCCGTTTACATCGAACAGGACAAAGTCCTTTTCCGCAGAAAGGACATTGTTTTCCAAATGCAACGAGGCGTTCACCGCAACCTTCGCATCGATTGCGGTCGTCCATTCTCCGCTGGAAGAGGATTGCCACGCTTCGCTCGCAATGACACTAGACGAAGAATACGCACTGACACTTGAAGAGCTCGCAATGACACTAGACGAAGAATACGCAATGACACTCGAAGAGCTCGCAATGACACTCGAAGAGCTCGCTATGACACTCGAAGAGGAGGAATTGTCATCGCGAGGACTCGAAGAGGACGAAGCGATCTCGCTGGAAGAGGAGACGCCCGTATTCACGTAATCGCCTAAACCGTAGACGCCGCGCAACGCGTTGATCACGTCCACATCCACAACCTTGCCCGCCGTCGAAGCGTTCGTCGAAGAATGGCGAATGTAGCACATGTTGTCGAGCGTGCTCGATTCATTTCCCATGTCCCAAAGGATCGGGGTGAGTCCGTAGTTTTTCGCCGCAGTCGCAACATCTTTGTGCCACTGAATGCGGCCATTCTTGTGCTGCGTCAAAGCGCTTCCGCTCAAAGCATCCGTGTGCAGGTTCGCGCCGAATTCGCCGATGATCACCGGGTAACCTTTGTCGATAAAAGCGGTTTTCATTTTGGCAAATTGTCCATTCGCATGTTTAATGCTTGCAAGCGAATCGTCCACAGACTTCGCCCAAGCATTATAGCCCGCATTGCGCTTGATTTCCGTGGTGCTCAAATAATCGCCGTAATAATACTGAGGGAGAATACTTTCGCTAGCTCCCCAATTCTGTTCTTCAGTCATCAACGTGTACTGATACGGATCATAATAATGGATTTCCACCATCAAGTAACCCGAAACGTTATCCGTCGGCATTGTCGTGTAATAATTGTAAGTCACATCGATATCGGTTTTCGGTCCCGAAACAATCAATGTTCGGGTAGCGTTGTTACCGCCTGTAGCGCGGACCGCATCGATGAACGTTTGCTGATATTTCACAAGCGCCGGGATTAACGAAGAGCTCCAGGTCAAATTCAAGCCCGGTTCGTTCATGCCCGAAAACAGCAGGTGTTCATCGTAGTTCACAAAGCGGCTCGCAATCTGCGTCCAGTACGCTTGCTGCTTTGCCACGATATCGGACTTGGCACTGGTAAAATCATCGTCCTGCAGCCAGCCGCCGTCCCAGTGAATGTTCAGCACCGTATAAAGTCCCGCATTCATCGCATAATCGACCACGGTCTGCACCGAGTCCAGCCAGGTCGTGTTGATGACGTTGTTGCTCGCATGGCTATCCCACGCGCACGGAATTCGAACGGTGCTAAAGCCCGCCGCCTTGATCGAATCCATGTAAGCTTGTGTCGGATAAATGTTTCCCCATCCGGTCGGATCCCCCGGAACTTCCATCGTATTGCCAATATTGTAGCCCATGCCCATATTCGCCTGCACCTGAGCTGCGGTCGGCAAAGCGGCAAACACAGAAGATGCCCCCACCAGTGCGGCACCCAAAATCCAATGTTTTAAATTCATCGCGGAACTCCTTTTCTCTTAAAGTAATTCCGCACATCAAATCCTAATAGTTACAAAAAGTTTAACCGTTGTCCGCAGAAAACAGAATCGTTGAAATTCGAACAAATTCGCCACAATTCGTTCCGAGAATTCCCTTTTCAAAAAAGAATTTCCTTGCAAAAATTTTTGCAAGCTTTCCCAACATTTCCCAAAAAGAAAAAGCGACGCTGCGCGCCGCCTTTTCCAAAATTTTTGACTTCGATTAACGATAGCTGACGTTGCACTTTAAACCGACCATGTTGCCGGTCCATTCGCTGTAGTCGTCTTCCGTCGCCGCGTGCTGGTAGTAAAGTTCCACGCCGATACCGCCACGAGAACCGATGGTCCAATCCTTACCCGCCGAAATGCGGAAAGAGAATCCGAAGTCATCGGTAAAGACATCATTTTCATAATTGAAACGGCCTGCACCGATCGAGCCGCCGACAAAAATATCCATCGGGAACCAGTAAGAAGCACCACCGCCCAAATACAGGAACGAAATGTTTTCATCGGTCATCGTCGCATCGGTCGAAAC
>JAILDK010000076.1 GCA_024689485.1 Fibrobacter sp.
CACCGTACGCCGAACGCAACAGCCAAGTATGCTCAAGAAGCCGCTGGTCGCGGTCTTCAGGTAATCATTGGTGTGGCAGGTCTTGCTGCTGCTCTTCCGGGCGTGCTCGCCGCTCATACGATTCTTCCGGTGATCGGTCTTCCGTGCGCTGGCGGCCCGCTGAATGGCGTGGACGCTTTGCACTCGATCGTTCAGATGCCGGGTGGAATTCCGGTGGCAACGGTCGGTATCGGTAACGGCAAGAATGCTGGCTATTTGGCAGCTCACATCGTCGCTCTTTCCGATGCAAACGTCCAGGAAAAGCTCATCGCCTACCGCAAGGGCCTGGGCGATATCTAATTCATGAAGCGCTTTTTTCTCATCGCTTTGGTGCTTGCCGCGTTTTCGTTTGCTGAAGACGTGGTGAATGCGCCATGGACAAAGGGAGAAAAGCTTTCCTACCGCTTAAGCTGGGGCTTTATCACGGCCGGTTCTGCCGACATGATGACTCTCCCGCAAAAGGATGGAAATTTGGAATTTGTGAGCGTCGCTCGCAACAACGGCGCTTTCAACTCCATCTATCCGGTGGCGGACACGATCCGCACCTTTTCGAAAGGGGATAAGTTTCTCCCCGAAACGTTCAAAAAAATTTTGAACGAAGGCTCCTATCACAGCACCTCAAAAATTCTCTTTGACCGCAAGGGCAAAAAGGCAGTCCTTTCGGACACGGTCTTTGAAAATTCCAAGCGCAATGAAATCAGAAGGCGCGTCGATACGACAGTCACGATCCACGGCTACGAACACTGCATCATTTCGGCGTTCTACCGGGTGCGCACCATGGACCTTTCCGGCAAAAAGGACACTTACTTTTCGGCGGTCAGCGGCAAAAAGCGTTATTCGCTGCGGGTGATTATCCACGGCAAGGAAACGGTCGAAACGGATCTCGGCAAGTTTGACTGCATCAAGGTGGAACCGGTGCTGGGGGATGACGGCGCATTTAAGGCTGCCGGAAGGCTCTTTATTTGGCTGACCGATGACGCAAGGCGCCTGCCCGTTTTGATGACCGTGAAAATTCCCATCGGCTCAATTCGAGGGGAATTGGTCCAATTTCGTCAAGGATCGTGAATTTAAGCGGATTTGAGGGGTTTTCAATTTTCTTTTTACACAAATATTTTAGTTTACAATCTAGAGAATAAACTATATTGAACACGGAACTATTCTATCTCTAAAAATAGAGGCTCTTTAGCAATGTTTAAAAAAGTTTGCGTTCTGTTTTTTGCTCTGGCGGTAGCCAGCTTTGCACAAGATGATTTCGACTCTTACGAGTCCGATGAATCCGCTAGCGAAGAAGTCTCCGAATCCACAACCTATTCGGCTCCGGCTGAAGAAGAAGACTCCGGGGAAACGACCTTGGAACGTCGTCGCCGTGCAGCGGGCGGTTCTGCTGTTCGTTCCGCAGACGATGAAGGCTCTCAGGTTGAAGAAGCGGAAGAGGGCTCGTCTCGCAGCCGCGCTTCTGACCGTGCAAAGCGTCGCGAATTTGAAAAGGACCAGCGCCTTGATGAATTTGCAAACAACCTCCGCCGCCGTGACTGGCTCAAGGACCGCTTGGTTTTTGAAATCGGTATGGGTTCCCGTCAGCCGGTGATGGGTGAAACGGGCCTCGGCATGGGCTTCGGCTTCGGCGCTGAATATATCACTCGTTGGCACCTCGCTCTGTACGGTGCATTCGGCTTCATCCCGAGCGGCGATGACCCGGACTTCTCGAACTTCAAGATCGAAGGCGGTACCGGTTGGAAGGTCGGTTTGAACTACTACCTCTTCCCGAAGAACCCGCTTCACCTCGGTCTTTCCGTTTCTTACGGTACCGTCTATTACGATCATGACATCGTGGCTGACTCGACAAACGATTACACCCGCGAACTTCTCATGACCACCGGTTTCCAGTTCGACGTTCTCATTACCTACCTCACAAACGAATGGTACTACCTCCAGTTTGCGATCGGTATGTATTACGCTCCGAACGCCTACGACGATTCCCACAAGAAGAACGTCAAGGGTGAAGACGTTTCCCGCGTGATCGAAAGCGACGGCATTTCCAAGTTCGGACTTGTCTTCGGCATCACGATCGGTTTCGCTCTGCCGGAATTCTTCCCGGATGCGACGGAAATCCGCCGCCGCGAACGCGAAAAGAAGTACAGCGAACAGGAAGACTAATCCTTCGCAAAAGATTTGCCAAAAGACCGGTTTTCGCCGGTCTTTTTTTTATGCGTGTGACCTCTCTCACTTTGCGGGAAGGCATGCTCCGTTTTTTAGGGGCAAGCTCTTTAAGCCCCCAGAAATAGTTCTATATTGAGAATAGATTTTTAGGAGAGGATAGGTGAAGAGTTGGAACGGTGTCGATCGGATCGGCGCCGTTTTTTTGCTGCCTAAGGCTCAGAACGAAAGACAAATTTTTGAAAAAAGATTATATTCGGTGTGCCTTTGGGCCTTGTCCACGTAGCTCAATTGGATAGAGTGTCAGTTTCCGAAACTGAAGGTCACGAGTTCGACTCTCGTCGTGGGCACTGAAAAAGCACCGGGATTTCCCGGTGCTTTTCTGTTTTCAATCGGAATGTTTTTAGGCGTGAGAAACGATGCGCCCGGTCAGTTCATGCGGTTCTGCATCGATGATTTTCACCATGTAGAATTCGCCCGGGTTGGCGTCGCCTTCCACGATCTTCACGATATCGTCGGAATCGAGCGAGTTGCCTTCGGTTCTGCCGATAAAGTGGTAATCGCTTTCTTCGGCGACTTCGTCGATCAGAACCTTGACTTCCTTGCCGATCAAGGCTTCGTTCGCTTCAGAAGAAATCTCTTCCTGCAGGTCCTGGATTGCGTCCAGGCGTGCACGGGCCAGTTCTTCTGGGACCGGTTCTTCTTTAAGCTTCATCGCCGGAGTGCCTTCTTCCGGGCTAAAGACGAATCCGCCCAGGTGTTCAAAGCGCACGTCCTGAATCAACTGCATCAGCTCTTCGAAGTCTTCCTGCGTTTCGCCGGGGAAGCCGACGAGAACGGTCGTGCGGAGCGTAACACCCGGAATCTTGGTGCGGATGTCGTTCAGCATTTTGCGGAGCGACTGCTGGTTGTAGCTGCGGCGCATGAGCTTGAGTACGTGCGAGCTTGCGTGCTGAATCGGCATGTCGACGTATTTGCAAATGCGCGGTTCGTTTGCCATCAGGTCCAAAAGTTCATCGTCGATGAATTCCGGGTACCAGTAGAGCGTGCGGATCCAAGGAATGTTTGTTTCCTTGAGAACTGCCTTCAAAAGCTTGGCGAGGGATGGTCCCGTTTTGCAGCCCTGATCGTGGCCGTAGAACGTGGTGTCCTGTGCAATGAGCGTGAGTTCCTGCACGCCCTGGGCTTCGAGTTCCTTCGCTTCCTTGATGATGCTCTCGATCGAGAACGAAATCTGCTTGCCGCGGATGTTCGGAATGGCGCAGAACGCGCAACGGCGGTCACAGCCTTCGGCAACCTTCAGGTAGGCGTGATGCTTGTAATCGCCCAGGTTCAGGCGGGCGAGGTTTTCGGTGCCGCTCGCCTTTTCGCCGAGTCCAAGGACCTTCAGAATTTTCCCAGGTTCATACGTGCCGAGCCAGTAGTCGACTTCGGGCATTTCCTTAGGAAGTTCTTCTATGTAGCGGCCCGAAAGGCACCCGGTGACGATGAGCTTTTGAGAAGGCTTCTTGGCTTCGATAAAGGACAGGACCGTGTTGATGGATTCGGTCTTGGCGTCTTCGATAAAACCGCAGGTATTGATGAGCAAAAAGTCCGCCTGATTGGCGTCTTCCGTAGATACAAAACCTGCCGAGTAGAGCTCGGCAAGCATGTGTTCACCATCAACCTGGTTTTTTGCACAACCGAGTTGTGCGGCAAAAATGCGGGGATGTTTCAAAAGTGTTTATTCCCAGTCGTCGTAGACTTCTTCTGCCGGTTGAGCCGGGGCGGCTTCCGCAGCAGGCGCTGGCGCAGGGGCGGCCGGTTCCGCTACAGGGGCTGCAGCAGGGGCCGGAGCTTCTGCAACAGGAGCCGGTGCTTCGACAGGAGCGGCTTCGGAGGAAGAAGATTCGACAACTTCAGATGAAGAAGATTCGACTTCGGTGGAAGACTTGGTAGTTTCCATCGGTTCCGGGCTCGAATACGAGGCGGAATTGTTGTTTGTGCCGGCAATGTCACTGGATTCCGGAGAACCGACAGTGTCGTTTGCCTTGTTGTCGATCCACCAGGCGAATTCCAGAGGTTCGAGAGCGGATTTGCCGTATGCCTTGGCGTCTTCAATCTTCTTGAAGTAGCCGACGCGGACACGGTAATAGGTGCCTTCGAGTTCTCCCGGATTTTCGACCTGGGCGAGGTATCCCTTGATACCCTTTTCTTCTAATTTCTTCAGAACGGCGTTCGCAGCGCTCTTGGACGGCTGAATGCTCACCTGGATGACGACGGAACCTTCAGAACCCGGCTGGACAACAGGACCGGTGGTTTTGAACGTGCCTTCGGCGGCAGAAGATTCGGCGGAAAGAGATTCAATCGACTGGAGTTCCGGCATGGAATTCGCTTCGTTTGCGGGTGCCGTGGCTTCCGGAGCGGGTGCAGGTGCTTCGGCTTTCTTCGCCGGTTTGATTTCGGGGACGACATCGTCTTCGCTGCTGCAACCAGCAAGCGTCATACCGAAAATTGCGGAACCTGCAATCACGGAGAACTTGAAAATATTCACCTTTCGCTCCTTTACCTTTTAGCCGATGGGCTTTGTAAAAAATATAACTAAGTCTTTGGGCGACCGCAAGTTATGGTGAAAAAAAGAGCCGAAAAACGCATGAATTTCCCCAGTTCGAAATGGAAAACGGGCTTGCCCTTGACGAGTTGGATTCTTTTAGGTATATTTGCGGCGCATAACAAAAAATTTTCAACCCGAGGAATCCGAATGATCGGTGTCGTAGTTAAGCCTAATGAACCTTTCGAACGCGCTCTCAAGCGTTTCACTAAGTCTTGCGAAAAGAACGGAATCATTTCTGACGTCAAGAAGCGTCAGCGCTATGAAAAGCCGTCCGAAGAAAAGAAGCGTGTTGAAACCGCTGCTCGTCGCAAGCGTTTGAAAGAACTCGCTGACGCAAACCGCAAGCGTCTCTACTAATTCGTCGCTTTTTTACGAATGCCAAGGGAATGTATCATGTACATTCCCTTTTGGTGTTTCTATTTTTCGCTCGAACTTAAACTCCCGGTCTGGGAAAAGGACACAATATGGCAGACTCTCTCGTTAAGGCAGAAAGCTCTCTTCTTCAAGAAATTTTGGCAGACATCAAGGCGGCGATGAAGGCGCATGATTCCGTCACGCTCGAAGTCCTTCGTACCCTCCATTCCGATATCAAGAATGTGGCGATCAATGCTAAGAAAGATGTGACGGATGACGTCGTTCTCGACGTTCTCGCCAAGAGTATCAAGCAGCGCAACGAATCGATTGAAATGCTCCGCAAGGGCGGTCGTGAAGAAAACGCTCAGGAAGAAGAAAAGACTCTCGCCGTTTACCAGAAGTATCTCCCGAAGCAGCTTTCGGAAGATGAAGTAAAGGCCCTGATCGAAGAGATCAAGGCCCAGGTTGGAGCTCAGGGCCCCAAGGACATGGGTAAGATCATGAAGGAACTTACCCCGAAGACGAAGGGCCGCTTCGACGGTCGCCGCGTGAGCGATCTCGTGAAAGCAGCACTTGCTTAATTAGAATTCTTCCAGTCCGTTTGGCGCTGCAAGGATTACCTTGTTCGCCATCCCGATGAATAACCCGTGGCCCAAAAGCCCGGGTATTTTATTTAATTCAAAGTCAAGCTTTGCCGGGTCTGCGATCGGGCCGAACTTCGCGTCGGCGATCAGGTTTCCGGAGTCGCTGATGACCGGACCGTCTTTGCCCGGAGCGCCCATGCGAACGGCGAGCGTTGCGCCGAGCTTTGTTACTTTGTAAGTAACCGCTCCGATGGCGTTCGGAAGAATTTCGAGAGGAACGGCGAACTTTTCACCGAGGGTCTGCACCTTTTTGCCCGAGTCCGCGATGATGATGTAATTGTCTGCCATGGAGGCGACGATCTTTTCGAGGAGGTGGGCGGCGCCGCGACCCTTAATCAAGTTTTTCGCCGGATCGATTTCGTCTGCGCCGTCGATGGCGATGTCCAAGTGGGTCGCTTCGCCGAGGTCGATCAGGGGAATGCCGAGCTTGCGGCACTGAAGCGTGGTGCTCCAGCTGGTGCTGACGGCGGTCACCTTTAGACCTTCGGTCTTCATGCGTTCGCCGAGACGTTCTACCATGTAAGCTGCCGTGCTGCCTGTGCCGAGTCCAACGGTCATGCCGGATTCGATCATGTTAGCGGCGCGGACGCCTGCTGCTTTCTTGAGTTCGTTTAAGTCAGCCATTATCGCCAGTGTCTCCCAAAGTTGTTTTGTTCGTCTTCTGGAAAATCTTCGTCGAAGCCTCCGTCCTCATCGCCTTCTTCTTCCGAGTATTCGTCGGGAAGGCCCGTTTCGAGCTCGGTGACTGTGGGTTCGGTGATGTCCACGATGGTGACTTCGAATGTTAAATCTTTGCCTGCAAAGGGATGGTTTCCGTCGAGCGTGACAGTTTCTTTTTGAATTTCCTTGATCGTGTAGATGGTCGGATCTTCTTCGTCATCGCTTTTGTTGTAAATGTCGCGCGGGTCTTCTGGAATGGAGAATTCCGTCATGTCCGAGTCGCGGACCATTTCGAGTTCCATGCCGAGCCAGAGTTCGCCGATGTTGCGGAGCTCTTCCTTGGAAACCTTGATGATCAGGTCTTTGCGGTACGGTCCGTATCCTTTGTCGTAGGGAACATGGGCTACGATGTGGTCTCCGACGTGATGACCTTCCAAGGCGTTTTCGAGACCTTCGATCACGCTATCGCAGCCGTGCATGTAGACGAACGGGAACGATTCGGGGACTTCCTCGATAATTGCGCCATTTTCGTCTTTGAGAGAGTAGCCTATGCTAACTTTTTTGTTTTTCTCGACCGTTTCCATCAAGCCCAAATATAGAAAAGCTATATTAATTTCCATGTTATACGGGATCTATTCTGACATTCATGCCAACCTGCCCGCGCTCGAAGTCGTTTTGGAATCGATGAAAGCGCACGGGGTGGAACGCCGTGTTTGTTTGGGTGATATAGTTGGGTATGGAGCGCATCCGAATGAATGCGTTGCGCTGGTGAAGGAAAATGCGGATATTTGCATTTTGGGAAATCACGATAGCGTTGCCATTCAGTGGGACTCGGATGCGGGATTCAACCCGTATGCGAAGAGAGCGATCGAATGGACGCAGAATGCGCTCACTCCGGAATCGAAGGAATACCTTTGCTCGCTCCCTTATGTTTTTGAAGAAAACGATATCTGCTTTGTCCACGCATCCCCGATGTCCCCGGCAGACTGGATCTACGTGACGGATTTGGAAGACGCCCTGGATGCGTTCGATCATTTTGGCGAACGGCATTGCTTTGTCGGCCATACGCACAGCCCGGTAATCGTGGCGATGCGCGATGGCGAAATTCCGAAGGTCGTGGAAACGGGCTCCTACGTTTTGGAAGACGGGGAACGCCTGTTGATGAATGTGGGCAGCGTCGGCCAGCCGCGTGACCGCGACCCGCGGGCGAGCTACTGCCTGTATGATTCCGAAAAGCACAGCGTGAATCTGGTGCGTTTGAATTACGACATCAGCCAGACGCAAAAAGCGATGCGTGACGTGGGGATGCCGGACTTTCTCGTGGAACGCCTGGAACTGGGACGATGAAACTCGTTCTTGCTGTTTTTGGAAAGCCGGGCTCAGCCTTTATCAAGGATGAAGTCGAAAAGTACACGAAGCGCCTGCGCTCTTCGAGTGTGCAGATCGAAGTCGTGGAAATGAAGCAGAGCAAGCGCGACGATCAGGCGAAGAGTCTTGCCGAAGAAGCGGCGGAATTTTCCAAACGCTTTCCCAAAGAAAATTACCAGTGGATTGTGATGGCCGAAGAAGGCAAGCTGATGAATACGGTGCAACTTGCGAACTGGATCAAGCCGCGCCTGACTTCGAACTGCGTCTTTCTGATCGGTTCCGCTTACGGCATTGCGCCCGAAATTAAAAAACAGGCGAACCTTTTGCTTTCGCTTTCACCGCTGACTTTTACGCATGACCATGCCCGCGTGATTTTGACGGAACAGCTTTACCGCTGCCTCATGGTAATCGCCGGTCATCCTTATCACCACGTTTAACAGGCGCTCGGCGTTCCACCGCAGCGCGAAGGAAAACGTATGACTGCAAAGATGAATGCTTCTCTCGAAAAAAGCTTAAAGACCGTTTACGCAACGCTCGATGAAGTAGAACGTTACCAGCACGCGAGTCGCGTGCTAGGCTTTGACCAACAGACGATTTGCCCGCCGCTCGGCATGGAAGAGCAGGGCGAAACTTCGGCATTCCTTTCGAATAAGGCGTTCCAACTTTCGAAGTCAAAAAAGTTTATTTTGGCGGCGGAAGAGCTTTACGCCAAGCGTAAATCTTTGAACGAATGGGACCGCACTTTGGCGGAATCTTTGCACCGCGATTACCTGCGCAATAAGAATATTACGCCCGCGATGGATAAGCAGTTCTCTTTGGTTTTCAACAAGGCTTTTGTGAACTGGCTTGAAGCAAAGAAGGCGGCGGACTTTTCGATCTTTGCCGATTCTCTTTCGGACGTGCGGCAGGTGAACTTGAAGCAAATCGCTCTTGCAGAAAAGGCAAAGCGTGTGCCGTATGATAATCTTTTGGACGTTTATGAACGCGGCATGACGACGCAGGACCTGACAAAGTGCTTTGACGCTTGCAAGGAACGCCTGGTGCCGATGCTTCAAAAAATCCAGAAGAGCAAAAAGAAGATCCGCACGGACTTTCTTTCCCGCAAGGTAAACGATGAATCCCAGCGCCAGATGGCGGAATTCTTGCTGCAGACGATCGGCTTCGATTTTAAGCGTGGCGCCTTTACGACGAGCGAACATCCGTTTACCGATGGGCTTGCGAAAGACGACTGCCGTGTGACGACGCATTACCATGAGGATATGTTTGCTTCGAGCATGTTCTCGATCATCCATGAAGGCGGTCATGCGCTTTTTGAAATGAACCAGCCGCGTGAAAATTATTTGCATCACATCAACGGTTGCAAAACTTTAGGGCAACACGAATCGGTTTCGCGTTTTTACGAAAATCGCATTGGACGTTCCCGCGCCTTTGTGCATTTGATTTTCAAGAAGTGCAAGGAAATTTTCCCAACCGTTTTTGAAGACGTTTCGGAAAAGCAGTTCTACGAAGCGTTGAACGTGGTGGAACCGAGCTTTATCCGCACAGAAGCAGACGAGTTTACGTACACGTTCCACATCATCATCCGTTTTGAAATTGAGCAGATGATTGTGAACGGAAAGGTCGATATTCAGAGCCTTCCGCAGATTTGGAACGACAAGTACGAAGAATACTTGGGCATTCGTCCGTCGAACGACCGCGAAGGCATTCTGCAAGATGTGCACTGGGCTTCGGGCTTTGGCTACTTCCCGACGTATTCGCTTGGCAACATGTACAATGCGATGTATTACAACCGCATGAAGCAGGAAATCGATGTGGAAGATTGCATTCTCCACGGAGACTTTGGCACGATCAACGGTTGGATGAAGGAATACGTTTGGAAGTATGCGGACCGCTTGGATTCCAAGGCTTGGATTAAAAAGATCACCGGCCGCGAATTCACGGCGAACGACTTCCTCGATTACATTGAACAGAAGTACGGCGAACTTTACGGC
>JAILDK010000054.1 GCA_024689485.1 Fibrobacter sp.
GCCACCGTGGAATCTGCAGGAGCAGCCACTTCAGAGGTCGGAGCCGGTGCTTCTGCAGCTTCAGCGACCTGTTCCGTAGCGGTTTCTTCCGCTTCCGGAGCCGGAGTTTCCCAACCGTAGGTAGAAAGGAACCACATTGCCAAGCAAGCGAGGAAGAGGATCGTACCGGCCTTGATCAAGAAGCCCTTGGTACGTTCCCAAGCGTGCATCAACACGGTCTTGAGCTGCGGCATGTGATACTGCGGGAGTTCCATCACGAACGGAGCCGCTTCGCCATGGAACGGCTTTGTCTTCTTGAGCATGATCGCCGCAAGGAGAACGCTGCCGATACCGAGAGCGTAAACACCCGGAGCCACCCAGGAACCGAGACCACCCGCAGCGGCGATCACACCAGCCATACAAGCGATCACCGGGAGCTTAGCGCCGCACGGAACCCAAGTCGTGGTCATGATCGTCAAACGACGGTCGTTATCATTTTCAATGGTCTTCGAAGCCATCACGCCCGGAATACCGCAACCCGAAGAAATGAGAAGCGGAATGAAGCTCTTGCCCGAAAGGCCAAAGCGGCGGAAGATACGGTCCATCACGAATGCGATACGGACCATGTAACCGCAGTCTTCAATAAAGGAGAGCAAAAGGAACAAGATGAACATCTGCGGAGCGAAGCCGACAACGGCACCCACGCCACCGATTACACCGTTCACAAGAGCATCGGTCAAGATCGGGTTCGCACCGGCATTTTCCATCCAGCCCTGAACCGCTTCCATGATGCCGCCGACGAAGTCATCGTTCGTCCAGTCCGTCGCCATGGTACCGACCGTCGTCACAGAGATGTAGTACACAGCCCACATCACAAAGAGGAAGATCGGGAGACCGAGAATACGGTTCGTCACAATGCGGTCAATCTTGTCGGAGAACGTCAAGTTCTTGCCGGACTTCTTGAGCACACCCTTCAGGATGTCGCAGATGTAATTGTAACGTTCGTCGGTGATGATCGATTCGCTGTCGTTGTCACGAGCGGTTTCGAGAGCCTTCACCAATTCTTCGACCTTCGCCTTTTCCGATTCGGAAAGAGCGAGACGAGCGAGCACGTTCTGGTCGCGTTCGATGAGCTTGATCGCATACCAGCGCTTGAGATTTTCTTCGATCGAAGCCGGAAGAAGAGCGATCACGTCTGCAATCGTCTTTTCGACGTCGTCGGCGAACTTTGCCTGGGCCTGCGTCGCCTTGGACTGGGAAAGTTCCACAGCCTTCTGAGCGGCTTCCTGAACGCCCTTGCCGTAAAGAGCCTGAGTTTCGACGATCACAACGCCGAGCTTTTCGGAAAGCTTCTGCACGTCGAGCGTGTCGCCGGACTTCTTCAAAGCGTCCATCATGTTGAGCGCAATGACCGTCGGCTTGCCGAGTTCCAGAAGCTGAGTCGTCAAGTAAAGGTTACGTTCGATGTTCGTCGCGTCAACGATGTTCAAGATGACGTTCGGAGCAGAGCTCATCAAATAGTCGCGAGAAACGACTTCTTCCTGAGTGTACGGGGAAAGGGAATAAATACCCGGAAGGTCCGTAATGACCGTGTCCTTGGACTTTTTAAGACGGCCTTCCTTGCGTTCCACCGTGACGCCCGGCCAGTTACCCACATACTGTTTTGCACCAGTCAGGGCGTTAAACATTGTTGTCTTTCCGCAGTTCGGATTACCTGCGAGAGCAATTGTCGTTGCCATGATTCCCAAGCTCCTTATGCTTCTTTCACTTCAACGCGTTCTGCATCATCCTTGCGAACGCTGAGTTCATATCCACGCACCGTCACTTCCACCGGATCCCCGAGCGGAGCGACTTTGCGAACGTACACTTCTGCACCGTTTGTAAGACCCATGTCCATCAAGCGACGCTTCAGAGCACCTTCACCATGAAGCTTGGCGACTTTCACAGTTTCGCCAACCTGTACATCACGTAAAGTTTTCATCATTTCTCCTAAGCAGTTAAAAATCACACCACAATGCGGCTAGCCAACTTGTGGTCGAGAGCGATGCGCGATTCTTTCACTTTCACAATCACGTTACCACCCAGGCTTGCCACGACCGTCACCGGCGTGCCAATACTAAAACCGAGTTCGTTCAAATGCTGTTTCACGGCACTGTCACCGCTTAAGCGTTTGACCGTAAAGATCTCACCAATCGAGCAGAAAGTTAAAGGCATCACAGATTTCTCCAAATTGGATTAGAACGACATTGCGACAGAAGCGCCAGCGACCAAGTACATGTCGTCGCTGTCACCGTAATCGTCACCCATCGGGACGCAAATACGGAAGTAGCCGTCAAAGCCGAAGTTATCGGAAACCGTGTAGTAGGCCTTCGGAGCGAGCCAGAACTGACCGAGTTCAGCATCGGTATTGGTGGTCATCGAGTGGTATTCCACCTGAGCTCCGAGATTCAAGTTTTCGGAAAGGGCAAAGACCGGTTCCACGTAAAGGAACATGTGTTCCGGGACTTCCGGGTTCGTCGGATTTTCGTCGTCGAGGAAAGCCTTGAAGACCGTAGCCTTGAGAACAACCTTGCCGAAGTTGAGTTCCGGTTCCGCAGCGAGAGCGTGCGTCATCTTCGGAGTATCTTCGGTGAGAGCGTCGGACTTCAAACCGTAAACGAGCTGGAGGGTACCGATGGAACCGAGAGCGAGGTTAGCCGTCACACCGAGGCGGAGGCTATTACCCGATTCAACCTGGTAGCTCTTGTAGTTGAAATACGGACGGATCGTGTGATTGCCGAGGCCGAGTTCATAAGCGACATGGAAATCGTAAGAGGTGCAGCCAGCATCGGAAGCCGTGCAGTCGTCATCATCACGGCCCCAACCGAGACCCACGACAAGACCGTGTGCATCCAATTCAAGACCGCGGGTATTGCGTTCGGTCATACCGATTGCGTAGTCACCCGGATCATCGTAATCGTAGTAGCGGAAAGCGCCTTCTGCATAGGTGAAGTCACCAGCCTTGATTGCAAAGCCTTCGCTCAGCTGATACTGGATGAAAGCGCCATCATAAGCAAAGCCCGGAGCGGTGCCGTCGCCATCAGCGGAGATAGCCGCTTCTGCAGACCACTTGTCCGTGAACTGGACGTTGAACACGAGGTTGAACGTCGAAGTGTAATCGTGGAACCACTTGTTTTCTTCGGCATTGTTGTTCGTTTCATCACGCGGATCGACCTTCTTGTAATCCGTGTTGGCTTCGAATTCTACTTCGCCAGCGATCGAGAACTTCGGGCCTTCGCTTGCAGCGGCCGGAGCAGAAGCTTCCGTAGCGGCAGCAGTCGCAGCCTGCTGGGCTTCAGCCGGCTGAGATTCCTGTTGCTGAACTTCTTCCTGAGCGGCCGGTTCTTCTTCGTAATAACCGTCTTGAGCAAAAAGCGGAGCTGCAACGAATGCAGATGCAAGGATTAAACCAAAAGTCTTTGTCATAGTGTTTCCTGTTGTTATTGCCCGATCCGAATCTTAGCGACCGCTATCTGAATTAGCTTGAACTAGCGTTCTTAGATTGGGCTAATTTCAAGCGTAAATTTAGCTTGAGCTAAACAATTAGTCAAGACTAAATCCAGTATAAATCGTAGGTATTTAATAGGATTTACAATCGCTGTAAGTCCTTGAATTTCTAGAGTTAGGGCGAAATCCAACAATCCAAGCCGACTAGACTAGGCGGTCTTCTTGGATTCTTTCTTTTTGGCGTTTTTCTTGGCGTTTTTTTCGACAAAGGACGCAATTCGGTCCAAAGTTTCGCTAGAAAGGACGTGTTCAATGGAGCAAGCGTCTTCATTTGCGATTTCCGCAGGGACGCCGAGCTGTTCCAAGAAGCTGCGCAAGAGCTTGTGACGGCAAAGAACCGACTTGGCAGCGGTCATGCCGGACGGGGTCAGTTCCACAAGTCCATAAGGCTCCTGTTCCACGTAACCCTGAGCTTTTAACTCGCCCAAAGCCCGAACGGCGGAGGGAGCTTTAACATGAAGTTCCGCAGCAATGTCTTTGAGGCGAACCGCCCCCTTGGACAAATGCAGTACGAGCACCGCTTCCAGGTAATCTTCTAGACTTTGGCTGAGCTTTTTCATAGTTCTACCAATCTACATAATTCGAAGGTTCTAAACACCTCAGCGAATTTTCCACAGGACCCTTTTCGGGGCATTTTCCGGGACTTTTTTGACGTAAAAAGTCTTGGATCCGATGACCGAGCCGTCCTTGACCGCGGTTTCGACCTTCCATTTACCCTCGGGCACGTTCTTTTTCGTGGTATAAATGCGAAAACCTTCTTCTCGACTGCCCCGGGTCGTCATCCGCGCCGAAGTAATCGTGTTCAAAAGTTCATACTTGCCCGACTGCGGATTCTCATGATACCAGCGGTGTTCCAGCTGCGTTTCGACCTTCGCCGGGGCGAAAACCGCGCTCACAAAGGTTACCCCTTCCCCTTCAACAATCGAAAGCGTCGGAGAAAAGCCCAAATAGACGCTCAGTCCGCCGACAAAGCCCTTTTCATCGACGTAGCACGTATAATCCTTGGAAAATCCCGTACAGGCATTCTGGTCCTTGAGCACGAGCGGCACAGGCGCAATCCAGTTCAAAAGATAAGCGACGAGCAAAGCCGCCGAAATCGCCACCGGGGCAATCAGCACCTTAGACGGACGGCGCGAAAGTTTAAACGCCCCAAAACAGATTCCAAAAGAAATCAAGACCGAGACAAAGAACCAGAAGAAGCCGATCCCGTTCACCAGGTGCGGAATCAAAAAGTTCAGGTACATCGTCCCGAGCAAATTGAAGAGCGCAAGCGAAAATCCGAACTTGGCATAGCTCTGCTGCAAAAATTCATTCGCCACAAGGAACACCGCGAGAAGCGCCACCAAAAAGAAGGCGCCAAACGATCCGCTGCTTTTGAAGTAGCACACGACGAGCGCACTGAAAAGGCTTCCAAAGCAGAACTGCACCGCATAGGTAAAACGGTTCTGCCATTTTTCGCTCCACGTGCGATTTAAGAATTTACCCGGTTCTGCGGCGAGCAACAGCAAAAAGACAAGCGACGCCACATAGTACAAAAGGAGAATTGCCAAGTCCGTCGTCTGAACGAGCTTGCCAAGTGTAATGGAGTCCCACGTGAAACCGCCAAAGAACGCGGCCGCGGGAAAGAATTTGCGAAGTTTTTGAACAACAGGATTTTGCAGAATGTTTTGAAACAACCGGACTAGCCCTTAATCAAAACGATTCCCATCAAAAAGAGAGCAATCAGAACCACGGCGACAAGAATTGCCACAATGCCGAGAATCCATTTGGCATAACGCGCCACCTTGACCGCTTTCGATTTGGGATCCTTTGCAAAGCGCTGATACAGATTCAAGCCCGCAATCAGAGTCGCGGCAAAATCATCGATCCAACCGAAACCAGGCGTCGCATCTGGAATCAGATCGACCGGGGAAATATCATAAATCAACACCAGCACCGCAAAAGCAATCGCCACCCCTTTGCAAAGAGGCGAACGGCCTTCCGGCTGGCAGTTTTCACATTCAAATTTTGAATCTCGATCCTGTTCCATAAAAAACTCCGCTCCTCTTAAAATAATAAAACGATTTTCCTAAAAAAATTCTTTTTTTAGTGCAAAAAGTTTCGTTCGCCTAAAGAAATCTGTGATTCCATGCAAATTTTCACAGCGTTTACACGCGAAGATTCTCCTTTTGCCGTCAATTTTCAAAAGATGAGTTTAAATTCCAAAGAAAATAAAGGTGTGTTTTATGAAAAAATCTTTTTTGATGCGAATTTTCGCAGCCACTCTCAGCACAGGCTTTGCTGTTTGCGCTTGGGCAGCGGATGCCGCGAGTGAATATTCCTGGGGCAACGTCGTTTTTGAAGGCGGCGGCTTTGTGGACGGCATCATTACGAGTAAAACGCAGGAAGATCTGGTTTACGCGCGTACCGACGTGGGCGGCGCTTACCGTTGGGACAAGGCGAGCGGAAAATGGATTCCGCTGATGGACTGGATTTCGGAACAGGACCGCGGTCTTTACGGAACGGAAGCCTTGGCGCTCGACCCGAACAATTCGGCAAAGCTCTACATTCTCGCCGGTACGAGCTACTTTAGCGGTGGCAAAACCATGATTTTGCGCAGCTCCGATTACGGCAATACCTTTGATACGACCAACGTAACGGCACTGTTCCAGGCCCACGGCAACGGCCTCGGCAGACAGACTGGCGAAAAGCTTGCGGTGGACCCGAACAATTCCGATATTCTCTATTGCGGTAGCCGTACTGCGGGACTTTTCAAAAGTACCGACGCGGGCGTCAGCTGGTCTCTTGTTTCCGGTACCGAAAGCCTTTCCGGTTCTTCGATCACAGGGGAAATCGGCATTAGCTATGTGCTTTTTGACGCAAGCAGCGGCAAGGCTTCGAACGGCGGAACAAAGAACGTTTACGTCGGCACGGCTTCGGGAACTTCTTCGCTGTACAAGAGTACCGACGGTGGTGAAACCTTTACCGCCGTTTCCGGCGCTCCCGAAAAAACGCCTTGGCGCGCGGTGATTGCCGGCGGCTACCTGTTCGGCACCTTCTCGGGCGGTAACGGCCCGGACGGTACGATTTCGGGCGGTCTCGTTTACAAGTACGATCTTTCTTCGGGAACGTGGACAGACATTTCCCCGATTCGCGATGCGAGCACGGGAACCTATTACGCCCGCAGTGACGAAATGTATTACAGCTACGGCTTCGGCGGTATTTCTGTTGACCCGAACGATGCGAACCGTTTGGTACTTTCGACGTTTGGCTTCTACGGTGGCGGAAACGTTTGGGAAGACGGTTCGACGAACGCGGGCGATGAAGTTTTTATTTCGGAAGACGGCGGTAAGAGCTGGCGCACCACGCAGAGCTGGGCGACAGCGAACCGTGCGACGAATGGCAACGGCTGGATCAGCGGTGGAAACATCCATTGGGCAGGCACCGTCGAATTCAACCCCTTCGACTCGAAGCAGGTTTGGATCGGCTCGGGCAACGGTGTGTTCCGCACGGACGATGTGGACGCCGAAGTTCCCATGTGGACCTTTATGTCGAAGGGCATTGAAGAAACGGTTCCGCTGGTTGCAGAAAGCATGCCGGGAGGACCTCTTGTGACCGCGATCTACGACTATGATGGGGCCACTTACGACGATATTCTGGTGACCTCTCCGGCCCACAGCAAAGCGGCCGGCAGTAGCGGCGCCTTGGGACACGCGTGGAACGTCGGTTACGTTGTACGTAGCGGAAGACGCACCGAATACAACGTGGACGACGGCAACGGCGGCACCACGAGCATCACTTCGGAACTCGTACAGCTTTCCAAGGATATGGGCAAGACCTGGACCGTTCTCGACACCACCAAGAGCCCGGGCGCTGTAGGCTCGGACATCGGCGGACTTGCCATGAGCACAGACGGCCGCGTGATTTTGATGCGCCCAAACAATTACCTTATCAACTCGGGCTTTAACGGCAACAAGTTCTACCGTACCGTCGACGAAGGCAAGACCTGGACCGAAGTGGAAGGCTTAAGCGCCGAAAGCGGCCTCATGGTTGCCGACGGTCAGAACCCGGCCAAGTTCTACATTCTACCGGGCAACGGTTACACCTCTGCGTTCTACGCGAGCAGCGATACGGGTAAAACCTTCACCCAGATTTCTGACACCAAGACCGACGTGACGAACCCCGGCGAATACGGTGCAGAAGCCGCCGGCGACGGCATGCTCCGCGTGAACCCTTACGTGGAAGGCGATCTTTGGATGTGCATGGACGCGGAACAGAGCTGGACCTCTTCCGGCTATAGCGCAAACGGCCTTGCCCATTCGACTGACGGCGGCAAAACCTGGACGCGCTTGTACACGATGGACGCCTGCCTTTCGATCGGCCTTGGTAAAGCTCCGGAAGGTTCCGATTACCCGACGCTCTACATGTGGGGCGCCGCCAACGGCACCGACGGCAAAGCCGGCCCCCGCGGCATTTACCGCTCGACGGACAAGGGTGAAACCTGGGAACGCATCAACGACGACGCGCATCAGTACGGCGGACCTGCGAACGGTAAATTCGTCGTCGGCGACTGGAATGTTTACGGCCGCGTCTACATGAGCACAGCTGGCCGCGGACTGATTTACGGCAACATCGGCGAACTCGAAGCCGCGATCCCCACGATTCAGGCTCGCACGAGCGCGATTTCCGCCGGCTTAAAGCTCTACGGCCGCACCTTGCAGGTAACCGCAAACGGCCTTCAGAACGCCAAGGTCCAGCTTTTCGACATGAACGGCAAACTGATTCGCAGCTTCCCGATTCATTCGAATTCGCAGTCGATCGACCTGCAGAGCCTGCACCAGGGCGCCTACATTGCCCGCCTGACCAGCTCCCAGAACATTCAGAACACGCAGAGAATTCTGCTGAAGTAATGAAGCGGGGAAAATTTTTTATATTCTCCCTGTCTAAATCATTCCACTTGAAAAATACAAGGAAATAAAAATGAGCTACAAAATCGTTCTTATCCGCCACGGCGAATCCGAATGGAACCTCAAGAACTTGTTCACCGGCTGGAGCGATCCTGATCTGTCCGAAACCGGTCACAAGGAAGCCAAGCTCGGCGGCCAGCTCCTCAAGAAGGACGGCTTCACTTTCGATATCGCTTACACTTCTTTCCTCAAGCGTGCAATCCACACCTGCAACCACGTTCTCGAAGAAATGGATCTCGAATGGATTCCGGTTGTGAAGAACTGGCGTTTGAACGAACGTCACTACGGCGCACTCCAGGGCTTGAACAAGTCCGAAACCGCAGCCAAGTACGGTGAAGACCAGGTGAAGATCTGGCGTCGTTCCTTCGACATCACTCCGCCGGCTCTCGAAGCTGACGATCCGCGCAATCCGCAGAAGGAAGCCAAGTATGCGAACGAAGATCCGAAGGATCTCCCGCTTACCGAATCCCTCAAGATCACGATCGACCGCGTTGTCCCGTACTGGGAAAATGTGATCAAGAAAGACGTCGCTGCTGGCAAGAAGGTTCTCATCGCTGCTCACGGTAACTCTCTCCGTGCTCTCGTGAAGTACCTCGACAATATCTCTGACGACGAAATCACCGGTCTCAACATCCCGACTGGCGTTCCTCTCGTCTACACGCTCGACGACAACTTCAAGCCGATCGAACATCACTACCTCGGCGATCAGGACGCGATCAACGCGAAGATCAACGCCGTGAAGAACCAGGGCGCTAAGAAGTAATTCTTCCTATCTGATTTTTCAAAAAAAGGCCGCTCGATTGAGCGGTCTTTTTTATTTGCATCAAAAGCGTCGAAAAATTCAGTTGAACGCTTAATAATCCTGGACGCAGCGGACCGGGTAGTATTCGTGTTTGTTGGAGCGGGCTCCAAATTCCACGCTTCCCTGCATCGATTCTGCGGCGGTATATTCTTCCTTGTCATCCTGGTTCGGAAGCCAATAGTAAACAGAAGTTTCGCCTCTCGGAGCCTGCCATACAAAGGTTCCCGAAGTCAAAAGCTTGTTCGCCTGGTTTGCGTGAGCGCGGCCGCGGAGATAGGTGTAAAGCTTGGTCCATTCCGTGGAATCCGGCAAGTGCCAACCTTCCGGGCAAACGTGCTTGGCGGTTTCCCAGTTGTAAAGACGTCCGAGCGTGGTGCAGCTCTGTTCCTTGGAGCCTTCGGCGCACTTGCTTCCCCAAAGGGTGCTGTAATTCAAATGCGTCGCCATCCAAACCTGATCGCCCGCTTCTACGGCGCGGTAGATTTTGCCGTCGCGAGAATCCTTAAAGTATGTGCGCTTCGGGCGGAACTTTCCCTTCACCAGACCCTTGCCCGAGAAATCGCGGTCCCAGGTGTCTGCCTTGCTGAGCATTTTCCAGTTTTTGTCGCAGATGACGGTACCGTGAGAAGTCTTCTTTTCGGCGCCGGCGTTCTTTTCGGTGCAAAGGCCGAACATTTTTTCGTTATCGCTTTCGAGGCGCCAGCGGTGCTGTTCCGCGTCGCAAACGAATTCGCTCGCCTGTAAGCCGTTCATGGTGCGGGCGACGCTCTTCTTTTGCACGGAGCCGTCACAAGAAGTCTTGTGCATTTCAAAGAGCTTGTCGCAGTCGAAGAGCCTAAACGAGACGCGCTTTTCGTAAGCATCGTCGATCGTCGGGTAAACGGAGCAAGCGTTCAAGAGCAAGAAGTTCCAAACGTCATCGGTCTTTTGGAAGCCCGTGCGAATCTGTTCCACCAGGTTTTCTTCCGAGTAGCCGTAGCCCTTGCTCTGCAAGAACTTCATGTCTTCGACCCAGTTGGAATCGCGGTCGAACCAGTCCAAATTCCAAAGGCCCGCCCAGAGCGCGTCCATGTTGCGGTCAAAGAGCTTGACCTGTTCACGGTGTTCAAACTTTTCGCGCGTTTCCTTGAGCACGACTTCCGTGGCGCACTGTTTTTTGCGATCCTTGGCAAAGGCGTTGAGCATCTTGGTGCAAGCGAGCTTCGACTTTTTAGAATCGTCAAAGGCACAGGCGCCGAATTCAAACTGCAGGGAATCGCCTTCTTCGGCATCGGCGATGCGACGCTTGGAAGACTTCACAATTTCATTCAGATCGCGGTAGCATTCGCCCTTGGTCATTTGCTTGTCGTAAACTGTATCAAGCGTTGTAACCTTGTAGAATTCCAACAGGAACTTTTGATCGAGGGAACGCAGATACGGGCCGAGCTTTTCACGCGGAACGCTGTCGAGGTAAATTTTGCAAGCGTGAATGGATTCCTGATTTTGGCAGAAGAGAGAATCCAAGCGTTGCAAAGTGGCAAAGCTCTGAGACTTCATCCATTCCACGCAAAGGCTTTCATCCGTTTCGCCCGAGCAGGACTGCTGAATTTCTGATTCCATCAGGGCAAGGCTATCGACCGCCGCGTAAACGATCGAATCCGCCGGAAGTTCCGACATCGAAGACATTTGAAGGACGCCCGCGGAATCTGCTGCCACCGAGTCCGCTGCTGCAGAATCTGCAACAGCGACCGTATCTTGTACAGTCGCAAGCGAATCCTTTTCCGGAGCTACGTCCGAACCTTCTTGCGCAAACAGAGCTGTCGCAAGAAGCGCGGTCACCCCCCAAATCTGTGCCGTGAATCTTTTTTTCATAACATCCCCTTGTATTTTACGAGCCTCAAAATAGAAAATTCCAAGGAGTGCACCAAGGGGACAAAGCGTGAGAGCCTAGGTTCCTAGCGTCTGCGACCGATCAAATCAAAGCGTTTGCCCGCTTTGACGCGGATTCTAGGGCTTTGCTTTTGACGAATCGTTGTCGTCTCTTCCACAATTTCAAACGAAATTGTCACTTCGCCGGCATAATTTCCAAGGCCCTTCAGAGTCACTGTCGCCGTTCCCGGCTCCACATTGTTTGCGAAAGTCAATTCGTAATCGACATTTTCTGTCAAAAGCGTTTCGCCGTCGTAAACCAAAATTTTGGGGGTGATGGCAGAACCTGTATAAACCTGTTCATCGATAAACGGGACAATCATGTCGGAGTGGCTCAAGGGCTTTAGCCACTGGGCGTAAAGAACGACCGTGTCCTTGTTCGTTGCAGAAAGATTCTTGACGGAGGCCTTGTCGGCGTACACAGAACCGCTACCGTCCGCAGCCGTATTCCAGTTGCCGAAGACATAATCGAATCGGATAAATTCATTTGCGTTCAGGTTGCCTGCTACGTCATAGGTAAAGTTCTGATCTTCCATGGAGCCGTCACCGGATTCCTCATGGTTTTCGTCAAAGGTAACCGTGTAGGAATTCGCTGCCCACTGGGCATACAGATGAACCGTGTCGCCGGCGGTTTCTGAAAGGTTCGACAACGCCGTATTTTTGCTATAAGCGGTACCGCTGCCGTCCGATTCTGTCGTCCAGTTTTTAAGGGTGTACCCTTCCCGGTTAAAGGGAGAATCCATGAGTTTTGTCACTCCCGTACCGATGATCATATTCTGGAGCGCCACGGAATCGGAGCCATAGTTTGCGTGCAAGGCGATGGTATAGGTTTCAAAGATGTAGATGCTGTCTTTGATGGAGTCCTGAACAACACCTGCCACGGTAACGGTTCCATAGGTAGAGCCCTTATACCCGCCCACCGTTGTGCCTTCAAAGGACTTGTTCTGAACCGCCATGACACGGGCAACACTAATCAAAATATCGATATTACCGCAACTGGATTCGCTGAGCACAGCACCACCGGCACCGATACCCGCAGAACCATAGGATCCGCCACCAATCGCCGATATAAAACCGCCCGAAATCAAAATGTTTCCGCAAGAAGATCCTGC
>JAILDK010000081.1 GCA_024689485.1 Fibrobacter sp.
TGAAAGCTGGGAAATTGTTTTAAGCGCTCACCTTTGCAGCCTTTGCCGAACGCTTCTTCAAAACGACCGCGACAGCGATCGATCCGACGAAGATGAGGCAGGCGACAAGGCCAAGGGCTAAAGATCCGCGGACCGCGTCGGACTTGTATTCGAGGCGGACAGTAGAAGTGCCTTGCGGTACAGCGACAGCGCGGAGCGTTCCGAAAGCCTTGTAAACCTTGGCGGGCTTTCCGTTGACGGTAGCCTTCCAGTAGCGGTGGAAGTTTCCCGAAGAAAGCAGGAATGCAGGCTTGTCAGAAGAAACCTGGTAGGTGATGTCGTCCATCTTCGGCTTTGCGGTGATTTTCGCATGGCCATTCACGGATGCGGACTGCGTAAAGCTTTCGGACGGTTCTTCGGAAAGGATGAGCGTATTCTTGTAATCGAAGCCTTCGCGGAGAGCCTTGACCGCCTGGGAATCGCTCAAAACGACGTAGTGACCGTAGAGGTGACCTTCGCTCTGATGATCCTTGAGCGGAATGTACTGGGTACCGGCGCGGGTATCGAAGATGACATCGCCGATATTCATCAGGTCGAGGAAAGCGTTTTCTGCCTGACCCTGAGCGACCTGGTTGATGTTGTACATGTAATTTTCATTGCCCTGACCGCCGCGGAAAAGACGGTAGCTTGCAAGTTCGTTATCGTGGAAACCGTCTGCATTTCGCATGCCGTAAAGCGGGAAAGCGTTGCCGCTTAAAGCCTGGCTGCGGGACAGCGAAAGGACGCGCGGACGGTTCAGCGAATCCGGGTATTCTGCCTGGATGCTGCGCACGACCGGATTCTTCGGCTGCACGTAATCGCTGTAATCGACGTTCTGGATGAAGGCGCCGTTGATCGTGTAAAGTTCAATCGCAGCGACGGCTCCGACGATAGCCGCTTTTTTCAAACCGTCGAGTTTGGAACTCAAAACGAAGAAGACAGCGACGGTCGCGATGAGCGTGAGGACAAAGCTCGGAATGATCGTTCCGGCGGTGAAGTTCATCACGGTTTCGTTCAAGGCTTTGAAGTAGCCCGAAGTCACCGGGTCCGAAAGAAGGTTCTGGTTCGAAAGGAAGAAGCATCCCGTGAGCAGGAAGGGGGCAAAGATCGCGCCGATTTCAAGCTTGGAAGATCCTTGGAATTTGAGCTTGAACGCATTGGCAAATTCCTGAACCTTAAACGGAACATTGCGGTCGAGAATGTTCAAAACGGCGACAAGGGCTAAGCCGTAAACGATCGAAAGGGTAAATCCCGCAAGGCCAAGGACAGAAGTCCACGCAAAACGGGACGCGCAAACGATCACCAAAAGAACGAGGAACATCACAAAGCCCGCTTTGATCGCTCGGCGGTTGGCCGCATCCTTGAGGGATGTTACCACCGGGGCCGCCATCATCGTCATGAGCAGCGGAAGCCAGAACATAGCCATGCTCGGAGCGCGGAAGCTCTTCATGCCCGGAACAATCGCAAACCAAAGCTTAAAGAGCGGGGAATGGACGCCCATCGCGTAGGAAAGCGCAACGGCGGCTCCGACAAACCAGAAGGCGGCCGCACGGCGGCTCTTGCGCACAAAAAGTCCGAGGAAGGCGAGGAACGTGAGAACGATTCCTGCGCTGTCGTGGTTCAATTTGAACGGGTTATGCCCCCAGTAGAACGGCGAACTTTGAATGTGCGCCTTTTGCATGTCGGCATAAGGAATGCTGATGAGCGAACTTCCGGAAAGTTCAAGCCCTGCTGCACCCTGTTTTTGTTCGTAAACATCGGCGCCGATAAAGCCCGGAATGAGCATGCCGGCGAGTTCTTCCTGGTGCATGGACCAGCTGCTCGCGTGACCGTAGTTCGTCTTTTCGCCTGTGCCGCGGACCGATTCCGTGGTCGTATAAAGATACGGCGGAATGATCTGGAATGCGGAAATGCCGAGCGCAATCGCCAAGGCTCCGGCGGTTATCCCCAAACGCAAGGAACGGGTCTTCCAGCTGGCCGAAAGGGCGAGCATTTCAAAAAGCGCATAAAAGCCTGCACCCCAGAGGAACAGGTAGGTAAGCTGCAAGTGCGAACCGAGAATCATCCAGACGACGGAAAGCACAAAGATTGCAAAGTAGCCGATGCTGCCTTCGCGAATGATCTTTCGAATAGCGAGAATCGCAAGCGGAGCGACTGCAAAAACCATCATCTTGCCGTCGTGACCGCCATAGACGTAGCTAAAGTACTGCGGCGAGAAGGCGTACAAGAATCCGAACAGGGTTCCCCAGGCAAGGCTTCCCGTCAAAGATTTCGCCAAGGCGAGCGCCGAAAGGAAGGCGACCCAGACGATCAGAATAAACTTGAATCCCACGGCTCGGGCTGGGTCCGTCAAAAATTCTACCAGCACGAGCGGATGGTAGGCATCGCCGAACAAGGCGTCGATCGTCGGAACGCCGCCGAGGCGGCTGTCGTCCCATTCCGAAAGCACAAGGCTCTGGGCGCGGACCACTTTACTGCCGATACCGTTCAACTGGTCGGAATTCAACATCAGCGTATTCGCATCGAAAACGAACGCGCGGAAAACAAAGAGAAGAAGAATGAAGAAGGCAATGCCGATGCCGGCATAGGCTCCGAATTTTTTCAGTGTATCTTTTTGCATATTCCGCAAGGTAAAAAAAAGCCGCACCCTTGTGAGGTGCGGTCTTGTGAATGACTTTATGAAACAGCTTTAATCCGCTGCATTTTCATCGAGTGCGCGGGACTGGATAATGTGGTAAATCGAGAACAGAGAGAGCAAGAATACCACAACAATGCCCAAAACTTTAATGATTTTTCCCATAGATGACTCCTTGATTACAAGTTCAATCTACTTAAAAAACGGCTAAAAAGAAAGCGGTTACCCGATTTTTTTCACGATAATGCAGATGGCGGGGAGCTTCTTCTCTTCGGAAATTTCGCTTTGGATGATTTCCGTTTCCACGATTTCGCAAGGCTGGTTCTGCAAAAGGAAGCGGATGCGTTCCTCGCTGAAGCCGAGCCAGAGATGCCCGTGGGTTTCGCGGAGTTCCTCTTCGTGATGTTCGGCGAGGTCGAGCAGGGCGAGTGTGGCGCCCGGTTTTAGGAGTCGGATGGCTTCGGCCAAGGCTTCCTGAGGGCTCGGGGCGTGGTGCAGAACCTGGCTCATCAAAACGAGGTCTGCGCATCCCGTTGGCAGGGGAATCTTTCGCATGTCGGCGCAAAGGGCCTTGATGTTTGAAAATCCGCGGTTCCGAGCCATTTCGTTCACGCCTTTGACGGTCGATTCGCTGATGTCGATCGCGGTCACTTTTTTGCAGCGACCGGCGAGCATAAAGCTCAGATCGCCACCTTCACCGCATCCGATGTCGATCGCATGGTCGAACTGCACCATCAAATGGGCGAAAAGGGAAATCTGGGCGCGGAGGCTTCCACCGGCTTCGGAAAGCTTGTGGAATTTGGCCGAGTAATTGTTGCGACGCGAAACCAGGAGCTCTTCGACCTTGCTTTCGACGACCGCCAAGTCGGGAAGTTGTTCCCAAGCCTTGGAAATCATGTCGTAGAGACTGCTGCTCATGTAAAGGTCGTCCGAAAGACCGTAAAAAGCCTTTGTCCCTTCGCGGCGGTCCTTCAAAAGTCCGCAGGCGGAAAGTTTGGACAAATGGCGGCTGGCATTCGACTGGTGAATGTCGAGAACTTCCTTGAGTTCGTTCACCGTAAATTCCGAATGCGAGAGGATCATCAGGATCTTCAGGCGTGTTTCGTCGGAAATCGCGTTGAAAAGGTCCAGGTTCGGCTTGAGCGGCTCCAGATTTTCGGTTTTTTCTTGCATGAAATTAAATTTATCTTTTTTATGATGAAGTTTAATGCTTATATGCTCTTTTTTGCATGGATTTTGTCCGCTGCACTGGGGACGAAAGCCGTGGCGGAAGAGTCTCCTTATGCGCTGTCGTGGACGGTGGACGCTCCGATTCTCACATTGGGGGTGGGAGCTTATGTGCTTTCGCAGTACACGTATTCGCAAATGGAGCCGCGGTCGGGAGAACCTTCCAAGGATGAACTCTTGCCGTGGGATAAGCCTTTTGCAGGAACCTACCATCCGAATTTTGATCTTGTCAGTGATTGGAGCCTCTATGCGCTGATCGCTTTTCCGTTGGGTTTTGAATCGGTAGAGCTTGCCCTTGGAAAGTCTTCCGCAAGCGAAGCGATGACCTTCTTTTTGACCGCTGCCGAAATTACCCTGTGGCAGAGCAGTTTGAACTTGATCGTGCGCAGTACGCGGCTTTGGGGACGTCCGGAAATTTACCGTTCGGATGCGGACAGAAGCCGTGGGGAGTCTTGGGGCGCGTTTTATTCGGGGCATACGGGAGCTGCATTTTCGATTGCGGTCTTTAGCAGTCTTTGGTTTATGGAAAAGTATCCGAATTCCGCGTATGTGCCGCTCGTTTGGGGTGGAACTTTAGCCGCGGCGACGACTGTCGGTGTGATGCGGATTGCGGCGGGTAAACATTTTCCGACGGATGTAATCGTGGGCGCTTTGGTGGGGTCCGCTTCGAGCTTTCTCGTGTTGAAATTGCATGAGTCTTCCCGTGTGAAAGTGGCAGCGGTTCCGGGGTTCATTGGCGTGGTGGTCAATTATTAATTAGCAGTTGTCAATTAGCAGAGACTTTGAGGAGAGTGTTCTACTGTAGAAGGGATGTTCTGAGTTATT
>JAILDK010000070.1 GCA_024689485.1 Fibrobacter sp.
TTTAAACCGTAAGTGGAGAAGGGGAACCAGCGTTCCTCTAGAGTTTTTTCCATTTTTGAGCCTTTTTTAGGAAATGTTCCAGCCCGCAGAGGACCGGCGGATGTCTAAGAAGCGTTTGTAGATTCCGTCTACATTGCAGAGGTCTGCATGTTTGCCGGATTGAACAATTTTGCCTTGATCGAGAACCAAAATTTGATCTGCTTTACGAACCGTATTCAGACGGTGTGCAATCGAAATGACCGTTTTCCCGCGGGTGAGTTCGTCAATCGCTTCCAAAAGTTCCGCTTCATTTTCAGGATCAAGCGAAGAAGTCGCTTCGTCCAAAATGACGATGGGCGCGTCTTTCAGCAAGGCGCGTGCAATGGAGACGCGCTGCTTTTCTCCGCCCGAAAGGGAACTTCCACCTTCGCCGACAATCGTATTGTAACCGTCTGGAAGGGCTTCAATGAATTCATGGCAACGAGCGCGTTTTGCTGCGTCCACGATCTCTTCATGGGTCGCGTTTTGCTTGCCGAACTTGATGTTGTTTTCGATTGTGTCGTTGAACAGAAATACGTTTTGGAAAACCATCGAGAAGTGCGAAAGTAATTCATCAGGGTTTAGCTTTCGAATATCCGTGCCACCAAAAGTGATGCTTCCCGAATTCACATCCCAAAAGCGTACCAGTAAATTGCAAAGAGTTGTCTTTCCGCTGCCCGAATAGCCGACGATGGCGCAGGTGGACTTTTGCGGAATCTTCGCAGAAATTCCTTGCAACACGGGCTTCTTGTCGTAGCCGAAGTGGACGTCTTTGACTTCGATTGAAAAGTCGTCTGGAACTTTTTCGCCAGAGCCCTTCAAAACAGGAACTGCATAAGTTTCGTCCATGTTGTCGAGGGCTACTTCAAGTTGCTCTAACAAAAAGACTCCCGTCGCAAGCATCTCCATTTGACCGTAGATGATAAAGGAGGAAAGGATGAACATGACGCCGTAAGAAAATTCCATCTGACCGAAATAAGTCATCAGGCCTGCGGTCAGTGCAATAATTCCGCTAAAGATTTCCAGAGTCGCTCTAAAGAATCCCATCGGAACAAGAGTCTTCTTTTCAAGCGTCGTATTCATTTTCCGATAATCTTCAAAGGAGTCGTCTAGATCCGAACCGGAATTTCTTCCGAACGAACGGATGACGGCAATCCCACGGATGAATTCTAAAACATCATTGGTGACTTTTTCTACGGTCGCGTAACGCTTGGGAGCAAGAGCTTCGCCGTTCTTTTGAACTTGTTTCAAGAACAGCATGCTGATGAGAATGCCGAGTATCGCGATGAGGCCCAGTTTCCAGTTAAAGAACATCAGGAAGATGCAAACGGCTAGAGCTTGCAAAATGCCGCCGACAACGGTTTCAATGGCCATCGGAGCGAAGCCTTCGAGAGTTGCCATCGAAGTCGTAATCGTATTGTTGATGCGACCGAGGGATTCTTTTGAAAAATATCCCATAGGCGCTGTCTTCAATTTGTCTCCGAGTTCAAGGCGTTTGTCTGTGAAAACGATATAGCCCGAAGCCAAAAGAAACATGTTCATTAAAAATTTGAGAATGGTCTTGCCGATAACGGTCACCGCAAGAATCGCTACAGTCTGCCAGATGATGGTCATCGTCAGATTTTGAATATGCAGCAATACCCAGAGGAACGCCATGATGGTGAAAGAACTGAACACGGCATTCAGCGT
Source organism: Fibrobacter sp. (assembly GCA_024689485.1). Classification (GTDB taxonomy): domain Bacteria; phylum Fibrobacterota; class Fibrobacteria; order Fibrobacterales; family Fibrobacteraceae; genus Hallerella. The sequence continues at coordinate 1,708 of JAILDK010000070.1, forward strand.
ACTGCAAACAAGACCGAAATAAATGCGCTTCTTGTGGACGCCGTAAAGATTGATCACGCGGCGGAGAGTCTTAAACATGATGCACCTCCTGATTTTCAGAAGCAGATGTGTGCTTATCCCACATGGATTTGTACAGCGGACTCTTTTCGAGGAGTTCCTGGTGAGTTCCGCTAGCCGCAAGCGTTCCATTTTCAATCACGAGAATGGAATTCGCATTTTGAATAGTGGAAAGGCGGTGTGCGATGACGATCAAAACTTTGCCTTGAATCATTTTCGAAATCGCTTTTTCGATTTCCAGTTCGTTTTCCGGATCTGCGTAGGCGGTCGCTTCGTCTAAA
>JAILDK010000071.1 GCA_024689485.1 Fibrobacter sp.
TTTAAACCGTAAGTGGAGAAGGGGAACCAGCGTTCCTCTAGAGTTTTTTCCATTTTTGAGCCTTTTTTAGGAAATGTTCCAGCCCGCAGAGGACCGGCGGATGTCTAAGAAGCGTTTGTAGATTCCGTCTACATTGCAGAGTTCTGCATGTTTGCCGGATTGAACAATTTTGCCTTGATCGAGAACCAAAATTTGATCTGCTTTACGAACCGTATTCAAACGGTGCGCAATCGAAATGACCGTTTTTCCGCGGGTGAGTTCGTCAATCGCTTCCAAAAGTTCCGCTTCATTTTCAGGATCAAGCGAAGAAGTCGCTTCGTCCAAAATGACGACCGGAGCATTTTTGAGCAAAGCGCGAGCGATGGATATGCGTTGCTTTTCACCGCCCGAAAGCGAATTGCCGCCTTCTCCGACGATCGTATTGTAACCATCTGGAAGGGCTTCGATGAATTCATGGCAACGAGCGCGTTTTGCCGCTTCCACGACTTGTTCATGGGTTGCGTTCTGCATGCCGAACTTGATATTGTTTTCAATCGTGTCGTTAAACAGGAAAACGTTTTGGAAAACCATCGAAAAGTGGGAAAGCAGTTCGTCGGGGTTTAACTTTCGAATGTCGGTGCCGCCAAAAGTGATGCTTCCCGAATTTACATCCCAAAAGCGCACGATCAAATTGCAAAGGGTCGTTTTTCCGCTGCCCGAATAGCCGACAATCGCGCAGGTGGACTTTTGCGGAATCTTCGCAGAAATTCCTTGCAACACGGGCTTCTTGTCGTAACCAAAGTGGACGTCCTTGACTTCGATCGTAAAGTCTTCAGGAACTTTTTCTCCATTGCCCTTCAAAACAGGAACTGCATAGGTTTCGTTCATGTTGTCCAGAGAAGCTTCGATCTGTTCCAACAAAAAGGCTCCTGTCGCGAGCATTTCCATTTGACCGTAGATAATGAAGGACGAAAGGATGAACATGACGCCGTAAGAAAATTCCAACTGTCCGAAATAAGTCATCAGAGCTGCGGCAAGAGCGACGATTCCGCTAAAGATTTCCAGAGTCGCTCTAAAAAATCCCATCGGAACCAGGGTTTTCTTTTCAAGCGTTGTGTTCATCTTCCGGTAATCTTCAAAGGAGTCGTCTAAATCGGAACTGGAATTTCTTCCGAACGAACGGATGACGGCAATGCCGCGGATGAATTCCAAAACATCGTTCGTCACTTTTTCAACGGTTGCGTAACGCTTGGGGGCGAGTTCTTCGCCGTTCTTTTGAATCTTTTTCAAGAACAGCATACTTACCAGAACGCCCGCTGTCGCGATCAGTCCGAGTTTCCAGTTAAAGAACATCAGGAAGATGCAAACGGCTAGAGCTTGCAAAATGCCGCCGACAACGGTTTCAATGGCCATCGGAGCAAAGCCTTCGAGAGTTGCCATTGAAGTCGTAATCGTATTGTTGATGCGACCGAGGGATTCTTTTGAAAAATATCCCATGGGCGCTGTCTTCAATTTGTCTCCGAGTTCAAGGCGTTTGTCTGTGAAAACGATATAGCCCGAAGCCAAAAGAAACATGTTCATTAAAAATTTGAGAACGGTCTTGCCGATAACGGTCACAGCGAGAATCGCTACAGTCTGCCAGATGATGGTCATCGTCAGATTTTGAATATGCAGCAATACCCAGAGGAACGCCATGATGGTGAAAGAACTGAACACGGCATTCAGCGAACTGCAAACAAGACCGAGATAAATGCGCTTCTTGTGGACGCCGTAAAGATTGATCACGCGGCGGAGAGTCTTAAACATGATGCACCTCCTGATTTTCAGAAGCAGATGTGTGCTTGTCCCACATGGATTTGTAGAGCGGACTCTTTTCGAGAAGTTCCTGGTGAGTTCCGCTAGCCGCCAGCGTTCCGTTTTCGATGACGAGAATGGAATTCGCATTTTGAATAGTGGAAAGGCGGTGTGCGATGACGATCAAAACTTTGCCTTGAATCATTTTCGAAATCGCTTTTTCGATTTCCAGTTCGTTTTCCGGATCTGCGTAGGCGGTCGCTTCGTCTAAA